>CAUJHW010000151.1 GCA_963205005.1 Pseudomonadota bacterium
CCGGGGGCCATCGACGATGCGGGCGGGCTCGATGAGAACGCGTGTGATGCGAGGGGCCTGCGGGGAAATCTTCAGGCGCGAGACGTGGGTCCGCAGGGCGCCTTCGCGGGGCGTCAGGCGCTCATAGCTGCTGAGCTGGCCGGACGGCCGGCCCGCGGTGGCGCAGGCCGCAAGGGAGAGGGGAAGGAGCACGATGAGAAGACGCTTCACGGGTACGCTCAGCCTGACTGTTGGGAGGTCAGGCCTTCCAACGTGCCAGCCGGTCGCCAGTTGCCCCGTGGGGGCGGGGCGGGCTCAGGCCGCGCGCAGCTCGCCCACGACGAAGGCGTCCTCGCCCGCCGAGATCAGCCCCTGAAGCGTCTCGCCCACGTCTTCCGGCGCGACGATCAGCACCAGGCCCAGGCCGCAGTTGAAGGTGCGGCGCATCTCGTGCTCCGAGACGCCGCCGGTCTTCGCCAGCCAGTCAAACACCGGCGGCATCGCCCAGGCGTTCCAGTCGAAGCGCGGGACCAGGCCGTCGGCGATGGCGCGGGGCGGGTTCTCGATCAGGCCGCCGCCGGTGATGTGGGCCAGGCCCTTCACCCGCCCGGCCTTCAGCTGCGGCAGGACGGTGCGGATGTAGATGCGGGTCGGCGCCAGCAGCGCCTGCGCCAGCGTCTGGCCATCGGCGAACGGGCAGGGGGCGTCCCACGCCAGCCCCGAGCGCTCGACGATGCGGCGGATCAGCGAATAGCCGTTGGAGTGCGGGCCGGACGAGCCCAGGCCGATCAGCACGTCGCCGGGCTTCTGGTCGCCCATCCGGGGCAGCACCTTGTCGCGGTCCACGGCGCCGACGCAGAAGCCGGCCATGTCGTAGTCGCCCTCGGCGTACATGCCGGGCATCTCGGCCGTCTCGCCGCCCACCAGCGCGCAGTTGGCCTGCCGGCAGCCCTCGGCGATCCCGGCCACCACGGCGGCGGCGGCGTCGACGTCCAGCTTTCCGGTAGCGTAGTAGTCCAGGAACATCAGCGGCTCGGCGCCCTGGGCCAGCAGGTCGTTGACGCACATGCCGACCAGGTCGATGCCGACCGTGTCGTGGATGCCGGTCTCGATGGCCACCTTCAGCTTGGTGCCGACCCCGTCGGTCGTGGTGACCAGCAGCGGGTCGTCATATCCGGCGGCTTTCAGGTCGAACAGCGCCCCGAAACCGCCCAGCGAGGCCTCGGCGCCCGCCCGCCGCGTGGACTTCGCCAGCGGCTTGATCCGTTCCACCAGCGCGTTTCCCGCATCGATATCGACGCCGGCTTGCGCATAGGTGAGGCCGTTCGAACGTTCGGACATTTACGAACCCGGACTTGGAGTGCAGAGAGACGCGCTTGCGGACCTGAGACTCGGCCGCGCGCGCGGGGCTATAGCTGATTTATGACGCCGATCACCACCACTGCCGAACTCAAGGCCTTCTGCGACAAGATCAAGGACCAGGCCTTCGTCGCCGTCGACACCGAGTTCATGCGTGAGACGACCTACTGGCCGAAGCTCTGCCTCATCCAGGCCGCCGCCGCTACCGCCGAGGCCTGCATCGACCCTCTGGCCGAGGGCCTCGACCTCGAACCCTTCCTCGAGATCATGCGCGACGAGCGGATCCTGAAGGTGTTTCACGCCGCCCGGCAGGACGTGGAAATCTTCAACAACCTGAAGGCCATGCCCCGGCCGCTGTTCGACACCCAGGTCGCCGGGATGGCCGCCGGCTTCGGCGAACAGATCGCCTACGACGCCCTGGTCCGCCAGATGCTGAAGATCGAGCTCGACAAGAGCTCCCGATTCACCGACTGGGCCCGCCGCCCGCTGTCGGACAACCAGCTGACCTATGCGCTGGCCGACGTGACCCACCTGGCCGCCCTCTATCCGATGCTGCGCGAGCGGCTGGAGAAGGAAGGCCGCCTGGGCTGGGTGACCGACGAGATGAACGACCTGACGTCGCCGGCCAACTACGACGTCGAGCCCGAGAACGCCTGGAAGCGCCTGCGCCCGCGCAAGCACACCGCCAAGTACCTCGCCGTCTACCGCGCCGTCGCCGCCTGGCGCGAGCGCACCGCCCAGCTGCGCGACCAGCCCCGCGGCCGGATCCTCAAGGACGAGGCCATCGACGAGATCGCCACCCAGGGGCCGACCGACGCCGACGGGCTGGACCGCCTCCGCTCGGTGCCCAAGGGCTTCTCCGGCTCGCGCTTCGGGCCCGACCTGATCGCCGCCATCCGCGAGGCGCTGAAGGACCCCGAGGCCTACGCTCCCGTCATCGAACGCAGCCGGCAGGCCGCGTCGCCCGCCGCCGGCGCCGTGGTCGAGCTCCTGAAGGTGCTGCTCAAGGCCCGCGCCGAGGAATCCGGCGTGGCCTCGAAGCTCATTGCGACCGTCTCCGACCTGGACCAGATCGCCAACGACGACGACGCCGACGTGGCCGCCCTCAAGGGCTGGCGCCGCGAGGCCTTCGGCGAGGACGCTCTGCGCCTGAAGCGCGGCGAGCTGGCCCTGGTGCTGGACGGCGCCCGGGTGCGGGTGGTCGAGGTGCGTCGCGCCCCGAAGGCGGCCGCCGCGGCTTCCTGAGGATAACCGCAAGGCCCTGACGGACCTCGCGGTTCCGGCGGTTGTCCACCGGTTCTGCACCGCAGGCGCCCCGGACGGTGCACAGCCTCGCGTTCCGGGGCCATTGCCAGCGGGCCGGCCCGGGAGGAACCTGACCTTGCCGAGAGGAACTGCGGCGCGGCGGACCGGGCGACCGGAAAGCGGAGCGGGCAGGAGCTCTCCGGGCTCGAAAGGGCCGGAGCAATCCGGAACCGGACGGCGCGGGGAGAGACGAAAGTCGGATCAGGATTGGCTGGGCAACCAGTGAAGCCGGAGCGGCCTTCGACCTCGAACGCTCAGGTCCCCCAACGGATCTGGATCAGAGGGCGGTGTTCCGGGCGACCGGGGCGCCGCCCTCTTGCATTGCGGCCCTGCGGTTTCCATCTGCGCAGCCGAAGGCCGCCACGCGGTGGGGGGCGCGCTTGCGACGCCCCTCATTCCGTCCGCTCTTCAGCCGATTTCGAGTTTGAGTTTCAGCGCCTGGGCCAGGGTCTGGGCGCGGCGCGGGGTCTGTTCCCCCAGCAGCATGTCTTCCCAGCCGGTCAGCGTTGTCAGCACCAGCCGGTCGCCCTTGATGGCCAGGCTGGATTTTTCCAGCAGGCGCGGATTGCGGCCCGACAGGTCGCAGCCCAGCCGGATCGCTGAGCCCAGCGCCCGGGCCCGCTGCCGCCGCTCCGGCGACAGCACCCGGCCGATGGTGGTGCTGTCCGACGGCGCCGGCGAGGCCGAGTGCCGGGCGAAGGCCACATAGGCCAGGAATACCCGCTCCGGATGCGTCATGCCCGCCAGCGGGGCCCGCAGGACCTGCTCGAACGCCAGGTCCGCGCGGTGATCGGGGTGCAGGCGGACACCCAGGTCGGCCAGTCGGCTGGCGGCGGCGGTCAGCACGCTGTCGCGCTCGCCGAACATGGGCGGCAGGCGCTCGAAGGTGGGCGAGACCCAGGCGTCCAGCGCGTGGCCCAGCTCCGGGCTGATCCCGTGCTGCGCGGTCAGGGCCTCGCAGCCCTCGATCAGCGGGTCGCGGTCGCGGATCGCCGCGGGCATGGCGTCCAGCAGCATGCCCTCGCGCACGCCGTAGGCCGAGACCACGATCCGCTCGACGCCCAGCCGCTCGATCAGGCGCTCCAGCACGATCGCCGAGTAGGGCAGGGTGTCGAAGCGCTTCTTGGAGAGACCCTCGATCCGCTCCAGCGACGGCCGCGACTGTCGCTGGACGAACCGGGTCAGCTCCAGGGCGTCGGCGCGGCCGATCTCGTACTGGTGGGCGATGTGCAGCGGGTAGTCGGCCATCTGCATGTGCAGCAGCGCCAGGTTCCGCCAGGCGCCGCCGACCGCGTGGAACTCCGGGCTGGAGAAGCGGTTCGCCTGGGGCCTCAGGTGGTCGTCGACCACACGGCGGACCCGCTCGGCGTCCAGCGGCTTGGGCGCGCCGAGGGCGAACGGACCGAGCGGCAGGGTCACGCCCTCCGTGGGACCCACGCCGTTCAGCCGCACGAGTTCAAGGCTGGAGCCACCCAGGTCGCCGACCACGCCCCGGGCGTCCGGCTGGCCGCAGATGACGCCGAGGGCGGCGTAGCGGGCCTCTTCCTCGCCGGAGAGGATGCGGATCTCCAGGCCGGTCTCGCTCTTGACCCGGGCCAGGAACGCCCGGCCGTCGGCGGCGTCGCGGACCGCAGCGGTGGCGGCCGTGGTGACCTCCTCGGCCTTCCAGCCGTCGAGCACCGCCCGGAACCGGCGCAGCGCCCCGACCGCGGCCTCCACGCCGTCCGGCGACAGGCGGCCCGACCCGGTCAGGTCCTTGCCCAGGCCGGCGACGACCTTCTCGTTGTAGACGGTCCAGAGGGCGCGGCCGTCGACCCGGTAAATCACCAGGCGCACGGAATTGGAGCCGACGTCGATGACCGCCGCCTGGCGGCCTTCCGGGCGGCTGGAGCTATCCCCGCGTTGCCACATTTTCGATCGCGCGCGGCATGTCTTTCACTTTCTGCCCGCGACCGGAGAGACTCGGATTGGTCATGAAATACTCGTGCGCCGAAAAGGCGTTCGGGTGGTCCCAGGCAGGATCACGCCTATAGCGGCCATCGGCGTCCAGGGTCCAGCTTTGCGCTTCGTCTTTCAGGTTTGCGACCATGATCTGTTGCAGAACCTGTTGATGGACCGTCGGGTTCTCGATCGGCGTCATCACCTCGACGCGGCGGTCGAGGTTGCGCGGCATCCAGTCGGCCGAACTCATGTAGAGGCGGGCGTGCTGCGACGGCATCGGATGGCCGTTGGCGAAGGCCACGATCCGCCCGTGCTCGAGGTAGCGGCCGACGATCGATTTCACCCGGATGTTCTGAGACAGACCCGGCACGCCCGGCCGCAGGCAGCAGATGCCGCGGATCACCAGATCAATGGACACCCCGGCCTGGCCGGCGGCGTAGAGCGCGTCGATGATCTCCGGGTCCACCAGCGAGTTCATCTTGGCCCAGATGGCCGCGGGCTTGCCGTCCCGGGCGTTGTCGGCCTCGGCCCGGATCATCCGCAGCAGGTCGCGCTTCATGGTGACCGGCGAGAACGACAGCCGTTCCAGGCCGACAGGCTGGGCGTAGCCGGTGACGAAGTTGAACAGCTTGGCCGAGTCGCGTCCGAACGGCGGCTCTGTCGTGAACAGCGACAGGTCGGTGTAAACCCTTGCGGTGACCGGGTGATAGTTGCCGGTCCCGAAGTGACAGTAGGTGCGGAGCATCTCGCCCTCGCGGCGGACCACCATCGAGAGCTTGGCGTGGGTCTTGTACTCGATGAAGCCATAGACCACGTGGACGCCCGCCCGTTCCAGGTCGCGGGCCCACTTCAGGTTGGCCTCCTCGTCGAACCGGGCCTTGATCTCGATGACCGCAGTAACGTTCTTGCCGTTGTCCGCCGCCTCGATGAGGGCGGCCACGATCGGGCTGTCCTTCGAGGTCCGGTAGAGTGTCTGCTTGATCGCCAGCACGTTCGGGTCCCGAGCGGCCTGGCGCAGGAACTGGACCACTACGTCGAAGCTCTCGAAGGGATGGTGGACCAGGATGTCCTTCTCGCGGATCGCCGCGAAGCAGTCGCCGCCATGGTCGCGGATCCGCTCCGGAAAGCGGGCCTCGAACGGCTTGAACTTCAGCTCGGGGCGATCAGCGGGGATCAACTGGGTCAGTTCGTCCAGGCCCAGCAGCCCCTCGATGAGGATGATGTCCTCGGGGTTGGCGTGCAGGGCCCCGGAGATGAAGGCGCGCAGTTCCTCCGGCATCGCCGACTCGATCTCGACACGGACGACCGAGCCCAGGCGGCGCTGCTTCAGCCGCGCCTCGAATTCGCGGACCAGATCCTCGGCCTCTTCCTCCATTTCCACGTCACTGTCGCGGATCAGCCGGAAGACGCCCTGGGCCTCGATCTCGCAGCCGGGGAACAGATGGTCGAGGAAGAGGGTCACCACGCTTTCCAGCGATATCACCCGGCGCTGGGCCTTCCGCCGGCCAGCCTTGACGGGCGCCAGCTCCCAGAACCGCGTCACCTGCGCCGGCAGGGGCGCCAGGGCATAGAGCTGTCGGCCGTCCGAGTTCCGGCGGATCTTCAGGACCAGCGAAAAGGCCAGGTTCGGGATGAACGGGAACGGGTGCGCCGGATCGATCGCCAGCGGCGTGAGCACCGGGAACAGGTCGGAAAGGAACCGCGCATCAAGGCTGTCCCGTTCGGCCTCGGTGACATCGCCGGCCGAGATGTAGCTAAGGCCCTCGCCGGACAGTTCGTCGCGAAGCTGCCGCCAGCGCGTCTGCTGATCGCCCATCAGGTCCGCGGCGGCGGCATTCACCCGGATCAGCTGCTCGGCCGGAGTCAGACCGTCCTGGCTAAAGACCCGGACGCCTTCGCGGACCTGCGCCTTCAGGCCTGCCACGCGGACCATGTAGAATTCATCGAGATTGTTGGCGCTGATCGCCAGGAACCGCAGCCGTTCCAGCAGCGGATGCCGCGGGTTCATGCTTTCGGCGAGGACCCGGCGGTTGAACGCCAGCCAGGACAGTTCGCGATTGAAGAACCGGGCCGGCGACTTGATCAGGTCCTGACCCGCCGGGCCGGGGGCGCCCTCGCTCGCGCCGGGCGCGGGCGTTGTTGCGATGATCGAGGCGGCGTCGTCGGGCATTCGGAGTCTCTGACAGTCAGATAGGCCGTAAACGTGGCGAAGAAAGGTTAAGAGCCTTGTCAGCGGCGGGCCAGAACGACCGGCCCTTTCGATAGGCCTTCAGAGCCCGGTTGGCCGCGTCCAGAACGGACTCTTCGTCACGCGTCAGCCGCGCCACCTCAAGGCCTGCGGCGAAGGCCATATCCCCTGAACGGGCTCCGACCGCCGCCAGAGCCACCGCGCGGGTCACAGCCATGTCGTTCAGCGCGCCCAGTTGGTCCTGCACCTGGCGAAGCGCCGCCGAGAACCGCGCCCGGCGACGGGGGTGCTTCGGAAACGCCTCGCCAAAGAAAGCAGCGGCATACCGGAGCTTCTTGGCCTGCTTGCGAAGCTCATGGCGAGCTTCGATGTCCAGGCGGCGGAAATGACGTGAACGCTTCCGGAGGCGCTGGTCGAGCCGGTCGAGCATGGGGGCGGCCAGGGTCGTGATCGGGCCCTCCCGCAGACTGCGCCGCGGGCCGTCGTCCAGTCGTAGCCAGGCGCCGACCTCGATCCATTCGCCGAGGCGGAGCATAAGGGCGCGGAACCTCGCCGAGCGGACGGCCGCCAGCGCGCGCTCATAGGCCTCCGCCTGGGCGAGCCGCAGCGCCCGAAAGAACGCGGCTCGGCCGGCGTCTTCGTCGATGTCGTCGGAGGCGCCGGCGTTCTGCAGGAACACGTCGAGGTCCCGAGCTGGCGAGAGTTCGCCGGCCAGCCAACGCGTCTCGGTCCGCGCGGCGTTCAGTCCCTCCGGGTCCAGCATCGCCCGGAACACCGAGAGGGCGGCGCGCAGGCGACGCAGGCCGACGCGGGTCTGATGCAGCACCTCCGGATTATGCGCCCTCTGCAGCAGTCGGGCATTGCCGGCGATCTGGATCAGGGCATTGCGACTGACTTGCTGGAAGGCGTCCCCAGCGCTCGTCTGCGGCCCCACCGCAGTGATCTGGGCCTTGAGCGCGGCGACGCCGTCGTGACCGGCCAGCCGGTAGCCGCGCTCGGCCTTGCTCTCGAACGACAGGGTGAGCGACGCCTTGGTCTGAAGTTGACGCGCGAGGGCGAACAGCGCCTCAGGCGGCCCTGCAAGCAGCTCCAGTTCCATCTCCGCGACCGGTTCCTCACGGTCGCCGGCGACGATGCGGCCAGTATCGAAACTTACCTCGATCCGCGCGGCCCCATCGGTCCAGATGTGGATGCGCCGCTCCACCGAGACTTCGAACACCTGCGCCAGGGTCGCTTCGCCCACCGCCACACGGGCCGGCGTCCCGTCCAGCAGACCGAGGTCCAGTTCCGGGCCGGGGACCGGGGATTCCCATTCATCGCGCTCGAACAGGCCGCCACCGGCCCGATGCTTCAGAGTCTGGATGTGCGTCTGGCCCTTGCGGCGCACCCTCAGGCTGAAGCCGCCGTCGCGCAGGGCGTGCCCCGGCGTGTCAAAATAGATCGCGTGCAGGTCCGAAATCGAGGCCGTCTCCAGGGGAAACGTCGCCGCCAGCGCCTCGACAGCGCCGGGGTCCAGCTGGAACTTGAGCTCCAGTTCAGGAGCTGCGGTGGCCGGGATCCGCGCGAGCATCCCAAGGTCCCGTGGCGCGCGGCCCAAACGCCACGCCCTGACCACCTGCCGGAAAACGAATCAGTTTGTCTATCGCGCCGCGAAAGATTCTCCGGTTCAGAGATCGAGTTCCTGGTTTTCTTCAAGAATCTGCCGCGCCAGCACGCGGGTGATTGGACGGAAACCTTCGTCGCCGGCTTCATCAAGCCGCCGCACGATCTCCTGCGCATCGGGGATGGAGCGCCCCATCCTGGCCAGAAGGTAGGGGAAAACCTCGTCCGGCGGGCGGATATTGCGGTCGCGGAAGAATGTCCGCAGCACACCCTCCAGCACCATGTCGTCCGGCGGGCCGATCTCCGCCACGGGCAGGGCATTGAGACGCGAGCGAAGGTCGGGGAGGTCGCTCGGCCAGGTTACTGGCCGTGTCCGGGCGGTGAGCAGCAGGCCGCCGCCCTGGCGGGCCGCAAGGTTTATCAGGTGGAACAGCGCTTCCGGTGGGACCCCACGGTCGGCGTCCTCCAGCAGCACCGGCCGACCGGCCGCGGCGCCGGCGTCGGCCAGGTCCCGGTTCACCACCAGAGCGTCCGCCAGGGCCGCCCAGGCCTGGGCGAGGTGGCTCTTGCCGGCGCCTTGTGGGCCGACAATCGTCAGGCAGCCGCCCTGCCATGCGGGCCAAGCCTCGACCGCGGCCACGGCCTCGGCATTCGAGGCTCCGCGCGCGAAGGCGTCGAGCGACGCGGGTCGCTCGCGCGCAAGGCTCAGCCGAAGCTGCCGCGCCATGGGTCCTGCCTGTCCGGTGATGTCACGGGAGGAGTTTAGGACCACGTACGTCCCCGCGCCACCACGGCGGCCGGGTTACGCCCGCGTTCCACAGCTCGTCTCAGGTGCGCGGCAGATCCCGCGCCGCCGCCAGGGTCCAGCCGTCGGGCTTCAGGAGCTCGATCGGCGAGAAGCGGACCTTGTAATCCATCTTGTCCGAGCCGCGGACCCAGTAGCCCAGGTAGACGTAGGGCAGCTTGGTCTGCTCGGCCTGTGAGATATGATCCAGGATCATGAACGAGCCCAGGCTGCGCCGCGACAGCGTCGGGTCATAGTAGCTGTAAACCAGTGACAGCCCGTCGCTCATCAGATCGACCAGGGCGCAGCCGATCAGGTCTCCGGGACCGCCGTCCTTCGCCTTGAGCCGGTACTCCAGGATGTGCGTGCGGACCGCGGTGTCCTCGACCATGGCCACGTAGTCGGGCCACGTCATCTCGGCCATGCCGCCGTCGGCGTGTCGGGCCAGCAGATAGCGGCGGAGCAGGTCGAACTGCTCCATGGTGGCCTCGGCCTCGACAAGGTTGCGTTCGACGTCGGAATTGCGCGCGAGCGTTTTCCGCTCCGAGCGCGAGAAGGCGTAGTCCGCCACCGGGATCCGTGCCGAGACACAGGCCGCGCAGGCTTCGCAGGCGGGGCGATAGGCGATGTTCTGCGACCGGCGGAAGCCCACCTGGGTCAGGCTGTCGTTCACCGAGGCGCCCTCTGTCAGGGGCAGATGGGCAAACACCTTCCGCTCGAACCGGTCCGGAAGGTACGGACACGGCGACGGCGCGGTCAGGAAGAACCGGAGCTGTCGGGTCGGGAAATGCTGCGTCACGGAGCGGGAGTCGCTTTCGAAACAATGCGCCTGACGCGATTAGGCGTCATGCGGCGGCTCCACGCAAGGTCTGCCTAGAGACCCGGGTTCGGCGGCAGCACGGGCGCCTCGCGCAACAGCACAATGGCGATGCGGCGATTGCCGGGCAGGGTGGGATCGTCCGGGTAGAGTGGCTCGGAGCTGGCCTTGCCGGAAACCTGGTAGACCCGGTCGGCGTCCACGCCCGCGCCCTGCAGCACCCGGCGCGAGGAGTCGGCGCGACTGGCCGAGAGCTGCCAGTCCGTCTCGGGCTTCGCCCCACCGGAACTGGCGCTGGTATGGCCGTAGATGCTGATCCGGTTCGGAAGCTGATTGATGATCTTGGAGATCGCCCGCAGCAGCAGCTTCGCACGGTCGTTCGGCGCGGCAGCCCCCTGGTTGAACATCGAACGACCTTCCTGGTCGACCAGCTGGATGCGCAGGCCCTCCGGGGTCTCGTCGATGATGATGTTCTTCGACAGCTCAGCCAGTTCCGGCATGTCCTGCAGCGCCTGACGCAGGGACTGGGCGGCGGAGGCGAACGCGGCGGCTTCCGCCTTCTGCTGGGCCTCGGTCTCGGCGTCGGCGGCCAGTTCGGCGGCGGTCTTACCCTTGCCGCCGTCCTTGCTGTTGCCGTCGTTGGGATTGCGCGAGGTGGGCGACAGCTCCTCGATGACGTCGCTGGCGCCGGCGCTCTTGGAGCCATCCGCGCCCAGCGCCGAGCCGCCGAGGATGCCGCCGGCGCCGGAGTTGGTCTGCGACACGCTGGCCGGGGCGAAATAATCGGCGATGCCGCGCTTCTGTTCCGGTGAGGTGGTGTTGATCAGCCACATGAGCAGGAAGAACGCCATCATCGCGGTCACGAAGTCGGCGTAGGCCACCTTCCACGCACCGCCGTGGTGGCCGGCTCCGCCGCCCTTCTTGACCTTCTTGATAACGATCGGCTGATCGCCCACCGACATGGTTCACCCGGCTTAACTGTGTTTCAAAGGCCAAGTTGAGCCCGCCGCGTTAAGATGGCGTTTCTCATGGAGGGAACCCGGTGACCGTTCTGGAAACCGATCGGCTGGTCCTGCGCGAGGTCGCGGCCGCCGACGCCCCCTTCGTGCTGGAACTCCTCAACACCTCGGGATTCATCGCCAACATTGGCGACCGCGGCGTCCGCACCGAGGCCGAGGCCCGCGACTACATCGAGACCCGGATCATCGGCAGCTACCGCGAGCACGGATTCGGCATGTGGCTGGTGGTCCAGAAGTCCGGCGAGGTGGCCGTGGGTCTAGCCGGTCTCGTCCGGCGCGAGGGGCTCGATGTGCCCGACGTCGGCTACGCTTTCCTGCCGAAGGCCTGGGGCCTTGGCTATGCTCAGGAGGCCGCCGCCGCCGTTCTCAACCATGCCCGTACAGCTCTTGGCTACACGGAACTGGCGGCGATCACCTCGCCCGAGAACTACGCGTCGATGGCGGTTCTACGGAAGATCGGCTTCACCTACCGGGGCCTGATCCGCCTTCCGGGCATGGAGCGCGAGAGCACCTATTTCACGGCCTGAGCGGCGCGGCGCTCCGCTTCGTCGGCGTCGACCTTGTCGGCGAAACGCCGCAGCGCGCCCGGCGCCAGTTCGATCATGACTTCATCGAGCATCGGATCGAGCATCGTGTTGCTTGCTCGCAGCTTGGTCAGGAAGGACTGGCCGGCCGCGGTCTGAAGCAGCTTCTGGGTCTCGCGGGACGGTCTTGCATTCGCCTGTCCTCGGAGGGCGGCCTGCAAAGCTGGATCTCGCAGGGCGCTGTTCCCGACCCGTAGTTCCTCGATGGTCAGGGTCTTGGCCAAAGTCCGTCCAAATATTCGCTCAATCGCGGGCATGTCGTGTCGGAATTCTTCCTTGAGGGCATCGGACAGGTAGGCCTTCCACTCCGGACGCGTCTTCAAGTTGAATGTTCCTGGAGCTCCGGCTACGCCTCTTTCCAGAACGTCTTCCAGCGGCAGCGAGCGGAAGATGGTCTGTGAAATCTGTAGACCGAGGGCGTTCGCCTCTGCCGACTGGGCTCGGGCGCTGCCCGCGAAGCCCGCAAGGACTGCCAAGCCAAGCGCCAGCACCGTCCAGTTCCGCTCCACGATTCGTGCCCCTTCACTTTCGCTGCGGAAGGAAGCTACGACCTGGAAGATATTCAGGGGAAGGCTCGGTGATGCAGACGCGTTTCGTCGAAACCAACGGCTTCCGGTTCGCTGTCGATGAGGCGGGGGAGGGCGACCATCTCGCCCTCTGCCTGCACGGCTTTCCGGAGAGCCGGTTTTCCTGGCGACACCAGCTGCCGCTGCTGGCGGAGATGGGCTACCGCGCCTGGGCGCCCGACCTGCGCGGTTATGGCGAGACCGAGCCCAAGCCGAAGGAGGTGAAGGCCTATCTCATCGACCGGCTGATGGAGGACGTCGCCGCCATCATCGACGCCAGCGGAGCGAAGACCGTCACCCTGCTCGGCCACGACTGGGGAGCGGGCCTGGCCTGGACCTTCGCCGCCAACGCCGTGCGGCCGCTGGAGCGGCTGGTGATCATGAACGTGCCGCACCCGGCGGTGATGGCGACGCATCTTGGCAAGTCGTGGGCCCAGCTGAAGAAGTCCTGGTACATGTTCTTCTTCCAGATCCCGGGCCTGCCGGAGCGGGCGATGACCGCCAACGACGCCCGCGCCATCCGCCAAGCCTTCCACGGCATGGCCATCGACAAGACCCACTTCACCCCGGACGTCCTTGACCGCTATGCGAAGGATGCCCAGCGGCCGGGCGCCATGACCGGCATGATCAACTGGTACCGCGCCGCCTTCCGCCTGCGGGGCAAGCTGGCCGGCCCATGGCCGGTGATCCAGCCGCCCACCCTGATCGTCTGGGGCGAGGAGGACGCCGCCCTCGGCGTCGAACTGCTGGATGGGACCGACGCCTATGTGCGCGACCTGACCATTGAGCGCCTGCCCGGTGTCTCGCACTGGGTCCAGCAGGAGGCGCCTGACAAGGTCAATGCGATCCTGAAAGCCTGGCTGCCTTCGCTCCCTTAGTGGAGTGGGTCGACTTGCCATAGACAAGCGGGGTGGGGGTCTCACGGCCAGGCTCGGGTTCTTCGAAAGGTCTCCCCACCCTGGCCGCTAAGCGGCCTGTCCTTCCCCATTGAGGGAGGGAAAGATCCGTCCGGTCAGCATAGGCGCAATCGGCACGTCGGGCGGCGCCTTGGGGTCGATCCACAGCAGCTCCTCGATCTCGGCCTGGATCGCCGGCTCCCCGTCGATCTCGACCCGATAGGCCGTGGACCGCACCGTCGCGCCGGCCTCGTTGGCGGCCGGGGCTTCGAAGCGGCCGAGCAGGGTCGCCGTGGCCACATCTACCCCCAGTTCCTCCCGCAGTTCGCGGGCCAGGGCCGTCGCGTCGTCCTCCCCAGGCTCGTGCTTGCCGCCCGGCAGCATGAACCTCTGCGTCCCCCACTTCCTCACCGTGAGCACCCGCCCGGCCTGATCGCGGATGACAGCGCCCACCACCTCGACGATCATGCCGGCAGAACCTTCCAGAAAGAGGCGGACGCATGGGACGGGAAACACGGGTGCTCACCGGGGGCATCTACTTCGGCGAGGGGCCTCGCTGGCATGACGGCCGTCTGTGGTTCAGCGACTTCTATGCCCACGCTGTGAAGTCGGTCTCCGAAGCCGGCGACCTGCGCACGGAGTTCGAGGTCGATGACCGCCCGTCGGGGCTCGGCTGGATGCCGGATGGCTCGCTCCTTTTCGTGTCGATGACGAAGCGCCGGGTGATGCGCCGCACGCCGGACGGCGCCATCGGGATCCACGCCGACCTTGGCCATATCGCCACCTTCCACTGCAACGACATGGTGGTCGATTCCGCTGGCGGAGCCTACGTCGGCAACTTCGGGTTCGACCTCGACGCCGAGATCGCCGCCCGCGGCGTTCCGGCCGTGCTGGCCGACCATCCCACGGCGAAGCTCGCCTACATTGCTCCGGACGGCAGCGCGCGGATCGCCGCCGACGATCTGCATTTCCCCAATGGCCCGGTGATCACGCCGGACGGCAACACCCTGATCCTGGGCGAGACCCTGGGCGGTGTGCTGACCGCCTTCGACATCGGCGCGGGCGGCGACCTGTCGAACCGCAGGGTCTGGGCAAGCTGCGGGACGCGCGTGCCGGACGGCATCTGCCTCGACGCCGACGGCGCCATCTGGATCGCCAATCCGATTGCGCCGGAGTGCGTCCGCATCGGCGAGGGCGGCGAGGTGCTGGAGGTGATCGACACCGGCCAGCCGTGCTTCGCCTGCATGCTGGGCGGCGAGGACGGCCGGACCCTGTTCATGCTGGTCGCCGACAGCTCCGACCATGAAGCCGCCGCGGCCAGCCAGACGGGCAAGATCCTGGTGGCGACCGTCGACAGCCCGAGAGCGGGGCGTCCCTAGAGAAGATTTACGAACCACCCGAACGGCGCCTGTCCTGCCCGGCCGCGAAGCGGGTCCGTTCTAGAGGAAGGTAACCACGGAAAACACGGAAACAGGGTTCCGCGCGCCTTCTGTGTGTTCCGTGTTTTCCGTGGTTCAAAGTTGCTGAGCCCCCGCTGGTGCGGAGTCTCCTTAGCGGAACCCTAAGTGCGTTGCTCGGAGCCCTGATAGTGGTCCGAAGCTACGCCCCCAGCAGCCTCGCCGCGCGGGGCGCGAAGTAGGTGATCACGCCGGCGGCTCCTGCGCGCTTGAAGGCGCCCAGGCTTTCCAGGATCGCGCGTTCCTCATCCAGCCAGCCGTTCTGGGCGGCGGCCATCAGCATGGCGTACTCGCCAGACACCTGGAACGCGAAGGTCGGCATGCTGAACGCCTCGACCACGCGCTGAACGATGTCGAGGTAAGGCATACCCGGCTTCACCATCACCATGTCGGCGCCCTCGGCGATGTCGAGGGCGACCTCGCGCAGCGCCTCGTCCGAATTGGCGGCGTCCATCTGATAGGTCTTCTTGTCGCCAGGGTTGTCCACCGAGCCGGTTCCCAGTTTCCCGGAGCCGATGGCCTCGCGGTAGGGCCCGTAGAACGCCGAGGCGTACTTGGCCGCGTAGGACATGATCATCACGTCCTGAAGGCCTTCGGCCTCGAGCGCCTTTCGCAGCGCGCCGCAGCGGCCGTCCATCATGTCGGAGGGCGCCAGGATGTCGCAGCCGGCCTTGGCCTGCATGATCCCCTGGGCCACCAGGGTCTCGATGGTCTGGTCGTTGAGGATGCGGCCGTTCTCGATCAGGCCGTCGTGGCCGTGGTCGGTGAAAGGGTCCAGCGCCACGTCGCACATGATCCCGACCTCGGGAGCTGCGTCCTTCATCGCCTTCACGGCGGTGGCGACGATCCCGTTCGGGTCATGCGCCAGGGTGCCGGCGGCGTCCTTCTTGGCGCCGTCGATATGCGGGAAGACCGCGATGGCCGGAATGCCCAGCGCCCGAGCCTCTTTCGCCGCCGCCGCGCAGTCCTTCACCGACAGGCGGCTGACACCGGGCATCGAGCCCACCGGGATCGTGCCTTCGCCCTCATGCACCACCATCGACCAGATCAGGTCGGCCGGCGTCAGCACGGTCTCGCGCACGAGACGGCGGATCCAGTCGGCCTGCCGCAGGCGGCGCAGACGCAGGGCGGGGTAGGCGGCGAGGGGCGCTTTCGTCATGCCGCGCGTTTGAACCCGATGAGGCGGAGAGGCAAGTCCCCCGCACCGATCCTGACCCACCGGGAAGTTGACACGCCGCACGGCGCGCGCGACCTCCAGACCCATGGATTTCAACCTCACCGAGGACCAGCGGGCGATCGAGGACGCGGCGCGCGCCTTCGCCACAGCCGAGCTGGCGCCACACTCCGCCCGCTGGGACGAGGAAAGGCACTTCCCCGTCGACGTGATGCGCAAGGCCGCCGAACTGGGCTTCGCCGGGCTCTATGTCCGCGAGGATGTCGGCGGCTCGGCGCTGAGCCGGCTCGACGCCTCGATCGTATTCGAGCAGCTCTCCTACGGCGACGTCTCCACCGCGGCCTTCATCTCGATCCACAACATGGCCTCGTGGATGATCGACCGGTTCGGCTCGGAGGACCTGCGTCGCCGCTTCCTGCCGCGCCTTACCACCATGGAGCTGATCGCCTCCTACGCGCTCACCGAGCCGGGGTCGGGTTCGGATGCCGCGGCGATGAAGACCACGGCGACGAAAGACGGGGACAGCTACGTCCTCAACGGCGGCAAGGCGTTCATATCGGGCGCCGGAACCTCGGATCTCTATGTGGTCATGGCCCGCACCGGCGGCCCGGGCGCCAAGGGCGTCTCGGCTTTCGTTGTGGAGAACGGCACGCCCGGCCTCTCGTTCGGCGCCCAGGAGCGCAAGATGGGCTGGCATTCCCAGCCGACCGCCCAGGTGAACTTCGACGACTGCCGGGTGCCGGAGGCCAACCGCATCGGCCAGGAAGGCGAAGGGTTCAAGTTCGCCATGGCCGGATTGGACGGCGGGCGGATCAACATCGCCTCCTGTTCGCTCGGGGGCGCGGGTTTCGCCCTCGACACGTCCAAGACCTACCTCGAGACCCGTAACCAGTTCGGCCAGGCGCTGAAGGAATTCCAGGGTCTGCAGTGGCGCTTCGCCGACATGGCGACGGAACTGGATGCCGCCCGGCTGATGGTCCGCCGTGCGGCCCACGCCCTGGACCAAAAGCACCCAAAGGCCACCCAGTACTGCGCCATGGCCAAGCGCTTCGCCACCGACGCCGGCTTCGAGGTCGCCAACCAGGCCCTGCAGCTGCACGGCGGTTATGGCTACCTGCGCGACTATCCGCTGGAGCGCATCGTCCGAGACCTGCGGGTCCACCAGATCCTCGAAGGCACCAACGAGATCATGCGGGTGATCACTGCGCGGGAGCTGTTCCGTTGACGCAAGACGCTGAAGTCCTTTGCCGCATCGAGGGCCGGGTGGGGCGGATCACGCTCAACCGGCCGCAGGCGCTGCATGCGCTGACCACCAGCATGTGCCGGCTGATGACCGGCGCCCTGCTGGCCTGGCAGGACGATCCGGCGGTGGAGCTGGTGATGTTCGACCATTCCGGCGAGCGCGGCTTCTGCGCCGGCGGCGACATCCGCATGCTGGCCGACAGCGGGGCGGGCGACGGCAAACTGGCCCGCGAGTTCTTCTTCATCGAGTACCGGCTGAACGAACTGCTGTTCCGCTATCCCAAGCCAACACTGGCGATCATGGACGGGGTGACCATGGGCGGCGGCGTAGGCCTCGCCCAGCCGTGCCGCTACCGACTGGCCACCGAGCGGACCACCTTCGCCATGCCCGAGACCGGGATAGGCCTGTTCCCTGACGTCGGCGGCGGCTGGTATCTCAGCCGGATGCCCGATCACCTTGGTCTGTGGCTGGCGCTGACCGGCGCGCGGATCAAGGCGGCGGACTGCGAACTGCTCGGCATCGCCACCGACTTTGTGCAGAGCGCACAGGTCGCCGACCTGAAGGCGGCGATCCTGGCCGATCCGGCGGCTATCGAGACCCTGCTTACCGAGGTCGAGGCCGATGCGGGCCGTCCGCCGATCGCCCAGCACCAGGACGAGATCGCCCGCCTGTTCGCAGGCGACAGTGTCGAGGCCATCACAGCCGCGCTCGAAGCGGCCGAGTCAGACTGGGCGCGAGACCAGCTCAGGGTGCTGGCCACCAAGTCGCCGCAGACGCTGAAGGTCGCCTTCCGGCAGCTTCGGCTCGGCGGAACGGCGAAAAGTTTCGCCGACCACATGGCGCTTGAGTACCGGATCGGGGCGCGGGTTGTTCAGCGGCACGACTTCCTTGAGGGCGTGCGTGCGGTGATCGTCGACAAGGACAATGCGCCGAAATGGAACCCGCCCGACCTCGAATCGGTCGGCAAGGAACTCCTGGACGGCATTTTCGCCGCCCTCCCTTCCGAAGACGAATGGTCCCCTCTACCTTGAAGCAAGGCGGCCGAAGCGCGGCTGTCGGGAGGAACCATCCAGATGAGATCCAAGCTGTTGCTGGCGGCCGCCGCGGCCGTCCTGCTGTCCGCGGGCATGGCTGAAGCCGCGCCGTCTCCGGCCGTCGTCGCCGCTGTCGCCGACAAGGGTCGCCCCGAGGCTGATACCAAGCGCGACGCCGACCGCAAGCCCGCCGAAATGCTGGAATTCGCCGGGGTTAAGCCCGGCTCGAAGGTGGCCGACTTCATTCCTGGCGGCGGCTACTTCACCCGCATCTTCGCCAAGGCCGTGGGCCCCAAGGGCAAGGTCTATGCGGTGACCAATCCGGCGCCGGCGACCGCCACGACCCCGCCGGCCATCCTCGGCATCGCTGCCGACCCGCAGTACGGCAACATCGCCGTCGTACAGACCGGCATCGCCGCCTTCGCGCTGCCGGAACAGGTGGACGTGTTCTGGACCGCCCAGAACTACCACGACCTGTTCGCCCGGGCCCGGAACATCGACATCTCCAAGGTCGACAAGCTGATCTACGACGCGATCAAGCCGGGCGGCGTGTTCATCGTCCTCGACCACGCGGCCGCTCCCGGAACGCCGATCGATCCGGATGACAAGCTGCACCGCATCGATCCGGCGCACGTGAAGAAGCAGCTGGAAAGCTCGGGCTTCAAGTACGAGGGCGAGAGCACCGTGCTGCGCAATCCCGCCGACGATCACACCAAGACGGTCTTCGACCCCGCGATCCGCGGCAAGACGGACCAGTTCATCTACAAGTTCCGTAAACCCAAGTAAGTCGCTGAAAACGAGGTAATCATGACCCGCGTCGCGTTCATCGGTCTGGGCAACATGGGCGGCGGAATGGCCGCCAACCAGGCCAAGGCGGGGCGCGAGGTCATGGCCTTCGACCTCTCGCCGGCGGCCCTTGCGAAGTCGGCTGCGGCCGGGTGTTCGGTGGCCGGTTCGGTGGCCGAGGCGGTGAAGGCCGCCGACGCCGTCATCACCATGCTGCCGGCCGGCCCTCATGTCCGGCAGGTCTACGCCGAGCAGATCCTCCCCAACGCTCCCAGGACGGCGCTGCTTGTCGACTGCTCGACCATCGACGTCGACAGCGCCCGCGCCGTGGCGGCCCAGGCCAAGGCGGCGGGCTTCCGCTTCGCCGACGCTCCGGTCTCCGGCGGAACCGCCGCCGCCGAGGCCGGAACCCTCGCCTTCATGGTCGGCTGCGACGAACCGGACTTCGCCGCGGTCGAACAGATCATCGAGCCGATGTCCCGAATCACTATCCGCGCCGGCGACCACGGGGCGGGGCAGGCGGCCAAGATCTGCAACAACATGGTCCTGGGCATCTCGATGATCGGGGTGTGCGAGGCGTTCGCCCTGGCCGAGAAGCTGGGCCTCGACGGCGAACGTTTCTTCGAGATCGCGTCAAAGTCTTCCGGCCAGTGCTGGAGCCTGACCAGCTACTGCCCCTGGCCCGGTCCGGTGCCGACCGCACCGTCCAATCGCGGCTACGAGGGCGGATTTGCCGCAGCCATGATGCTCAAGGACCTGAAACTGGCCCAGGAGGCGTCAGCAAGGGCCGGTGCGGCCACGCCGCTGGGCGCAACCGCCGAGGGACTCTACGCGCTGTTCGACCGCCTCGGCGGAGGCGGGAAGGACTTCTCGGCCATCCTCGAAATGCTTCGCGGGAACGCGCCAGGCTGAGGGTTGATCCACGTCAAGGCGTCCGGATCGCCTGCCAATCTAAGTGCTGCGCACCAACGTCGCGGTAACCATGGCTTCCGATCTTGTGGACAAGGTGAAATCGCGGCGCTAAAAGGCTGGCGTATTCAGGGGCCGGTAAGCGCGCAAAGCGCCGCCGGAATTCAAGTCGATGGACTACAGGAAAGCCTTCCACACGGCGCTCGACCGGGTCCGGTCCGAGGGGCGCTATCGCGTTTTCGCGGACCTGAAGCGTCACCGGGGCCAGTTCCCGAAGGCCACCTGGACCCGTGACGACGGCTCCGAGTGCGACGTCACCGTGTGGTGCTCCAACGACTACCTGGGCCAGGGACAGAATCCCGTCGTGCTCGACGCCATGCACAAGGCGATCGAGGAAGCCGGCGCCGGCTCGGGCGGCACCCGCAACATTTCCGGCACCACCCACTATCACGTGGAACTGGAGCTTGAGCTCGCCGACCTTCACCAGAAGGAAGCGGCCCTGCTGTTCACCTCCGGCTACGTGTCCAACGAGGCGTCGCTTTCGACCCTCTACAAGATCCTGCCGGGCCTGATCGTCTTCTCCGACGAGCTGAACCACAACTCGATGATCTCCGGCATCCGCGCCGGCAAGCGCGAGCAGCGCCGGGTGTTCCGCCACAACGACCTGCAGCACCTGGAACAGCTGCTGATCGAGGCCGATCCGGACGCGCCGAAGCTGATCGCCTTCGAGAGTGTCTATTCCATGGACGGCGACATCGCCGACATGGCCGGCACCGTGGCGCTGGCCAAGAAGTACGGCGCGATGACCTACCTCGACGAGGTGCACGCGGTCGGCATGTACGGCCCCCGCGGCGCGGGCGTGGCCGAGCGTGACGGCGTCATGGCGGACATCGACATCGTCGAGGGCACCCTTGGCAAGGCGTTCGGCGTCATGGGCGGCTACATCGCCGCCGACGCGGTGATCTGCGACGCGATCCGCAGCTACGCTGACGGCTTCATCTTCACCACCTCGCTGCCGCCGGCGCTCGCCGCCGGCGCGGTGGCCTCGATCCGCTACCTCAAGGAGCACAACGAGGTCCGCGACGCCCATCAGGCCCGCGCCGCCGCGCTTAAGGCCAAGATGATCAAGGCCGGCCTGCCGGTGATGCCGTCGGTCAGCCACATCGTTCCGGTGCTGGTCGGCGATGCGGTGCACTGCAAGCTGATCTCCGACATCCTGCTGGAAGATCACGGCGTCTATGTGCAGC
>CAUJHW010000152.1 GCA_963205005.1 Pseudomonadota bacterium
CGGACGTTCAGCAACGGGTGCGCGAGAATATGACCCTGAACGTGTCCCTGAACGTGACCCTATAAATGTCCCTGATCGGGCAGAGATCAATGAGCGACAACGCTGGTTTCTGAGCCGAGTCGTCGAGGGTCGATGCGACGCCAGGGAGATCGCGGCTGTTTGGGACGTCAGTCTGAAAACCGCGCGACGGGACATCGCCGCGCTCAAGGCGGCAGATCTCATATGCTATGTTGGATCACCGAGGAAAGGGCGGTATCGCAAGACGACCGGATAGCCGGAATGCAAGCTCGTGGATGCCCCGAGGGGCTCCGCCGAATCGGTGGGCTTGAATTGTGAGGCGGAAAGGATGAAGTTCGGTGCCGTGCGTGACGCGAACTCGCTGAGCGCGCTGATGATCGCCCGTGACGATCACGATAGCGCACTAAATGCAGCTCCCAAACCCCGGCACCACCTTCAGGGGTTCTTCCAAAAACTCATTGAATATCAAAATGATAATGAATGCTGTGGGATGATTCACAACCACCCCTCCGGCGACCCGACGCCCTCGTCCGCCGACGTCGACATGACCCGCCAGGTCCTCGACGCCGCACGCCCTCTCCGCATCGCCATCCACGACCACCTGGTCGTCGGCCGCGATGGCGTGGCCAGCTTCAAGGCGCTCGGCCTGATGTGAGGCGCGCTCCAGAAACCTCCCCATTCATGGGTGAGGGGTACCGCGAAGCGGTGGAGGGGGCGGCGCCGCGGCAAGGGGTCGTCGGACATGGCTGATCCACCTTGCGCCGAGCGTTACGCCAAGCCCCGCGATCAGCCCGACACCCACGGCCGCCAGCGTCACGCCGGGCGACGGCCGCGCGAACTGGAACAACCCGGCCAGCCAGGGGACCGCCACGCCGGCCGCCAGCATCGCGGCGGCGAACACCACGATCAGCAGGAACACCGGCTGCGGCCGCCGCATCCCGTGTCCGTCCGCGGCGCTCAGCACGGCGGCGACCGACAGGTTGGCCATGACCAGGGCGATCAGGGTCGCCGCCCGCGCCGCCGGTTCGGACACCCCCTGCCCCAGCAGCATCAGATGCAGCCCGAACACCGCGCCCAGCAGCCCGGCGCCCTGACCCAGAGCCAGCATCAACCTGCCCGAGCTGAACAGCGGCTCTCCAGCGGGACGCGGTGGACGGCTCATGGCGCTCGGGACCGAGGCGCGGCCCTCGAAGACCATGGCGCACACCGGGTCGATGACCAGTTCCAGCAGGACCACCTGCATGGGGAACAGGACCGGCCCGACCCCGAACAGCATGGGCAGCAGCGCCAGACCCGCGATCGGCACATGCGCCAGAACCAGGTAGGTCAACGCCATGCGCAGATTGACGAAGATCCGTCGCCCCTCGCGAACGCCAGCGATGATGGATGCGAACCGGTCATCCAGCAGGACAAGGTCCGCCGCCTCGCGGGCGACATCGGTGCCGCGCCGTCCCATGGCCACGCCCACGTCCGCCGCCTCCAGCGCCGGGGCGTCGTTCACCCCGTCGCCGAACATGCCCACCCGTCCGCCGTTGGCCTTGAACGCCTCGACCAGCCTCAGCTTCTGATCCGGACTGATCCGGGCGAACACCCGTACGGCGCGAACCCGCTCCTGCAGGCCGGTCTCGTCCAGCGCCTCGATCTGGGCGCCCGACAGCACGCCGGCGGCCACGTCGAGGCCGGCCTGGCGGGCGATGGCTAGCCCGGTCTCCGGATAGTCGCCGGTGATCATCGCGACAGCGATTCCCGCCGCACGCGCCTCGGCCAGCGCGGCCGGTACTTCCGCCCGGACCGGGTCCTCGAACGCCACCAGTCCCTCGAACACGAAGGCCTCACCGCCCGGCTCCAGTCCGTCATCCGCGGCGCATTCGGCGCGCGCCACGCCCAGCACCCGCAGGCCCTGGCGGGCGAAGTCGGCCACCACCGAGTCGATCGGCGCATGCAACTTTGCAGGCATCCTGCAAAGCTCGAAGATCGCCTCGGGCGCGCCCTTGGCGGCCACGCTCAGCCCCTCGGCGCCGTCCGCCCACGCCTGGATGAAGGCCAGCCGTCCTTGGCGCAGGGGCGACGAGCGGAGAGGCGTGCGTCCCGACAGCCCGTCCCTGGGCGCGGCCTCGTGCAGCGCCCTGTCCATCGGATCGAGCGGCTGGGCCGCCGAGGCCATCTGCGCGGTCTCAAGCAGTCGCGCCAGGTCGCCGCCGGCCGGCACGGAGCTGTCGCGGCGCCAGGCGACCCCGTCGCGCCACAGCCCGGCGACGGTCATGTGGTTCTCGGTGAGGGTGCCGGTCTTGTCGACGCACAGCACGCTGATCGCACCCAGGGTCTCGATTGCGGCGCCCCGGCGTACCAGCACCTTGCCCTGGGCCAGCCGCCAGCCGCCCAGCGCCAGGAACACCGCCAGCACCATGGGGAATTCCTCCGGGATCAGGGCGATCCCGACCGTCAGGCTGGCCAGTGCGCCGGCCACCCAGTCCTGCCGGACCAGGCCGTGCAGCAGGAACACCGCGCCCGCCACCAGCAGGGCGGCCACGCCCAGGTTTCGCACGACGCCGCGCGAAGCCTTCTGGAGGTCAGTAGGTTCCTCGGTCAGGGCCGAGAGTGACGCCCCGATCCCGCCCACCCGGGTCTCGCGGCCCGTCTTCAGCACGCGCGCCACGCCCTGGCCGCGCACGACCAGCGTGCCCGCGAACAGCGCCGAGTCCGCAGTCTCCGTCGCCGCCGGGGCGCGGAGCACGGTCGCCGACTCGCCGGTGAGGATCGACTCGTCCACCGACAGCACGTCGCCGGCCAGCAGGGTAGCGTCGGCCGGAGCCCGGCCTCCCTCCCCCACCAGCACGATGTCGCCGGGAACCAGATCGGCGGCGGGGACCGACCGGGTCACGCCCGCGCGGATCACCCGCGCCATCGGTTCGGCCAGCGCCCGCAGCGCCGCAAGCGCGCGCTCGCTGCGCGCTTCCTGCACCACGCCGAGTCCGATCGTGGCCACGGCGCCGACCATCAGAAATGCGCCTTCGGCGATGTCGCCCATCGCCAGATAGACTCCGACCGCTGCGAGCAGCAGCAGGAACATCGGCTCCCGCAGGGACTCGATGGCGATCCGCCACAGGGGGCGCACGCGGGACTCGCTGAGCCGGTTCGCACCGGTCGCCGCAAGGCGGCGCGCCGCCTCGGCATCGGTGAGGCCGGCGAAGGCCACGGTCGGCGGGTCGGCGCTCATGGGCACAGCCTGTAGGCTCTAAGCGGCCCCGGCGCTTTGACGCCGCACAAGCCCGGAGGTCAGCTCTCGATGGTGAACGTCAGGCCGGCATGCCCCTGCAGGCGATCGACCAGCCGCCCCTGCAACGCCGCGGCGGGCGTCCAGATCCCGCCGGCCACGTCGGGCGCGCGCACCAGGGCGATGGCCGTCTCGGCCAGCATCTTCGACGTCGAGCCATAGCCCGGGTCCTTGTCGCCCTTGACCGAGGTCCGCACCTGACGGCCGTCAGCGCCGATGCCCACGAACAGGATGTCGTAGAAGCCCGCCTCGCGCTCGGCCTTGGTCGGCCCCTCGCCGGGCTTCGGCACGCCGCCGGGCATGGAGCCCAGGTCGGTAAAGCCCGGACCGCCCGCGCCCGGCGCCCCCATCACCATCTCGTCGTAGACGAAGTCCTGGCCGTAGGCGTGACCCATCAGCAGGTTGGAGCGGTGGACATTCTTGCTGTTGATCACCGCCATCATGAACGGCGCGACGGGGCCGACGTCGGGATCTTCCTCCGCCACCTGGCCGCTGGGCTGGGCGGGTCCCTCGAAGCCGGGGGTCAGGCCGAACGGGCTCATCATAACCGCCAGCATCGACGGGTCCTTCTGGATCGCCGCCATGGTGGCCGCTCCGCTGGCCGCCGTGCCGCCCGACAGGCCGCCCTGCATGCCGCGCACCCGGCCCTTTACCCGCGGCGCTGGTCCGCCCAGCTTCGCCTTCGCCGCCTCCTGGCAGAACCAGACGCCCAGTTCGAACGGCGTGGAATCGAAGCCGCAGGAAAACAGGATCCGCGCGCCGCTGGCCTTGGCCGCCGCCTCGTGGGCGTCGATCATCTGGCGCATCCAGTTGGGCTCACCGCTGAGGTCGAGATAGTCCGTCCCCGCCGCCGCGCAGGCCGCCACCAGGTCCGAGCCGTAAAGCTGGTAGGGGCCCACCGTGGTGATGATCGCCTTGGCCCGCTTCACCATAGAGGCCACCGAGGCGGCGTCGGAAGCGTCGGCCACCACCAGCGGCGTGTCGGCCGGCGCGCCGATCTCGTCGCGCACCTCGGCCAGCTTGGTCGCCGATCGCCCCGCCATGGCCCACTTCACCTCGCCGCCGACGCCGTAGCGCTGCGCCAGATGCTCGGCCACCAGCCGGCCAGTATAGCCGGTGGCGCCATAGACGATGATGTCGAACTCGGCGTTGGGGTTCATCGGAATCTCCTTGGTCGACGCGACCCTACGAATTTACACCGTATCCGCAACCGTCAGCCGCTATTCAGGATCACATGACCGTCGAACTTGGCATTATCGAGGGCTTTTTCGGGCGGCCCTATTCCTGGATCGAACGGGCCGACATGGTCCGGGCGCTCGCCCCCCATGGCTACGGCTTCTATCTCTACGCCCCCAAGGCCGACGGTTACCTGCGCCGGCGCTGGCGCGAGCCCTATCCCGAAGCAGACCTTGAAGCCCTCTCGGCGTTCGCCCGGACCTGCCGCGATGCCGGCGTCCGCCTTGGCGTGGGCCTGAGCCCCTATGAGCTGTTCCGCGGCTTTGACGGCCCCGCGAAGGACCTGCTCGCCGCCAAGCTGGCCCAGCTCGACAGCCTGGGCATCGCCGACCTCGGCGTGTTCTTCGACGACATGAAGGGCGACCTGCCCGAGCTCGCCGCCCGCCAGGTCGAGATCGTCCACTGGATCGCCGCGCGCACCTCGGCGCAGCGCCTCATCGCCTGCCCCAGCTACTACACCGACGACCCCGTCCTCGACCGGGTCTTCGGCCAGCGACCGGCGAACTACCTCGAGGACCTGGGCGCCGGCCTCGACGCCGGTATCGAGATCATGTGGACCGGGGAAGAGGTCTGCAGCCGGGAATTCTCCCCGGGCCACCTCGCCCGGGTCTCGGACCAGATGCGCCGCAAGCCGTTCCTTTGGGACAACTACCCGGTCAACGACGGCCCGCGGATGAGCCAGCACCTGCACCTGCGCGCCTTTACCGGCCGACCCGGGGCCATCGCCGAGCACATCTCCGGCCACGCGGTGAACCCGGCGTCCCAGGCGGTGCTGTCTCGCATCCCCGCCCTGACCCTCGCCGAGAGCTACGCGAAGGGGGCGGACTACCAGTATGGAGCCGCCTTCCGCCGCGCGGCTGATGCGGTGCTGGGAAGCGCCCTCGCCGATGCGGTCGAGCGCACCCTGCTGCTGATCGAGGACACCGGCCTCAAGGGCCTGGACGAAGACCGCAAGACCCGCCTTCGCGCCCGCTTCGCGGCCTTCGACCACCCGGCCGCGCGCGAAATCGTCGCCTGGCTGGACGGCGCCTTCGACCTGGGCGCGGAAGAACTCCAGACCCAGTGATCTCGCGCCGCGCCCTGGTCCCCCGACTCGCGCTCGCCGCCACCGGCGGGGCGGGACTGTGGCTGCTGCGCGACCGCCTGCCCTGGCCACCGCTGGCGGTGCATTTCGCCAACGGCCGCGACACGCCCTGGCAGCCGTTGCCGCCGTCTGGCGGACTGATCGAGATTCCGGTCACGGTGAACGGAACGCCGCTGCGCGCCGTGGTCGACTCAGGCGCCCAGTTTTCCGCGATCGACACCGCGCTCGCCCGGCAGCTGGGCCTGCGACGCCCCATGACCGCGCCGATCCTGGCCTATGGGGTGAGCGGCGGGCCGGTGCTGACCCACACCGTCCGGGTCAATCTGGCCGCGCCCGGCCTTTCCGCGCCGAACCTGCGCGCCGCAGTGCTTGATCTCGCCCCCATTTCCGCGGTGACCGGGCGGGACTTCCAGATGCTGATCGGCCGGGACGTGCTGGGCCAGCTGGTGGTCGAAGCCGATTTCCCCCGGGCCCGCGCCCGCTTCCTGGCTCCCGGCGTCTATGCGCCGCCCCGTGATGCGGTGACCGCGCCGCTTCGCCAGTCAGGGGGCGCGCCCGTGATCGCGATCCAGGTGGAAGCCGCCGAACCCGTCGAGGTGCTCGTCGACACCGGCTCCAGCAGCCTGCTGGCCCTGTCGGAAGCCGCGGCCCGTCAGGCCGGCCTGCTCGCCGCCGGCCGCCCGGCCCAGTCGGCCCATTCGGTAAGCCTGGGCGGTCTGAGGCTGAACCGCGTGGTGGTGGCCCGCTCGGTCGGGATCGCCAGCGTCAGGCTCGACAACGTCGCTGTCCAGATCTACCAGCCCGCCCCCAATGCGCCGGCGCCGTCGGGCCTGCTGGGCGGAGGGCTGTTCCGACGCTTCCGGATGGCGCTCGATCTCGGCGGCGGATGGCTGCATCTGGTCCGGCCATCGCCGCTGGTCGTGAGCGCATCGTTCGCGGGCTGACACCCCAGCGTCCCGCCTCCGCTTTGCCCCATGAGCCGCTTTCCCTTTCCTGAAACCGCCCTATCCTGCTCGCAACGGATTGGAATATCCGGTCTGCTGGGAGGATCCGAGATGACCCTGCGCGCCTTCGTGCTCGCCACCGCCTGCCTTGCTGCGGCCCTGCCTGCGGGGGCCCAGACCGCGCAACCCGCGAAGTCCTCATCCTGGAAGGCGCCGCGCAATGCATGGGGCCAGCCCGACATGTCGGGGGTGTGGAGCAACGCCACCATCACCCGCCTCGAACGCGCCCCGCAGTTCGGAGACCGTGTCATCCTGACCGAGCAGGAGGCCCGCGCCGCCGAGGGGGCCAACGCCCGGGTGCGCGACGCCCAGGCCCAGCCCACCGACCAGTCCAAGCAAGTGGACGACCTGCCCAACTGCGGTGACGGCTCATCCGGTCCCGCCTGCGGCTACAACGCCTTCTGGGTCGCGCCCGGCACAACGGTGATGCGGATCGGCGCCGAGCCCCGCGCCTCCATCCTGGTCGGTCCGAAGAACGGCCGCCTGCCGCTTCGCCCGGAGGCGGTCGCCCGCCAGCGCGCCGCCTTCGGCACCGCCCGGCTGGGCAATTTCGATGGCCCCGAGCGGCGCCCGCTGGGCGAGCGGTGCCTGGTCGGCTTCGGCTCTACCTCCGGCCCGCCCATGCTGCCGGTGCTCTACAACAACCACTACCAGATCCAGCAGACTGGCTCGGAGGTGATGATCCAGATCGAGATGGTCCACGACACCCGCATCGTCCGCATCGGCGGCAAGCACCCGCCGGCCAGCGTGCGGACCTGGATGGGCGATTCCATCGGCTGGTGGGAGGGCGACACCCTGGTGGTCGAGACCACCAACTTCCGCCCCGACCAGACCTTCCGCGGCGCCACCCAGGACCAGAAGGTTGTCGAGCGCTTCACCCGCATCTCGCCGCAGCAGATCTTCTACCAGTTCGAGGTGACCGACCCGGCCACCTTCACCGAGACCGTCAAGGGCGAGGAGTCGTGGAACGCCTCCAAGGAGCTGGTCTACGAATACGCCTGCCACGAGGGGAACTACGCCCTGCCCGGCATCCTCGCCGGCGCCCGCGAGGAGGAGAAGAAGGGCCGCGAGATGGAAGGCAACCGCGGCGAGGTGAAGGAGGAAGGGACCCAGTAGGCCCCTACAGCCGCACCCGTCTCAGCCGCAGGGCGTTGCCGATCACGCTGACCGACGACAGCGCCATGGCCGCCGCCGCCACCTGCGGCGAAAGCAGCAGGCCGAACGTCGGATAGAGCAATCCCGCGGCCAGCGGCACGCCGGCGGCGTTGTAGGCGAAGGCAAACACGAGGTTCTGGCGGATGTTGCCCATCACCGCCCGGGACAGCCTGCGCGCCTTGACCAGACCCTGCAGGTCGCCCGACAGCAGAGTGATCCCCGCGCTTTCTATGGCCACATCTGCGCCCGCGCCCATGGCCACGCCGACATCGGCCGCCGCCAGCGCCGGCGCGTCGTTGACCCCGTCGCCCGCCATCGCCACGGCGCGGCCTTCTGCGCGCAGCCTCTCGACCACGCGTGCCTTGTCCTGCGGCAGGACCTCGGCCTCGACCTCGTCAATGCCCAGGCGCCGCGCGACCGCCTGCGCCGTCGTCCGGTTGTCGCCGGTCAGCATCACCACCCGGACGCCATCGGCCTTCAGCGCCCGTACGGCCTCGGCCGTGGTCGGCTTGAGCGGGTCGGCGATGGCGATGACACCGGCCGCCAGCCCGTCTATCCCGGCGAAGATCGCCGTGGCCGCTCCAGCCCGCAGCGCCTCGGCCTCTGCCTCCAGGCCGCTGACATCCACGCCCAGCTCCGTCAGGAAGCGGGCAGAGCCCAGGGCTACCCGCCTTCCATCGACCTGTCCGACCACGCCCTTGCCCACCGGCGAGTCGAAATCCATCGGCTCGGCCAGCGTCAGGCCCCGCTCCGCTGCGGCGCGCAGTATCGCGTCGGCCAGCGGATGTTCGCTGTTCCGCTCCAGGCCGGCCGCCAGCCGCAGAACCTCGATCTCTTCGAACCCGCGGGCGGGCCGGATTGCTGTCACCGCAGGCCGCCCCTCGGTCAGGGTCCCGGTCTTGTCGATGACCAGGGTGTCGATGGCCTCCAGCCGCTCCAGCGCCGCCGCGTCGCGGATCAGCACGCCGGCGCGGGCGCCGCGCCCGACGCCGACCATGATCGACATCGGCGTCGCCAGCCCCAGCGCGCAGGGGCAGGCGATGATCAGCACCGACACCGCCGAAACCAGGGCATAGGCCAGCCGGGGCTCGGGCCCCAGCAGGGCCCAGGCGGCGAAAGCCAGGGCGGCGGCCGCCATCACTGCCGGCACGAACCAGCCGGAGACCCTGTCCGCCAGACGCTGGATCGGCGCCCGGCTGCGCTGGGCCTGGGCCACCATCTGGACAATCTGCGCCAGCAGGGTCTCGGCTCCCACGCGCTCGGCCCGCATGACGAACCCCCCGGTGGTGTTCAGAGAGCCGCCGATCACCGAATCCCCGGCCGCCTTGGTCACGGGCATGGACTCGCCGGTCACCAGCGACTCGTCGATCGCCACACGCCCTTCCAGCAGGGTGCCGTCCGCGGGGACCTTCTCGCCGGGCCGCACCCGCAGGCGATCGCCGACCTGCACCTGATCCAGCGCGACCTCTTCGTCGGTTCCATCGTTGCGGATCCGCCGCGCCGATTTGGGCATCAGGTCCAGCAGGGCGCGGATCGCGCCCGAGGTCTGGGCGCGGGCCCGCAGTTCGAGCACCTGGCCCAGCAGCACCAGGACGGTGATCACCGCCGCAGCCTCGAAATAGATCGCCACCGCCCCGCCGTGTCCACGGAAGGCCGCCGGGAACAGACCGGGCGCCAGCAGGGCTGTGACGCTGTAGCTCCAGGCCGTCCCCACCCCCAGCGCGATCAAGGTGAACATGTTCAGATGCCCGCTCTTCAGCGAAGCCCAGCCCCGGGCGAAGAATGGCGCGCCGGCCCACAGCACTACGGGGCTGGACAGGGCGAACTGCACCCAGGCCGAGCGCTCCGGCGCGATCAGGGCATGAAGGTCAAGGACGTGGCTTCCCATCTCCAGGACGAACACCGGCAGGGCCAGGACCAGGGCAATCCAGAACCGCCGGGTCATGTCGGCCAGTTCGGGGTCAGGACCGGCCTCAGCCGTCACCATCTCCAGCTCCAGCGCCATGCCGCAGATGGGGCAACTCCCCGGCCCCTCCTGCCGAACCTCCGGATGCATGGGGCAGGTGTAGATCGCACCGGGCGGCGCGATCGCAGGCGCAGGGCGCTTGCCCTTCGCCAGGTAGCGCTCCGGGTCGCCGATGAACTTGGTCCGGCATCCGGCCGAGCAGAAGTGGAAGGCCTGGCCTGCGTGCTCGGCGTGATGGGCCGTCGTCTCCGGATCGACCGTCATCCCGCAGACCGGGTCGAGCACCTTGTCCGCCGGGTGGGCGTGACCGGCGGAATGATCGTGCCCGGTATGGGCGCCGTGATCGTGGACGTGTGGCTCAGCCATGCTCGGCTCCTGGCGCATTATACCCCCATGGGGCATGCCGATGAAGCGCAGATATACCCCATGGGGGCATATTGCAATTACCCGGCCGGGGTATAAGTTCAGGGCACACGGAGGCCATGATGGATCGCGAGAACAAGCCTCGGCTGCTGAACCGCCTGAACCGGATCGAGGGACAGGTGCGCGGTGTCACGCGCATGGTCGAGGAGGACCGCTACTGCATCGATATCCTCACCCAGATCCAGGCGGTCCGCGCCGCCCTGGCCAAGGTGGAGACCGAGATGCTCCGCGATCACCTGGGCCATTGCGTTGAGGGCGCAATCAACAGCGGGGACCCTGACCAGCAGCGCCAGAAGGCCGCCGAATTGATCCAGCTCCTTGAACGCGCCAGCCGATGAACCGGGCCTGCCTACCCCGGACGCCGCCGCGCCAGCACTGCCTTCAGGTCTCGGCCCAGCCGGATCCACAAGAGGATCAGACCGGTGATCGCCACCGGCAGGGTCAGCGCCGCCATGGCGATCACCAGCGGATTGTTGAAGTTGTCGCCCGTCCTGAAGTCGAGGATGTGGATTCGCCAGAACATGTCGTACAGCCGCCAGACATCCGACCGTCGGCTGACCACCTCTCCGGTTTCGGGCGAGATATAGAAGCTGGTCTTCTCGGCGTCGTCGAAGTCAACGCGCCAGACCGGCCCGGGCTTTCCGGCCTCCTGGGGCGCCACGGCGAACCAGCGCGGAACCGCCGGCTGGCCCTTGCCCTGGTACTGGGTCCCCGCCAGCAGCCGGGCCTCGGTCGCGGGCAGCGGCGTCACGTGCCGGCCGGTGACCGCGTCGACCACATGGGTCGCGCCGCCGGCGTCCTTCAGCACCCACAGCGGCCCGCGCAGGGTGGACCTGAGTGTCGCCTCGACCGGCTCGATGCCCATGGCCCGGGCCGCGACCGCATACCCCACCAGTCCTTCCGCCGGCAGCGGACTGGCCTGGAAGCTGGCTTTGTGGTGTTCGCTGCGGACCCGCTCGATGGGAATGGCGGTCATCACCAGACCGCCCAGCACCCAGCCTACCACCTGCAGTCCGACCACAAGCGCCAGCCACTTATGGATCTGGGTCGACAATCGCAGCATCCCGGCTCTCCCGTCCGGACCGGCCCCCGCCGCGTCCGAATCCCCTGTTCCCACTCCTGAGGCCCCCAGTCATGCGCCCCCGCGCGAACGCGTTCCATCGCCGTCATCTGCTGCAGGGCCTGGCCGCCCTCGGCGGCGGCGCCCTCCTGCCCGAATGGGCGCGCAGCCAGACACCGGGGCTCGTGCGCCCGCAGGCGCTCGGCGGCGACGACATCGCGCTCACCATTGGCCACGTCCCGCTGAAGATTGACGGCCGAATGGCCCACGCCGTGGGGATCAACAGCTCGGTCCCCGGCCCATTGATCCGCCTGTCGGAGGGCCAGAAGGTCCGTATCGCGGTGACCAACACGCTGGCCGACGAGGACACCTCGATCCACTGGCACGGTCTGCTGGTGCCGTTCCAGATGGACGGCGTGCCAGGCCTGAGCTTCCCGGGGATCAAGCCCGGCCAGACCTTCACCTACGAGTTCCCCGCCATCCAGGCCGGGACCTACTGGTATCACTCGCATTCCGGCCTGCAGGAGTTGCTGGGCCACTACGCCCCGCTGGTGATCGACCCCGCCGGCGCCGAGCCCGCGCCCTATGACCGCGAGCACGTGGTAGTGCTGTCGGACTACAGCTTCACGCATCCCCATCAGCTGATCCTGAAGCTCAAGCAGCAGTCGGGCTACTTCAACCGCAACAAGCAGTCCGTAGCGGGCCTGCTCGCCGGGAAGGACCAGCCGCTGAAGGACCGCGTCGAATGGGGCGCAATGCGGATGGACCCCACCGACATCCTTGATGTCACCGGCTCCACCTACACCTACCTGGTGAACGGCCATGGCCCCGGCGACAACTGGACCGGCCTGTTCAAACCCGGCGAACGGGTTCGGCTGCGGATCATCAACGCCGCGGCCATGACCATCTTCAACCTGCGGATCCCCGGCCTGAAGCTGACCGTGGTCCAGGCCGACGGCCAGGACGTGGAGCCCGTCGAGGTCGACGAACTGCAGATTGCCAACGCCGAGACCTACGACATCATCGTCCAGCCGGCCGAGGACCGCGCCTACACCCTGGTGGCCGAGGCCGCGGACCGCTCGGGCCTCGCCCGCGCCACGCTCGCGCCCCGGCCCGGCATGACCGCCGAGGTCCCCGCGCTCCGCGAGCGCCCGCTGCTGAAGATGCGCGACATGGGCATGGACATGGCCGGGATGGACATGGGCGGCGGCCACAGCATGTCGATGCTGGACCCGAAGAACGCTCCCCAGGTGAAGATGGGCCCGGGCGTGCAGATGATCTCGCCGATGCCCGTCGACCGCACCGCCGAGCGCCCCACCGGCCTCGAGACGGTTCCCGGCAAGGTGCTGACCTACGCCGACCTCGTGGCGCTGGCCCCCAATCCGGATCCGCGTCCCCCTTCCCGGTCGCTGGAAATCCACCTGACCGGCAACATGGAACGCTTCATGTGGGCGTTCGACGGCGAGACCTTCAGCGAGATCACCCGGCCGATCCCGTTCCGCCGCGACGAAAGGGTCCGGATCACTCTCGTCAACGACAGCATGATGAACCACCCGATCCACCTGCACGGCCACTTCGTGGAGGTGGTCAACGGGCATCCGGGGCAGCATCCGCGCAAGCACACGGTCAACGTCATGCCCGGCGGCAAGGTGACCCTCGACCTGACCGCCGACGCCCCCGGCGACTGGGCGTTCCACTGCCACATGCTGCTGCACATGCACGCGGGCATGTTCAAGGTGGTGACCGTACGGCCCCTCGACGGAGCCGCCGCATGATGCGCCTCGCCCTGATCGCCGCCCTCATGGCGGCCGGCCCGGCGCTGGCGCAAGCGCCTGACCCGCATGCCGGACACAGGATGCCGATGCCGGCGCCCGCGGCCCCGGATCCCCACGCTGGCCACGTGATGCCCGCGCCGCCCGCGGCTGACCTGCACGCAGGCCACAGGATGCCGATGCCGGCAACGCCAGATCCGCACGCCGGCCACCGCATGCCGGCCCCTGCGGCCACAGGCGCCGCGCCGCCGCCGGTTCCCACCGACCACGCCGCCGAGCGCTTCTACAGCCCCGAGGTGATGGCTCAGGCGCGAGGGCAGATGCGCCGCGAGCACGGCGACATCCGCTGGACCAAGGTCATGGTCGAGACCGCCGAACTCCGCCCCGGATCCGGCGCCGACGGCTTCGCCTGGGACGGCCGCGCTGCGTTCGGTGGCGACATCCACCGGGTCCTGCTGAAGTCCGAGGGGGAAGGCGCCGACGGCCATGTGGAGGCGGCCGAGGTCCAGGGCCTCTACAGCCGCGCCGTCTCACCCTACTGGAACCTGCAGGCGGGCCTGCGCCAGGACCTGCCGTCCGGCTCCCGCCGGACCTATGCGACCGTCGGGATCGAGGGTCTCGCCCCCTACTGGTTCGACTTGGAGGGCGCGCTGTTCCTGTCGGACAAGGGCGATGTCACCGCGCGACTTCAGGGCTCCTATGACCTGCGGCTGACCCAGACCCTGATCCTGGAGCCCCGGGCAGAGGCCAACCTGGCCGCCCAGGATGTCCGGAAGCTGGGGGTCGGTTCTGGCCTGTCCGACCTCGAGGTCGGCCTGCGCCTGCGTTACGCGTTCGCCCCGGAGTTCGCGCCCTACCTCGGCGTGAACCACAGCCGCAAGGTGGGTCGCACGGCCGACTTCGCCCGGTCATCGGGCGAGAGCGCCAGGGACACGCGCTTCGTGATCGGCCTGCGCGCCTGGTTCTGAGGCGCTAGCGCCGGGTGTTGCGGAGGGTGAGCGCGACGCCCACGGCCAGACCCAGCGCCAGGCCGACGGCGCCCATGGTCAGCGCCTCGCGGTTCATCGCCGAACGCAGGGTGCGGCGCGCCGAACGGGCCAGTTGCCGGGCGCGGCGGCCCGCGTCCTCGTCGTAGCCCTCATAGATCTCGTAGTGGCCCGCCAGCCGCTCAGGCTTCAGATGCCGCGGCTGGTCGTCCGAACCGTGCAGCTTACGAGTGGCTTCGTCCAACAGTCCCATGCCTGCATCCTATACTGCGCCACGACGTGCGCCACAGTCGCGCTTGAGCAACGCGCCGGTCCCTGCCCGCGTTGCATACGCGACAAGCATGAACCGTCTGTCAAACCCAAGGCGAAATCCGGGCAACCGTTCTATAGATCGTCCATGCACCGCCTTCCCGCCCTCGCCGCCCTCGCCCTGTCGCTGACCGCCCTGTCGGCGGGGGCCCAGGAGATCTCCGCCCAGCGGCTCTCCGACATCACCCGCGAACTGGCCTCGGAGCCCTACGCCGGCCGCGCCCCGGGTGGCCCGGGCGAACAGAAGACCGTCGATTTCATCGTCGCCCAGTTCCAGGCGCTGGGCCTCAAGCCCGCCGGCGACAACGGCGGCTGGACCCAGTCCGTGCCGCTCTGGCGCTACCAGACCCAGCCGGGCGGGACCTACGCGCTGTCGGTGAACGGCCAGTCGAAGGCCCTGCACGAACAGACCGACCTGCGCATAGAGACCCAGAGGCCCGTAGAGCGCGTGGCGATCCATGCAGCCCCGATCGTCTTCGTCGGCTATGGCGTCACCGCGCCGGAGCGGGGCTGGGACGACTTCAAGGGCGTCGACGTCAAAGGCAAGATGCTGCTCGTCCTGATCAACGATCCGGACTTCGAGGCTCAGCCCGGCGACGCCGTGGCCGGCAAATTCGGCGGCAAGGCCGCCACCTTCTATGCGCGCTGGGTCTACAAGTATGAGGAGGCCGTCCGGCGCGGGGCGCTGGGCATGCTGATCGTCCACGAGACCGCCGGCGCCGCCTACGGCTGGAACACCGTGGTGGCCTCCAGCAACGAGAGCTACGACGTGGTCCGCGACAATCCCGCCGGCGACAAGCTGCTGCTGCAGGGCTGGATCCAGCGGGACCTGACCGTCGACCTGTTCCGGCAGGCCGGTCTGGACTTCGAGGCCGAGAAGGCCCGCGCCCGCACCGCCGCCTTCCGGCCCGTGGCCCTGAAAGGCGCAACCTTCTCCGCGGACTACCGCAACACCTTCACCCGCCTGGAAAGCCGCAACGTGCTGGCCGCCTTGCCCGGTGCGAGCCGGCCGGATGAGACCATTCTCTACGCCGCCCACTGGGACGCCTACGGGATCGGCCCCGCAGACGCCTCGGGCGCCACGATCCGCCCCGGCGCCGTCGACGACGCGGTGGGCGTGGCCGGGGTGATCGAGACCGCACGGGCCTTCAAGGCGGGCCTGCCGCCCGCCCGCACGATTCTGTTCGCCGCCTGGACCGCCGAGGAACGCGGCCTGCTGGGCAGCGAGTATTTCGCGCAGAAGAACGCCGGATCGCTGGCGAAGATGGTCGCCAACTACACCTACGACGTCCTGCAGACCGCAGGACCCGCCCGCGACGTGGTGCTGGTGGGCGCCGGCCAGAACGAGCTGGAGGTCGGCCTCGCCGCCGTCGCCGCCCGCCACGGCCGGACGGTCACCGCCGATCCCAAGCCCGAGCGCGCCCTGTTCTACCGGGCCGACCACTTCTCGGTCGCCAAGCGCGGCGTGCCGACGCTCCTGTTCATGGGCATGAGCGGGGGCGCCGATCTGGTCACCGGGGGCCGGGCGGCCGGCGAGGCCTGGGTCGAGGCCTACACGGCAAAGTGCTATCATCAGACCTGTGACAGCTGGGCCCCGGATCAGAACTACCAGGGCGCCGCCGACGACGTGATGCTGGCCTTCGAGGCCGGGCGCGACCTGGCCAATTCCACCCGCTGGCCAGACTGGAACGCCACGTCTGAGTTCAAGCCCGTCCGGGCGAAGACGGCGCCCGCCCGTTCTCCGGCCCGCTGATGGCAGATCGGCGCGAGCCGCCATTCCGCCAACGCCGCGTCATTCAGGCAGGGTTCAGGTTGCCGACCCTCAAATGAGCCTCGAACCCTGGAGGTCCCGATGAACAAGCTCCTGACCACGGCAATGGCCGCCATCACCGCCGCCGGCGCCGTCTCCGCGACCGCCACCCCGGCCTCGGCCGATCCGTATCGCGGTGGCCACTACCGCCATCACCGGGGCGGGAGCGACAAAGCCGCCGTGGCGGCCTTCGCCGGGATCGCGGGACTGGCCCTGGGCGCGGCCCTGTCGAGCAAGGGCGGCGGCCGTGACGGCTACAGCAGCAGCTATGCCTACCGCGACGCGCCGTATCGCAACGGCTACGCCTACGACCCGGCCTACGACGGCTACTCGGGCGACTACTATGCCTACGCCGCCCCGCCGCGCGTCTGCATCACCCGCGAACGTGTCTACGACCCCTACATCGGCCGCCGCGTGACGATCCAGCGGGAGTACCGTTGCTAGCCGACGACAACCCGTTCCTGCCCCCACCAGAGCGGTGACTTCGGCAGGTCGATGAAACGCTTCTCGTCCTCCAGCAGCAACGCGCCCGCCGCCTGGGCTTCCGGGCGGCGGCCGTTCTCGGCCAGGGCCTCGAGGCTGTCGAACCAGAGCTCGGCCACGCCATCATACTCCGGCGGCGCCTCCCGGCTGGCGCGCATGCCGATGTTCGCAGCCTCCGGCAGGCTGTGAAGCTGCACATAGCGCCGGATCTTCAGCTCATCGGCGACGCTGGCCACCAGCGGGCCATGGGTGTCGAACCAGTAGGCCTGAAACGCCTCGCGGCTAAGGTGCGGCAGGCGCACCAGGCAGAACGTGAGCTTGATCATGGGGCGACGGTCCTCTTCGAAGCCTTAGGCTAGACCGTCGCCGCCACGTCAGGCCAGAGCGCGGCGGCGCGACCGCATCGCCGAACCGACAGCGCCGAAGCCTACGATCATGATCGCCCAGGTCGCGGGCTCGGGAACAGCGCCACCGGGCGGCGCAAGGGTGTTCCCGACGCCTGGACTGAAGGCGAGGGAAAACCCGGGGTTCGCCGAAAGAAAATCCGGATCGATGTTGAAGTAGGGATCCGCGAAGGCCCTGGAGCTGCGAAACACTGGCTCGTAGTCGGCGTTGATGCCCTGGGCGCTTGCCGATGCGGAAAGAAAGACAATGTAGGTGTGGCCCCCGCGAAGTGAGAGCGTTTGATCATAGACAGATCGTTGAACTGGCGCGCTGTAACCGAAATCGGCCAAAAGACCGGCGCCGCCGACGAAGGCGTCTGACGCGAAATCACGAAGCGTGAACATCGCTTGAGCAAAGCCCGCCGAAAATTTGAACGACTCGTCGATGCTGACCTCGACCAGCCCCCGCATTCTCACAGGCACAAAGGCGTCAAGGGGACCCTCGATGTTCATGTAGTAGACGGCCTGGGAGTATGTCTGGGATACGGCCTCTGTCGAAGAGGATGAAGCTTCCGCCAATGCGGACGGCACTTCCGACAGCCGGACGGCCCCGGACGTCCAGAATGGCTCAGCCGTCTGGGAGACACTGAAGTCCTCTCCCGCATAGAAGGTCGTCTGTTTCAGGACATCCATCCATGGACTTCCTGGCACCGTGTGGACCTGGGTAACCTGGCCCCGGGCAGCAGGGATATCGGCGGCCATGGCCTGGGCCCCGCCAATCGTCGCGATCATGGCTGCCAGCAGGAGCCCCAGAGCCCTCTGGCCCGAAGTCCGATTTGCAGATTTCAACATTCAGGTCTTCCGGTTGCTGAAAACATCAGGCCCACAACCTGTGCGGCGCACACCGGTCTCCACATCATCCGAACGGATGATGCAGCGCACGCCTTCGCCCTGACATCTTGACGAGCGAAAGCGGGGCGCCTCCTTCTTCCGGGAAACGGGGACGGGTATGAATTCGATCTCCAATCCGGAAGCGGATCTGATCCAGAAGATTTATGCGGCGGCCTATGATCCCGCCAAATGGGTCGATGTCATGGAGCGGCTGTCCGACGCGGTCGGCGGTCTGCGCGGCTGCCTGACCCGGATCGACATGTCCGACGGATCAGGCGTCGACGCCATCCTGATGCGCTCCGATCCGGCGTGGGTCGACGCCTATGCCCAGCACTTCGGCGCCATCAACGTGTTCAAGACGTCGGACAACCCCGCCGACCTGCGCGCGCCGGTCAAGCCGGTTCAAACCGATGAGGACTGTCTGGCCCGCGACGACTATGCGGCGTCGGAATACTACAATGATTTCATGCGGCCTCAGGATGTCGACCGCTCGCTCTTCATCCGGCTTGGCCTCTCCGGCACCGTGGCCAGTACGATCAATATCGGTCGCCGCACCGGCGAGGTCTTCGATCAGGCTGACCTGGATTTCGCAGCCCGCATGCAGCCGCATCTTGTCCGCGCCTATGAAATCAGCCGCCAGATCGCCCGGCCGCTTGGTGTCATCCACACCCTGGCCGAGGCCTTGCAGCACTCGCCACACGCCCTGTTCCTGGTGGAGGCCGACTGTTCGCTGACCTACGCCAACCGCGTGGCGGAGAAGCTGCTGGCGCGCGATCGCGGCCTGATCGTCATTCGGGGGCGACTGACACCCCGCCACTCGGACGCAGCGCGGAGATTCGAGGCCATGATCGGCCAGGCCTCGCGACGCGAGGGCGCCCGGCTGGGGGCGACGCTCAGCGTGCCGCGAGAGGGTTCACGCCTTCCCCTGGCCGTGCGCACTGCGCCCTTGCCGCTGGAGGACGGCCCGATCTTCCTCGCGTCGGCTCCCGTCCTCGTTTCAGTGACGGATCTCGAGGCGGATGTCGCCACCCCCACCCATGAACTCAAGGATCTGTTCGGACTGACCGCTGCCGAGGTGAAGCTCGCCGCAGCGGTTTTCGAGGGTCTCAGCCTGCCGGAGGCCGCGGAAAAGTTCGGCATCAGCATCAATACGGTTCGCTTTCAGCTCGCCCGCATCTTCGACAAGACCGGGGTCTCGAGACAGGCAGAACTGGTCAAGCTGATGATGCGTCTGGCCAGCTAAGGGGCTCCGCGACGCTAACGCCGATTCATCATTTCCATCAGCTTGGTCTTAATTCGCTCCTGCATATGAAAGAGGCACACCGGGCGTACCCCCAGCGCCCGCCACCGGAGCCAACCCGTGTCGCACAGCCCGGGCGAAGAAGGCAGGCCGCTGAAGGTCCTGCACGTCGATGACGACCCCATGAACCTGCGCGTGGTGCAGGAGATCCTGGGCGCATTCGGCCACATCGGGGTCATGGCCTCCTCGGGTGAGGAAGCGCTGGAGCGCCTGCAGACCGAGGCTTTCGACATCATGCTGCTGGACATCCACATGCCCGGCATGACCGGCCTCGATGTCATCAGACGCCTGCGTGCGTTGCCGGGTCCTGAGCACGACATTCCCGTGATCGCCCTGACCGCTGACGTCTATTCGCGTCGCCCGGCGGAATATGTCGCCCTGGGGTTCAGCGACTTCGTGTCCAAGCCGATCCTCGTCGCCGGCCTGATGACCACGATCCGGCGGTGCGTGGCGCCGCCGCCCGCCGCCTTGAAGCAGGCGGTCGGCTAGACCCGGCCTCAGTCCGCGTCGGCCTCGACCGGCGCCGCGGCGATCGGTCCGGCCTCGCCGTTGAGCGCCGCGGCCAGTCGCGTGCGGTCGAGCTGCCCCTCCCACCCGGCCACCACCAGCGTGGCCACGGCGTTGCCGACGAAGTTGGTCAGCGCCCGGCACTCGCTCATGAACCGGTCCACGCCGAGGATCAGCGCCATGCCGGCCACCGGCACGCTGGGCACCACCTGAAGAGTGGCCGCGAGCGTGATGAAGCCAGCTCCGGTCACACCGGCCGCGCCCTTGGAACTCAGCATCGCCACCCCCAGCAGCAGCAGCTGTTCCTCCAGGGACAGATGGATGCCCAGAGCCTGGGCGATGAACAGCGCCGCCAGGGTCATGTAGATGTTGGTGCCGTCGAGGTTGAAGCTGTAGCCGATAGGGGCCACCAGCCCGACCACCGACTTGGCCGCTCCGGCCCGTTCCAGCTTTTCCAGCAGCGACGGCAGCGCCGCCTCGGACGACGAGGTCCCCAGCACCAGCAGCAGCTCTTCCTTCAGGTACCGGATCAGCTTGAAGATCGAGAAGCCGCTGAGCGCCGCGATGGCCCCCAGCACCACCACCACGAACAGGATCGAAGTCCCGTAGAAGGTCGCGACCAGCGCAGCCAGGCTGGCGATCGAGGCGATCCCGTACTTGCCGACCGTGAAGGCGAAGGCCCCGAACGCCCCGATCGGCGCAGCGCGCATGAAGATCGCCACCAGCTTGAAAAACGCCTCGGCCACCGCGTTCAGCACCTTCAGCGCCGGGTCCGCCCGCTCGCCGATCATGGTCAGGGCGATGCCGAACGGGATCGAGAAGAACAGCACCTGCAGGATGTTGCCGTCGACAAAGGCGCCCGCCACCGAGGTGGGGATCACGTCCATCAGGAAGCCGGTGACGGTCATGTCGTGCGACTTGGCCGCATAGCTCTTGACCGCGTCGGCATCGAGGCTGGCCGGGTCGATGTGCATGCCCGCGCCTGGCTGGACCACATTGGCCACCATCAGGCCGACCACCAGCGCGAAGCTCGACACCACGATGAAATAGCCGAAGGCCTTCAGCGCTACCCCGCCCACCTTGGCCAGATCGCGCATGCCGGCGATGCCGGTCACCACGGTCAGGAAGATCACCGGGGCAATGATCATCTTCACCAGCTTGATGAAGGCGTCGCCCAGCGGCTTTAGCGCCTCGCCGGTCGAAGGCCAGAAGTGCCCGATCACGGCCCCCAGGACGATCGCCACGATCACCTGCAGGTAAAGCTGGGTCCACAGCGGCCGCTTCACCGGCGGCCCCGCGTCCGCCATCACCAGTCCCGCCACGCGATTCCCCCGCCGCTCCGTTTCATCGAACCTAGCAACATCCCGGCAAAACGGGTGGTCCAGAATTCGAACATGGCGGATGCTGCCGCCCAGAGAGTCCGGAAACGGACCGGAACAAAGGGAGGGCTGACCATGAGCTTCGTCGATCGCAGAGGCCTGCTGTTCGCTGGGGTGGGGGCCGCGGGCCTGTCCGCCCTGCCCGCCTGGGCGAAGATCGCCGTGCAGCCACCGGCCGCCGCCGGGTTCAGCGCCGCGGGCGTCGCCGCCCTCAACGCCGAGATGCACGCGCTCGTCGACCAGCAGAAGCTGGCCGGGGTGGTCACCCTGCTGGCGCGCAAGGGCAAGGTGGTGAACTTCGACGCCTACGGCCGCCAGGACGCCTCAGGCTCGGCGCCGATGAACACGGACTCGATCTTCCGCATCGCCTCGATGACCAAGCCGATCTGCGGCGTGGCGATGATGCAGTTGTGGGAACAGGGCAGGTGGAAGCTGGATGATCCGGTCTCCCGCCACATTCCCGAGTTCGCCGGCCTCAAGGTCAAGACGAAGGACGGCGCCCTGGTTGACCAGGTCCGGCCGATGACCATGGCCCAGCTGATGAGCCATACCGCCGGCTTCGGCGTCAGCGCGGTCTACAATGACGCCCGCCTGGCCGACACCGACCTACAGGGCATGATCGACAAGCTGGCGAAGCTGCCGCTCGTCAGCCAGCCGGGCACGGACTGGGCCTATGGGCCGTGCGTCAACATCCAGGGCTATGTGGTTGAGAAGCTGTCGGGAAAGTCGCTCGACCGCTATCTTCAGGATCACATCTTCACCCCGCTGAAGATGCCTGACACCCAGTTCTGGGTGGAACCCGCCAAGGCTTCGCGGGTGGTGCGGATCCACACCTACGCCGACGGCCGGATCGCCCCGGCCGGAGAGCAGCGGGTCCAGACGACCAAGCCTCGGTTCCTCTCCGGATCGGGAGGTCTTCTCTCGACGGCGTCCGACTACTTCCGCTTCTGTCAGGCCCTCCTGCAGGGCGGCGAACTGGAGGGCGCTCGTGTCCTGAAACCCGATACGGTGAAACTCATGCGCAAGTCGGTGCTTCAGCCCGGCGTCGGCGTCGACCTCTACGGCCCGGTGCAGAAGGGCCTGGGCTTCGGCATGGACTTCGCCGTCCACGAACGCCCGGCCGAGAGCGGGCTGCCGCAGGGCCAGGACAGTTACTGGTGGGGCGGCGCCTTCGGCACCTGGTTCTGGATCGATCCGACCAACGACATCGTCTTCGTCGGCATGATCCAGAACCTCAACGGCTCGATCCCGGGCGGCGGCACGCCCGCCGTGCGGGACATTACCCCTAGGGCGGTCTACGCCGCCCTCACCGACCGGAAGGCCTGACACCCATGCGCCGCATGATCCTGCCCCTGCTGCTGGCCGCGCTTGCGACCGTGGCCCAGGCCGAGACCTACAAGGCTCCGCGAAACGGTTTCGGCCAGCCGGATTTCGAGGGCGTCTGGACCAACGCCTCGCTCACCAGCCTGGAGCGTCCGGCCAACTTCAAGTCCCTGACCATCACCGAAGCCCAGGCAAAGGCCGCCGAGCAGGCCCGCGCCCGGATGATGGCCGCGTCCAACCGGCCCACCGATCCGAAGGAAGGCGCGCCGCCGAAGGCCGACGACCCAGGCGGCTACAACACAGCCTGGATCGACCCGGGCGTCAGCTACGGCCGCATCGGCGGCGAGGTGCGCACCTCATGGCTGGTGGACCCCGCCGACGGCAAGCTGCCCTACAGCCCCGCCGGCCGGAAGCTGTTCGCCGACACGCTCAGCGACGCCCGGACCAACTTCGCCGGTCCCGAGGGGCGTCCATTGGGCGAGCGCTGCATCCTGGGTTTCGGGTCGACCGCCGGACCGCCGATGATGAACGTGCTCTACAACAACAACTACCAGATCCAGCAGTCGCGGGATCACGTGGTGATCGTCGTGGAGATGAACCACGACGCGCGCCTGATCCCCCTGATCGACCGCAAGGCCCCGCGGGTCAGTCTTCAGCAGTGGATGGGCGATTCCGTCGGCTGGTGGGATGGCGACACGCTGGTGGTCGAGACCTCGCACTTCAACCCGCAGGAATCGCTGCGGCCCTATTTCGGGGCCAGCCTGTTCCTGTCGCCGGACGCGAAGGTCACCGAGCGGTTCACCCGCACCTCGGCGACACAGATCCTGTACGAGTTCAGCGTCGACGATCCCAAGGTGTTCACCCAGGTCTGGCGCGCGCAGATGGCGCTGAACGCCACCCAGGGGCCGATGTACGAATACGCCTGCCACGAGGGCAACTATGCCCTGCCCGGCATCCTGGCCGGCGCCCGTCGCACCGAGGCCGACGGCAAGGCCCCGGAAGCCGTCGAACTGGAGGAGCGGCAGTAGGCCTGCGGCCCGGGCGCGGAGCCCCGGCCCCGCACGAACTCCGCGCGACCGGGCTCAATTGCGGCCGGACCGTGGCGCCATTTCGACATTCCCACGGAAAAACCAAGCGGCGCAATGCGTTGCAAGGTTGACGCGGCGTCCGCCATGCCGGACATTCGAAACCAAGCGCCAACAAGGCGCTATTGAAAACGGGCTTGGGGGAAACGTTCTGATGTCCAGAAAGAGCATTCTGCTGTCTTGCGTCTTCGCGATGACGGCGATGTCGGCCACCGCGGCCTTCGCGCAGTCCAACGAAATCGAAGAACTGGTGGTCACGGCCGAAAAGCGCGAGCAGTCGCTGCAGGACGTGCCGGTCGCCGTGTCGGCCTTTACCGACGAGCGCCGCGAACTGGTCGGCATCAACTCGGTTCAGGACCTGACCAACTTCACCCCGGGTCTGGCCTATTCCACCAACAACGACCGGATCGCCCTGCGCGGCATCGGGCGTTTCACCAACAACCGCTCCTCCGAGGGCGGCGTGGCCATGTACAATGACGGGTTCTACACCTCGTCGGTGACGGCATTCGCCCAGTCCACGCTGTTCATCGAGCGGACAGAAGCGCTGCGGGGTCCGCAAGGCACCCTGTATGGCCGCAACTCCATCGGCGGCGCGCTGAACATCATCTCCAAGCGCCCGACCGACGACCTCTATGCCGAAGTCCGCGCGGGCTACGGCAACTACGACAGCAAGTTCGGTGAGGCGGCCATGTCCGGCCCGCTGTTCGCCGGCCTCCGCGGCCGCCTTGCCGCCTCGTACAGCAACATCGGCAAGGGCGTTTACACCAACCTGAATCCGAACGGAGAGGACGAAGGCAACCGCGGCACTCAGTGGACCGTGGAAGGCCAGCTGGACGGCAGCATCACCGACCGGTTCGAATGGTGGGCCAAGGCCTCGACCACCGAATGGCACACCCTGGGCCGCGGCCCCGGGGGCCGCACCACAGCGGTCTATGGCATCCGCGACAACATCAACCCGGTCACCGCGGCCCTGACGCCGAACGCGGCCGGCTTCGGTCAGGCGCTGGCCCTGCCGGGCAACACCTGCCAGCTGTGCTTCAACACGGACGACGGCAACTACATCAACCTCGAGAGCAACACCTACACGCTCAACGCGACGCTGCATCTCGATGGCTTCGACGTGAAATATGTCGGCGGCAATACCTACTATGACTACCGGCTGCAGACCGACGCCGACGGAACCTCGCGCCAGGCGCCGTTCCTGCTGCAACTGACGCCGACGCTGGCGCTGCCCTACTTCCCGCGCCAGCATAACCAGTACCAGGAAGAGGTCTGGTGGTTTTCGAACGAGCTGAACTTCGCATCGACATCCGACGGCCCGCTGCAGTGGCTGTTCGGCCTCTACCAGTACCGCGAAGGCTCCAACTACACCCTGACAGACGCCCGCTTCCCGGATGACGCCCGCTTCGCGACGCCGGTGACCCAGACCGGGGTCGCCGTGGCCCCCAACCCGCTGCGTCAGTACGCCTACGGCTCATCGGAGAACGTCAACGAGTCCTATGCCACCTTCGGCCAGATTGACTGGCAGGCGACCGACACCCTGAAGCTGACCGCTGGCCTGCGCTACACCCACGACCGCAAGCGGTCGTTCGAAAGCGCCCGCCTGCTCTGCCTCTATACGGCCAGCTGCCCGGGCACCCGCATCTTCCAGCGGCCGGTCGACATCACCGATGCGGCTTCGGTGGGCTACACGGGCTCCGCGACCGCGCCGACCTTCATCGACTCCGCCGTCGTAGGCGGCACGGCCGGCGTCTTCACCGACCCGACCACCGGCCTGCGTCACCGTCGTCTGGCCAAGAGCTGGAGCGGCGTGACCGGCACCCTTGGCGCCGACTGGAAACCGGATGCGGACACCCTGGTCTACGCCAAGTACACCCGCGGCTATAAGGCGGGTGGCCTGAACTCCGGCACGACCACCCTGGTGGCCCGCGTCAGCACCGAGGAGGAGAAGATCAACTCCTACGAAGTCGGCCTGAAGAAGACCCTGAACGGTCGCCTGCAGGTCAATGCCTCGGCCTTCTACTACGACTACCGCGACATCCAGATCCCGATCACCGGCCTGGATCCGGTCACCCAGCTGAACGTCACCGCCTTCTTCAACATGCCCAAGGCCCGCAACCTGGGCATCGAGCTGGAGACGGTGTGGCAGCCCATCGACCATCTGCAGATCCTGGCGAACTACTCCTACCTGAACGCCGAGCTGCGCGACGCTTGCTGCTTCCAGGATCCGGACGACCCGCGCGGCCTGCAGCCGGGCGCCGTCCTGGCCGGCAACACCGCCGCCCAGCTCGCCGGAACCGGCGCGCTGAACCAGGATCTCAAGGGCAACTCCCTGCCGTCGGCCACGCCGCACCGGTTCACGATCAACGCGAACTACACCTGGGAACTGGAGCCCGGGAACGTGTCGGCCTCGCTCACCTACGTGTGGCGGGACTCGACCTATTATTCGATCTTCACGGACTACTGGAACAAGGCGAAGTCGTTTGGCCAGACCGACGCCCGGGTGCTGTTCAACGACACCAATGGCAAGTTCACGGTCATCGGCTACGTGAAGAACGTCTTCGACCAGCGCGGTTCGGCCGGCGTCAGCGGCACCCGCAACCCCAGCCTTACCGCCACGCAGCCGAACTTCGGCTTCGTCAACCAGACGATCTCGTACGTGCCGCCGCGCACCTACGGGTTGGAGCTGCAGTACCGCTACTAGGCCGACCGCAAGGTTCGACCTGCCAACGCCCCGGTCGCAAGGCCGGGGCGTTTTGCGTTTCAGGTCGGCGGGCGCGCGCCGCCTGACCCCGCCTCAGCGGCAGGCCGCGACCGCGCGTTCCAGCTCTTCGAGCCGTTGCTGACGCAGGATCCGGCCGGCCGCCATCAGCTGATAGCGATCCGCGGCGCCGGGCGCGGCCCGCAGGGCGCCGTCGGTGTCCGGATAGCGCGGCGGCCCGGGAAAAGTCCTCGGCACGCAGCTCTTCGGCGGCGGCGCCGGCGGCGCGGGCAGAACCACCACACGCGGCGGCGGTGGCGGCGGTGGCGGCGTCGCGCGAACCGGCGCGACCGGGGCGACCAGCTTTGGCTGACGCAGCGACTGGCAGCCGGACAGCGCGACAGCTCCGACGGCGATCAGCAGCAGATATCGTCCGGGGCGCCGGCTCATTTGTTCAGGTTCGACAGCACCGCGCGGTCGGCGCTTTCCATCCGGGCGCAGGCGTCGATGCCCTCGGGCTGGCGCTCCAGCAGCTGCCGGGCGCCGGCCGGCGGGGCCCCACGCACCGAATCGTCCGCCACCGTGACCTCCGGCGCGCGGGCCGCTGCTTGGCAGGCGCTGAGTTCGCTCCGCAGCTCGGACTGGGTGCGTTCCGCCGCCGTGGTGAGCTGAGCGATCCGCGCCTCGTAGGCGGCGCGCTGGGTCTCCCACCCCGTGGCGGCGACGCCCAGGGCGACCGCCAGGCCGAAAGCCGTCGCCGTCGCGACAGGCCCGGTGACGGGGCTCATCAGCACATGCCTCAGTCCTGCCAGCATCATCCGCCTTCCGGACCACTCCACGCGGCCCCCGACGCCAAGTCAACGGCGCCGCTGTGGCCATTTCACGACCTTGAGATGTAGCGCCGGGCGCGGTTAGGCCATCGTGAAGGCGATAGGTGAATGCCAGGACGGTCGTCCGGACGGTCTCAGCGCTTCGCGGCGGGGCGGACGAAGCACGCCCGGCCGGCGGCGCGCAGGTCGGCGCAGAACCGGGCCGCCTCGGGCCCGTCGGCGAACCCGCCCACCACCGCCCGGCGCCAGGTACGACCACCGACCTCTGCGGTCTCGACAGCGGTCGTCCGGCCCGCGAGGCGGCCTGACAGGCCGGCGAACAGCGCGCGGGCGTCGGCATCGGAGCTGACGGCTCCGACCTGGGCCACAAGCCCGGAGGTCCGGGGCCGCGCCGTGGCGACAGGCGGGGTCGCGACAGGCGTCGACCTCGCCGTGGCGGCCGGCGGCGCAACAACGCGAGCCGGCGGCGGGGCGACGGCGGGCTGCGTCGCCGCCGGCGCGGCGACGGGTCGGGCTGGCTCAGGCGGCGGCGCGGCGCCATCAACCTGCGCAAGTTTCACGGCGGATGACTTGAACGGTCCGGCGAAAGCCGGGTCGCAGGCCGCGCGCCAGGCGTGTTCCAGGGCGGTGCCGGGTTCCGGCGTCCGCCAGTCCGCTTCGGCCGACCTCAGGACCTTCCGCTCTCCAAGAAGGTTGCGCTCGGGATAGCCGGTGGTCTCGCCCATCTTCACCCGCCGCCCCTGGCAGTCGGCATTGAGCGAGACGTGCCACGACATCGCGCCGGTCCGCGCCACGATCTCGGACGACAGAGCCTCGGCGCGGATCACCACCCGCGGCCCGGGTCCGCCCGCCGCCGGAAAGACGGACACGATGGAGGTCAGCGCCTGCGGCGTCACCGCCACCACCTGGCTTGGCAGGATGTCGGTCTCGCGTTGCAGCCAAACCAGCAGCGGCTCACGCTCGAACGAAGCGGGAAAGGTTACGGTCTGCCCATGGGCCAGCCCGGCGCATGCCAGCCAGCACGCCGCGGCGCCCGCCAGTCCGGCTCCACCCCGCATCCTCGTCCCCACGCCGCTCACGCGGGCAAACTGTTCGCGATGCGGTTCCGACGCAAGCGCCCGGCGCCCGCAGGCCTGTGGACAAACATCACCGTTCGATCGAACCGGCTCGCGAAGCCCCTCCGGCCGCGGAGAATGGATGATGACAACTCAAAATGAGTAATCCACCCATGCGCGCTTAACGCCATAGTGAAGCCTGCATGCGAATCGCGAGACGTAGGAACCGGGGGGCGGCTTCGGATGACGAGGCTGGTGATTTCGTAGCGGCCCTCACCTCACCCGTTGTCGCGTAACTCCCGGAGCAATCCATATTGGGCAAGGCCTCAGACAGGACCTTCAGAAGTCTGCGCGGACTCGAAAAGACCGCGTCGACCAGCCGCGTCCTGAATCTTGCCGCCCTCGCCGCCCGCAACGTCGGCAATCCGGAGCATGAGAAGAACCCCTTCTTCCTGGCTGACACCCTCAACGGGGCGGTAATCGTGCGCCATCGCCTCCGCGACCAGGAGCGCGAGGTCTTCGACCGGCATCGCTACAGCGCCACCAAGCTGATCATCCCGTTTACCCGTTCGGACCTCGGCCTGGGCGGACGCTCGATCTTCGTCGCCGAACGCGGCTGGCTCGACACCTTCGAAGAGATACGCGGCAACGCCCCTGACTTCCCGCGCGACGTGGCGGTGCTGGAAGCCATCGACGAACTTCCCTCGCTCGACCCATTCCTGCTGCGCGAGCACATGAAGCGCCGCGGCTTCGACATCAGCCCCAGCCACTTCGAGATCTCGGCCCCAGACCTGACGCGCATGCAGCGCTTCGTGGGCTCCGAAATCGCCAAGCTGATCGAGCTCGCCTACAAAGACGCCGGCGACGCCATGGAGGGCAACACCTCCCGTCTCGTCGAGGCCCTGCTGTCGGCCAAGACCGACGCGCGCCTGGAACCCCTGCGCCTGACGCTGCGGCTCGAACCCGAGAACTACAAGGAAGGCATCTTCGCCTGGAAGGGCTTCCTCTACTACAAGTGGGTTCTCAACAGCCTCTGGCCCAACCTCAAGGAAGTGTTCAACGAGCTGGGCAAGGTGCGCGTGATTGGCCCGATCGACAGCGGGACCGCGCAGGAGCTGGAGGCCACCAAAATCCGCCTGCGCACCAAGATGGAGCGGCAGGTAAAGTCGGTGATGGGCCATCTCGGCAGCTATGACGAGACCTTTGCCCAGCTGACGGTCGAGGGCAACGCGGTGGCCTTCCGCGACTTCCTGCTCAAGTCGCCCGAGATGTTCCTGTCACTCGGCGAGGGCTGCGGCCTTGTCAGCCACATCGCCACCTACTGGCGATACCAGTTCGCCCACAACAAGCCACTACATGCCGACGTGGTGAAACTGATGGATATCCTGCAGGACTTCGAGGCCAGCCTCGGCGCAGACGTGGCGATCTAGTTCGCGGGCGGGTCCAGCGTCGCCACCATGTGGCAGACCAGGCCTTCCGGTCTGAAGTCCAGCTTCACGCTGCCGCGCAGCTCCTCGGCTAGTCCCTGCTCCAGCAGGCGGGCTCCGAACCCACGGCGGCCGTCATAGACCACCGGCGGACCGCCCAGCTCGCGCCATGTGAGGCGCAGGACGCCCCCATCGACGGCCCACCGGATATCGACCCGGCCATCGGGAGCCGACAGCGCCCCGTACTTCACTGCGTTCGTGGCCAGTTCGTGCGCGGCCAGGCCGAGCGCGACCGCGGTCTTGGGTTCCAGGTCGACCCGCGGCCCGTCGGCCAGCAGTCGTCCGTCGCCGCGCCTGTGCGGCGCGGTCGCCTCGTCCACGATCTGGTCCAGGGTGGTTCCGGTCCAGTTCTGGCGGGTCAGCACGTCGTGCGCGGCCGATAGCGCCATCAGCCGACCTTCGAAGGCCTCCCGCGCCGCCGCCGAGGCGCTGTCGCCGCGGAACGACTGGCGGGCGATGGACTGCACGATGGCCAGGGCGTTCTTCACCCGGTGGTTCAGCTCGTTGATGAGCAGTTGCTGCCGCTGCTCGGCGGCCTTGCGCTCCGTCACGTCGATGTTGGTGCCCACCAGGCGCAGCGGCTGCCCGTCCGCGCCGTAGAGCAGGTGGGCCGCGCCCTCGATCCATCTCTGCGCCCCGTCCGGCCGGTGGATGCGGAACTCGAAGGTCAGGTGTTCGTCTCGGGCGGCGGTGGCGGCGTCCAGTTGCGCGTCGACCCGGATCATGTCGTCTGCCGGCAGCATGGCGCGCCAGATGTCGATATGGCCCGTCATCGCTTCCGAGCCCTGGCCGAAGATCTGAGCCTGCTCGCGGCTCCAGACCACCTGCCCGGTCGGCAGATGCCAGTCGAAGATGCCGATCGAGTGGGCCCGGACCGCGAGGCCCAGCCGCTCCTGACTTTCCCGCAGCGCCGCCTCGGCCTCGGCGCGCTCGGTGACGTCGTAGGTGGAGACGCCCACGCCCACGTCCGGTAGCGGCGAGATCCGCACCTCGACGATCCGGCCGACCCGGCTCCTCGAGGGCATCGTGAGATGGCTGGCCTCGTCGTCCGACATCGCCAGGCGCAGCCGGCGCGCGTAGTCGGTGTCCTGCCCCTGGCCGTAGAACGTCCAGAAGTCGCGCCCGATCACTTGGTCTCGCGACACACCGAAGAAGGCCTCGGCCGCGCCGTTGAACATCACCACGCGCCAGCCGCGATCCACCGCGAAGTAGGCGTCGCCGATGCTCTCCAGCACCGACTCGAGGCGCGGGTCCTGATGCGGTGGCTTCGACGGTGGGCGTATCGACAACGTCAAGCTATTCGGCCCCGGCAGTTCGGACGAACGGGCTGCCGCAAGAGGCTGTCCCGGCCGCCCACCCCAGGCGCGCGGTTCCAGTCCTACATCCCGACGGATGGGCCGTCACTTCCGCAGCACGCCCTGCGACAACGGACGTCAGCTTGAACGCCCGTCCGCCCCGCAGGAGGCGCCGGCCATCGCCGCCAGCGGCGCGCAGATTTCGGGTTTTCCGGCGCAGCAGTCCTCCATCAGGAACGACAGCAGCTCACGCATCTGATCATAGGCCGCCGCATATATGATCGAGCGCCCCTGGCGGCGCGACGTCACAAGACCCGCGCCGCTCAGGATGTTCAGGTTGGACGACAGGGTATTAGGCAGGGCGCCCGTCGCCCGGGCGATCTCGCCGGCGGCCATGCCATCGGCTCCGGCCTGAACCAGCAGGCGGAAGATCCCCAGGCGCCCATCGTGGGCCAGGGCGGAGAGCGCCGTCACGGCGGAGGTCGATTCCATGGTTACAGCCTACTGGAAATCTTCGGGTCCGGGGTGACGGCGCGCCGCGGGTCAGCAGCAGGCGCCTGCCTTGACGGGCTCCGGCGCCGTCGCCGGGGCGCCACAGCAGGCCTGGGCCATCTGCGAGGCCTGCGGCGCGTCGTCCTCGCCATACTGCGTGGCCTCGCCGAAGGTGTAGAACGTTTCCCAGCGCACGCCGCCCGGATCGTTCACCCACGACTTGTCCGACCGGGCATAGCAACAGGTGGCGGCTTCCTGGTCGAGGGTAACATTGCCGGCCGCCTTCAGTCGCGTGGACAGCACGCCCAATTCAGCCGCCGAATCTACCTGAATGCCCACATGATCGACCCCGGCGGCGAGCCCACGGGCCGAGATCGCGAAGTTCACGCAGGGATCATCCAGCATCCACTTTGCGTAGTCTTCCTTCACCACCGTCGGCTGGGCGCCGAACAGGGTCTCGTAGAACTGAATCGATTGGGCGAGGTCGGGCACGCTCACGTGCAGGTGCAGACGCTTCATGGTGGAGGGCTCCGGTGGAAATCGTATTTATTCTATATTTCTCGAATCTTCGATATGTCAAGTCCACCTTTGGGTCTCGGCCCCTTGGCCCGCCTCGAAAACCGGGAGCCTACAACCCTCACTTTCAGTATTGATTTACGCGACCGCGCGATGGTTGCGAATGGACAGATCGAAAATCGCTCCTGCGGTAAGTCTGGCAACTCTCGAAACCTACTATCGCCGCACCTACGGCGATCAGCTGGCCATTCGGGTTGCAAGCGTATTCCTGCTCAGCGGCGTCATGGTCTACCTGAATGTCTGGCCTCTGGTGTGGGCGGCGATCTGGGCCCTGGGCTATGTTGGCGGTGAACTGATCCTCGTCGCCTGGTGGCGGTCCGCGCAAAGGTCCATGGCCTCGTCTGCGGGGCCGGACCTGATCCGTCTGCAGCACCAGCTCATCGCGCTGTCCGGCGTGATCAGCGCGTATGCCGCACTTCCCTGCGTCTTCACGCCGTTCGGGGATGTCGCGACCCGGATCCTTGGCCTCACGATCTCGAGCGGCATCCTGCTGATCGTCGGCGCCCAGCACAGCCTGCACCGGCAGATGTTCCTGGTCACCGCGCCCGCCGGCGCCATCGGCCTGCTACTGAACCTCTACATGCTGGGCGATGACGCAACGCGGTGGCTGTTCGTGGCGCTGGGCGTCAGCTTCATCGCAAATGCCCGCTTCCTTCAGCTCGGCAATGCCGCGGCTTTCGAGGACCTGATCCAGAACCGCATCGAGGCCGACAGCGCCCTGGCGCGGTCCATGGAAAGCGAGGCTCTCTACAGGCTGCTGGCCGACAACCAGAGCGACATGATCGCGCTCTGGGCGGCGGACGGAAGTCCGATCTACAGCACGCCTTCGGTGGTTCGCGCCTTCGGCTACACACTCGAGGAGCGCGCGGGACTTCCGAAGTTCACCGATCCGCATCCGGACGACGTCCCGCTGATCCGGTCGATCTTCGACACGCTCACGCCCGAGGACGGTACGCGGAGTGCCGACTACCGGCTGTTTCACAAGGACGGGTCCGTCGTCTGGGTGGAGGGCTCGTTCCAGCGGCTGGATGACGGCAGCGGCCGGATCCTGGCCACGGGCCGTGTGGCGACCGAGCGCAAGCGCCTGGAACTGGACCTGCACCGGGCTGTGGATGAAGCCCAGGCGGCGCTCAAGGCCAAGTCGGACTTCCTGGCCAACATGACCCATGAGCTGCGGACGCCGCTCACCGCCATCGTCGGCTTCTCCAACCTGTTGAAGGACGCCCCCGACCTGAGCCCCCGGCATGCCCACCAGATGGAAATCATCTGCGACGCCAGCGAGAACCTCCTGGGGGTCGTAAACGACGTGCTGGACTTTTCCCGGCTGGAAGCCGGCGCGGTCGAGCTTGATGCGCACCCTTTCGACCCGCTGGCGATGGCGCGATCCACCGCCGCGCTGCTGGCCGATCAGGCGGCAATCAAGGATATCGGCCTATCGGTCGACGCCGAGGGCTTCGAAGGCAGTCTGCTGGGCGATGGCGCGAGGCTCCGGCAGGTGCTGACCAATCTCATTTCCAATGCCGTTAAGTTCACCGCCTCGGGCGAGATCTCGGTCATGGTCCGGCAATCCAGGATCGGCGAACAGCGCAAGCTGCGCATCTCCGTGCGGGATTCAGGGATCGGCATCCCGGCCGATCAGATCAGCGGGATCTTCGGGCGCTTCACCCAGGCGGACGCCTCGGTTTCGCGCCGATACGGCGGCACCGGACTGGGCCTTGCGATCTCCCGCCGGATCATCGAGGCGCTCGGCGGCGAGATCGGCGTCGAAAGCGAGGCGGGCAAGGGATCGACCTTCTGGTTCGAGGTGATCATGCCGGCGGCCAATGATGTGGCGGTCGATGACGCGGATGTCATGCTCGCCGGCGAGGTCGGACAGTCGCTCAGTCTGCTGGTGGTGGACGACAATCCGGTGAACCGCGAACTCGTCTGCGCCCTGCTGGAGCCGTTCGACATCCATATCGAGACGGCGAGCGACGGGGTCGAGGCGGTTGAAGCGGCGGCGCGCGCGCACTTCGACCTGATCCTCATGGACGTCCAGATGCCGAACATGGACGGCCTGACCGCCACCCGCCGAATCCGCGCCGCCGAGGCGCCCGGCGCCCGGCGCGTTCCCATCGTGGCCCTGACCGCCAACGTCCTGCCGGAGCAGGTCGAGCGGTGCATCGAGGCCGGCATGGACGATCACCTGGGGAAGCCCATCCATCCGGAACGCCTGCTGGAAATCCTCGGGCACTGGTCCTCGGACGGCGAGGAAGCCGACCCGTCGCGCACGGAAGCCAGTGCGGCTGTAGCCTAGGGCTCGGTCTTGGTTCCGTGGCCGCCACCCCGGCCTTCCGCTCGCCACACCTGCCCCCTACACTGTCCTCATGGCCGTCGCATTCACCCGCGAGGAGGACTACGAGGCTCAGGCCGCGAACCTCCCCGATCGTCCGATCTCGCCCCACCCGAACCTGGTGACGGCCACCGGCCTGGCGCAGATCGAGGCCGAACTGGCCGCCGCGCGCGCCGCCTATGCGACAGCCCAGTCCGAAGGCGGGATCAGCGCCGACCGGACCGCCATGGCAAGGGCCACCCGCGACCTGCGCTACTGGTCCGCCCGCCGCGCCTCGGCCCAGCTGACCGAGCCTGACGCAACGCCCGGCGTCGTCCAGTTCGGCTGCACCGTTGAGGTCGAGCGCGACGATGGCCGCCAACAGACCTTCCGCCTCGTGGGCGAGGACGAGGCGGATCCGAAGAAGGGCAGCATCTCCTACGCCTCTCCCCTGGCCGTGGCCCTGATGCGCAAGGCGGTCGGCGGAGTCGTCCTGGTCAATGGCGGCGAGGTCGAGATCGTCGCGGTGCGCTCCGCCTGATTTGACTGGCGTTTCCGCTGGGGCGCCGCAGTATCGTCGCCTGACAGCACGGGATAACGCCGTGGGGAGGATACACATGCACGACCTGATCATCCGCGGCGGGACCATCGTCGACGGCACGGGCCAGGAGCCCTACGTCGGCGACGTCGCCATTGACGGCGACCGCATCGTCCAGGTGGGCAAGGTCGAAGGCGCCGCGCGCCGCGAGATCGACGCCACCGGCCAGATCGTTACGCCGGGCTGGGTCGACATTCACACCCACTACGACGGCCAGGCCACTTGGGACGCCCTGCTCGCCCCCTCATCCTGGCACGGCGTCACCACCGCCATCATGGGCAACTGCGGCGTCGGCTTCGCCCCGGTCCGCCCCGACGCCCACGACTTCCTGATCGAACTGATGGAGGGCGTCGAGGACATCCCCGGCTCCGCCCTGCACGAAGGCATCGACTGGCAGTGGGAGAGCTTCCCCGAGTATCTCGACGCGCTGGAAGCAAAGCCGCGCGCCATCGACATCGGCACCCACGTGCCGCACGCGCCGGTTCGCGCCTATGTGCTGGGCGACCGCTGCAACACCGACTACCAGCCCAACGCGGACGAGATCGCCGAGATGGCTCGCCTGGTCCGCGAGGGCGTCGAGGCCGGCGCGCTTGGCTTCTCCACCTCGCGCACCCTGCTGCACAAGGACCTCAAGGGCGTGCACATGCCCGGCACCTTCGCCGGTTCCGACGAGATGCTGGCGCTGGGCCTGTCGATGAAGGGCCTGCGCCACGGCGTCTTCGAGATGGTCTCCGACCACCTGGGCGACGACGACGAGTGGATGTGGGTCAAGGGCTTCGCCGAGCAGACCGGCCTGCCGGTGACCCTCGTCGCCACCTCCGCCCAGGCCTACGAAGGCAACAAGATGTACAACATCGCCGAGGAGGCCCGCGCCCACGGCATGGACATCCGCCCGCAGATCGCCGGCCGCCCCACGGGCATCCTCCACGGCCTGACCTCGAACTTCCACATCTTCGTCGCCAGTCCGACGTTCAGGGACAAGGTCGCCACCCTGCCGCTCGACCAGCGACTGGCGGCCATGCAGGACCCTGCGAACCGCGCCGCGATCCTGTCAGAAGACAGCCCGCTGGTCCGCGCGGCCCTGGGCGCCGCGGCCCCCAGCGACGCAGCCCTCGCCACCTCGCTTTCGCCCGGCAGCCTCCTGTGGCGGATCTTCCCGCTGGGCGAGCAGCCCGACTACGAGCCCGACCGCGAGCAGAGCGTCGCCGGCATGGCCGAGGCGGCGGGCGTCTCGCCGCTGGAGATGATGTACGACCTCCTGGTCCGCGAGGGCGGCAACGAGCTGTTCTACCAGCCGCTCGGAGGCTACGTGACGTACAACTTCGACTTCTTCTCGAAGAACATGTCGCACCCGAACGTGCTGTTCGGCCTGTCGGACGGTGGCGCGCACTGCGGCGTCATCGCCGACGCCGGGATGCCGACCTTCATCCTGACCCACTGGGCCCGCGACCGGACCAAGGGGGCGAAATTCCCGCTGGAGTTCCTGGTCCGCAAGCTGACCAGCGACACCGCCCGCGCCTACGGCCTCAACGACCGCGGCCAGCTCAGGCCCGGCCTGCTGGCTGACGTGAACGTCATCGACTTCGAGGCCCTGCGCCTGTTCCGTCCCGAGGCCATTACCGACCTTCCGGCCGGCGGCAAACGCCTGGTCCAGCGCACCGAGGGCTACCGCTACACGGTCAAGTCCGGGCAGGTGACCTTCGAGGACGGCAAGCACACCGGCGCCCTGCCCGGCGGACTGGTCCGCGGCGGCCGCGAGGCGGTGATCCTGCCGATGGCGGCCGAGTAGCCCTAGCCGTACGCCGCCTCAAGCCGCGCGCGGGCGTCGCGCGCGGCCTCGGCGAATTCGGCGCTGCCCCACAGGCGGTGCTCGCCGCGGGCGTAGGCCATGGCGTTCTGGTGGTACATCCACGCGTTGAAGGCGTTGGCCGCGCCGTTGTTCCGCTCGCGGACCACCTTGCCCGGCGCGCCCATGACGATCGAATTGGGCGGAATGATCGTGCCTTCCTTGAGGAAGGCGTGGCCGGCGATGATGCTGTTGTCGCCGATCTCGCACCCGTCCATGACCGTGGCGCCGATGCCCACCAGCACCCGGTCGCCGATCCGGCATCCGTGAAGCGTGCAATGGTGGGTGATGGAGCAATCCTCGCCCACGATCGTGCCGGTCCCCCCGCCGATGTGGATCATCACGAAGTCCTGCACATTCGTGCCGCGGCCGATGCGGACCGGCTGCGACTCGGCGCGGATCACCACGTTCGGCCACAGCGAGGCGCCATCGGCGATACGGACGTCCCCGTAGATCTGCGCGGACGGGTGCACGAACGCCCCGGCGTCCACCTCGACCCCGGCCTCGAATTGTCTGGCGGTCCCAGTGTCCATCGCCGCCGCCTCAGCCCGCCGCCGCGACGCGTGGCGAAACCGAGTCCTGTTCGCTGCGGCTGCAGGCCGCCCGGGCCACCGCCTCGGCCAGCAACAGGGTGTCGATGGGCTTGCGCACGATCCCGTCGAAGGCCTCCAGCCCCGCCCCATCGCCGACCTCGGCGTCGGCGGTGAAGGCCAGGACCGGCGCATCGCGGTTCGGCCCCTTGACCGCCCGCAGGCGGGTCAGCACCTCGCGCCCGTCGAGGTCGGGCATCCGCAGGTCCATAAGCACCACATCCACCGGCAGGGTCGCCAGCTGGGCCAGGGCGCTGTCGCCACCGTCGGCGTCGGTCACCTCGGCGCCGAAGGTTTCCAGGATGCGGCGCGCGAGTTCGCGGTTGACCGCGTTGTCGTCGACCACCAGCACCCGCAGACCTTCGATCGAGACGGCGCCCCCCGCCGTGTCCGGCGCGTCCGCGATCTCCACAGCCTCGAGCGGCAGGGTCAGGTGGAAGATCGAGCCCTTGCCTGGCCGGCTGTCGACCCCGACCTCGCCGCCCATGGCCTCTGCGAGACCCTTGCAGATCGCAAGGCCAAGACCCGTGCCGCCGTGGCGGCGCGACAGCGCCCCGTCGATCTGGTTGAACCGCTGGAACAGGCCGGCGCACTGGGCCGCATCGAGCCCGGGCCCGGTGTCCTCAACCTCGAACCGCAAGGTCGCGCCACTGGACCCGACGCCCACGCGGAGCGTGACCGCGCCCGCATCGGTGAACTTGACGGCATTTCCCGTCAGGTTGACCAGGATCTGCCTCAGCCGGTCGGAATCCATCATCACCGCCGCGGGGACGCCGGTGTCCAGATGGGCGGCCAGCGCCAGCCCCTTCTCGGTGGCCCGGCCCTCGAACAGCGCGAGGGTGTCCTCGACCACGCGACCGATATCGGTCGGCTGCGGCCGGACCTCCACCATCCCGGCTTCCAGCTTGGAGAAATCGAGGATGTCGTTGACGATCGCCAGCAGCGCCGACCCCGCACCGGCGATGCGCCGGGCATAGGACTGCGTCGCCTCATCCAGCCCCGGGGTGGCGGCCAGGATGTCCGAGTAGCCCAGCACCGCGGTCAGAGGCGTGCGGATCTCATGGCTCATGTTGGCCAGGAACTGCGACTTCACCGCCGCCGCGGCCTCGGCATCGGCGCGGGCCTGGGCGAGCGCCTCTTCCTGCTGCACCTGAAGTGTCACGTCGCGGACGATGTCTAGGAAGCCGGTTGGTTCGCCGGTTTCCGAATCCCACAGCCGGGTCGGCATGGATTCCAGCCAGATCCACTCGCCGGTCGCCTTGTGCCGCGCCCGCCAGCGAACCCGTTGGGCCGGAGCCCCCGGCGCCTTCTGCTGCTCCAGCAGCTTGCGCATCACGCCGGCGTCGTCGGGGTGAACATGCGGGGCGAAGGAGTTGCCCACCAGATCCTCGGGATCGAATCCCAACTGCCGGATCGAGGGGCTGATGTAGGTGATCGTGGCCTTCCGGTCGGAGACGGCGATGATGTCGAGCGTCTTCTCGGCGATCACCCGGTAGCGGAGCTCGCTGTCCCGCAGGGCCGCCTCGGTTTCCCGGCGGTCGGTCAGGTCCAGGGCGTGGCTGATGAAGTGCTTCGGCGATCCATCGGCGTTGCGCACCAGCGCCATGGCGATCTGGGTCCAGACATAGGAACCGTCCGCCCGCCGGAAGCGCCGTTCCGAGACATAGCTGTCAAGCTCGCCGCTGAGGAGCTTCTGAAGCGTCTCGGCGTTCAGGCCCTCGTCATCGGGGTGGGCGATGTCCGAGGTGCTGAGCACCATCGGGTCGGTCTCGCTCATTCCCAGCATCCGGTAGGACGCAGGATTGGCGCGGAGAAAGCGGCCGTCGAGCCCGGTAAGCGTCATCGAGACCGGCGCGTGATTGAACGCGGTCTCGAAAAGCTCCAGCTGGTTCTGGCGCTCGGTCACGTCGCGGAGCACCAGCAGCATGGCCACCGGCTTTCCGGCCGGGTCGAGCATGATCTGCGGCTCGCCCTCCAGCCAGGCCCACTCGCCGCTGGCGGTCCTTACCCGGCGCACCCGGCTTTCCAGGGGACCCTTCAGGTGACCGGCCTTGAGGGCCTCGCGATTGGCCGTCGCCCGCGCGGCGTCCTCCGGATGCAGGAAGTCGTCGATCTTCCGGCCGATCAGCTCTTCCGGCTCATATCCCAGCGAGCGGACCGAGGGCGAAACGTGGGTGAACTCGGCGTCGAAGTTGGTCTGGATCACCAGATCCTTCATCTGCTCGACGATGGTCCGGTGCTTCGCCTCGCTGGCCTTCAGGGCCTCCTTCACCGTGCGCCGATGGGTTACGTCGCGGAAGACGGTGACCAGTTCCCCGGGCTCGCCGTTCGGCCCCAGCACCACGCGCGGGCTGCCTTCGATCCAGAGCCAGCTGCCGTCGCGCAGGCGCAGGCGGTACTGCCGGTCGACATCCTTGACCTCACCGCGCATCAGGGCGGCCGTGTTCTCGGCCATGCGCGCCCGGTCGTCCGGGTGGATCAGCTCGTGGCCATTGGTGCCGATCAGGTCCCCGGGCTCGTAGCCAAAGTGCCTGATGGAGGGCGAGACATAGGTGACGCGCCCCTGCCGGTCGGCGCGCACAAAGACGTCGCTCGTGTGCTCGGCGATGAACTCGAGCATGCTCTGCGCATCGCCGACGGCGCTGGTGACCAAGAGACCCCACTCCCCTCCCCGGATCGCCGTCGAGACCAGCGACCACAGGACGGGCGATAGTCGCAGACCGAAGTTACCAGTGCTTTACGCGCCAGGGGCAATCGGGGCTCACTTCAGTGTCGTCAGGTAGGCGACGAGATCCCGGCGCTGCCCCGGGTCAGCGACGCCGGGCGAGGCCATGTTGGTCCGCGGGATCGCCTTGCGCGGCGCGGCGATGAAGGCCTCCAGCGACTCGGCGTTCCAGACAGCGCCTGAGGCCTTCATGGCCGCCGAATAGGGAAAGGCCGCGGCCGCCCCGGCGCGCCGCCCGACCACTCCGGCCAGGCTGGGTCCGACGACGATCTCGTTGCGGCGCGCCGAATGGCAGACGGCGCAGTCCCGCTTGAAGACCGCTGCCCCGGCCCTGGCGTCGGCTAGCGCCGGAGCCGCAGGCGTGAGCGCCAGGATCACGCCCACCGCCAGTCCCGCGCGCAGCGGGCGCCTGAAACCTGCCACTTCGATCATCCTGCCCCCAAAGCTTCGCGGCCAGGCCGCGAGAGTCGCCGTGGCCAAAGAATAGGGCTCGACACCGCCGGTTGACGATGCCCAACCTTGACCGTCTGCGTCGACGGCTGGGGAGCGGCCTGTCACGCCGGGGTTGGGAGCTTGCCGATGTCGAGAATCTGGGGCGCTGTCGTCGTGATCCTGGCGACCGTTTCACCCGTCGCGACCCAGGCGCAGGAGCCGATCCCCGCCGAGCAGATCAGCGTCGAACAGGCCATCAAGCCCGGCCCCAACGTCTTCGTGTCGTCCTCGGAATGGGCGGGCGCCGGCGCGATCAACATCTTCTCGACCGCCGACCTGTCCTACAAGGGCAACTACCCGACGGGCATGCAGGCCCAGTTCACCCTCTCGCCCGCGGCGGACACCGGCTACGTCGCCTCGGCCTTCCCCAAGCGCATCACGTACGGCCCGGTCGAGGCGGTGATCCAGACCTTCGATGTCCCGACGCTGAAGATGCGACAGGAAGTGGTGATCCTGCCGAAGTTCGCCCAGATCGGGCCGGGACAGGGCAACATCCAGGTCAGCGCCGACGGCGCCCGGGCCCTGATCCAGAACGCCACGCCGGCCACGTCTGTCACGGTGGTCAACCTGAAGACAGGCAAGGTCACCGCCGAGGTTCCGATCCCAGGCTGCTGGCAGATCAACATGGCGCCGGACGGGGGCAAGTTCTCCAGCCTCTGCGGCGACGGCACGATGCTCACCGTGAAGCTGACCGCCGATGGCAAGGTCGCCGGCCAGGCTCATTCCAGACCCTTCTTCGACGTGGAGAAGGACCCGCTGTTCACCCATTCCCAGCGTGTCGACGGCGACCTGATGTTCGTGTCCTACAGCGGGGTCCTCTACCGGGTGTCCGACAAGGGTGACGTCGCCGAACTGGTCGACACCTTCGCCTTCGCCAAGGGCGTCGCCGGGGACTGGGCGCCAGGCGGCTATGCGGTCATGGGCTACAACGCGCCCAACCGCGTGATGTTCGTGATCATGCACTCCGGCGCCAAGGACGGCAGCCACAAGAACCTCTCCGAGGAACTTTGGGCGGTCGATCTTAAGACAAAGACGGTCCAGTACCGGTCGGTCGCAAAGGGCCTGACCCAGATCGCCGTCAGCCAGGATCCGATCCCGCTGATCTTCGGCGTCAACAGCCACCTGGGCGGCCTGTATCGCTTCGAAGCCGATCCGACGGCGCGCTTCGCCGCCAAGCTGACCCACGAACTGCCCGTCAAGGACGCCGCCTACGCCGTGGTGCGCTGAGGATGGGGGACGGGCTGATCCATCTGCCGGCCGCCGCGGTCGCCGCCTTCGTGGCGTTGCTGATGTTTCGCGCCGGCGTCCACAAGCTCGTCGACCTTCAGCGGTTCGGCGGCGTGATGGCGGATTACGCCATCGGCCCCGCGCCGCTCGTGCGCCTGCTGCGCGAACTCATCCCCGCTCTGGAAATCGTCGCGGCGGCCTTCCTGGCATCCGGCGTCATGGCCCCGGATGGCGCGCGCATCGCCGCCGTGCTCCTCGGCCTCTATGCCGGCGCGATGACCATCAACCTGTTGCGCAGCCGCAGCGAGATCGACTGCGGTTGCGGTGGGCCGGGCCAGCCGATCAGCTGGGCGCTTGTGGTCCGCAATCTGGTGCTCGTCGTTGCGCTCATCCCCGCCGCGGCGGGGCTGGCCGCGCCGGTGTCGATCCCGGAAGCGCTGGCCGTGTGGGCCGTCGCCGTCGCCGCCATGGGCGTCTGGGTCGCCGCCGACCAGCTCTCGGCCAACGCCACGCGCATGCGGCGCGACCGCGAGACCCTGCTGGCCGGCGCATTCGGGGCGGCGTCATGAGCCCGCTGGCCTTCGCGGTCGGGGCTCTCTGGATCGTCGTCCTGGCGCTCTGCGCGGTCATCTGGGTGATGCTCCGCCAGATCGGCGTGCTCTACGAACGCATTTCCCCCATGGGCGCCCTGATGGACAGCGCCGGGCCAGACGTTGGCGAGCCCAGCGCCACCTTCACCCTGTCCAGCCTGACCGGCGGCGAAGTGATGGTCGGCGGCGCCGGCCGCGCACAGCTGGTCTTCTTCCTGTCGCCCACCTGCCCGGTCTGCAAGCAGCTCCTTCCGGTGCTCACCGCCATCCGCGCTGAAGAGAAGGCCTGGCTGGACGTGATCCTCGCCAGCGACGGCGAGGAGGCAAAGCACCTCGAGTTCATCCGGAAGCAGAAGCTTTCTGGCTTCCCCTATGTCCTGTCCGCGGACCTCGGCATGACCTACCGGGTCCAGCGACTGCCCTTCGCGGTGCTCACCGACAGGCAGGGCGTCGTCCGAGCCAAGGGCCTCGTCAACAATCGCGAACAGCTGGAGAGCCTGTTCAACGCGCTGACCGCCGGCGTGTCATCCCTCCAGCAATTTGTGGCCACGCAACGATCCGGGAGAGCCGCGGGTGCTTAAATTTCTCAACCGTTTCAGCCAGGCGCTCGACCAGGCCGTGGTTTCCGGCGCCCGTTCCAGCGCCCGGCGGTTCGGCCGCCGAAGCGCGCTCGCCAGGCTGGGCGGCTTCCTGGTCGGCGGCGCCGTCGCTTCCGCCCTGCCCTTCGACCGGGCGTTCGGCGCGGAGACGAAGAAGGCCGGGCCCGACGACGACACCAGCTGCGACTACTGGCGCTACTGCGCCCTTGACGGCCGGCTCTGCACCACCGCCGGCGGCAGCAAGTCGAGTTGCCCGGTGGGTTCAGAGGCCTCGCTCGTCTCCTGGGTCGGCACCTGCCACAACCCGGCCGACAAGCGCGACTACCTGGTTTCCTACTACGACTGCTGCGGCAAGACCGGCTACTCGGGCGCCACCTTCTGCCTGCGCAGCAAGGGCGAGCGGCCCGGCTATTCCATGGGCCTGCACAACGATATCAACTGGTGCATGTCCAACGCCAACAAGGGCTACCACTGCACGGTGGCGATCGTGCTGGGCACGGCCTGAGGATGACCGGCGGCCGGTTCAGCCTGGCCCTGGCGGTTGCGGCCGCGCTGGCGGTCCCGGCAGCCGCCCAGCCTGCGCAGCCCACGGCCAAGGCGCTCTATCTGCTCAAGTGCTCCGGCTGCCATCGCGCCGACGGCCAGGGCGCCGTGCAGGCCGGCGTACCGCCGTTCCCGGGCTTTGTCGGAGCCCTGGCATCAGACCCGGCGGGCCGCACCTACATGCTTCACGTGCCGGGGGTCATGGGCTCGGGCCTCGGCAATCCAGACCTTGCCCGGGTCATGAACTACCTGCTGGACACCTGGTCAGCGGTCCCGGCCGACCGCATCCCGCGCTTCACGTCCCAGGAAGTCGAACGCCTGCGCGCCGTCCCGGTGAACGACGTCGTGAACTACCGCCGCGGCGTGGTCGCCCGCCTGCGCAAGTCAGGCGCCCCCGTCGCGGAATATCCCTGGCCCTAGCGCCCCGAACCTTCCGCCGGTTCAGGCCAGCGCCTCCGCTTCCCAGGCAAGGTATTCCGGCGTCTGCAGCAGCCGATCGCAGTAAGCCTGCGCCGCGCCCGTGTCGCCATGGGCGGCGAGGTCCACCTGATAGGTGCGGAACCGCGTCGCTACAGGGGTGAAGAAGGCGTCGGCGATCGACCACTCGCCCGCCAGGAACGGCCCGCCGAAACGGCCGAGCAGATCGTTCCACAGGGTCACGATCCGCCGCACATTGGCCTGGGTCGCCTCGGACAGCTCCAGCGACGCGGGCGTCGCGTCCAGCGCCATCGGACACTGCTGGCGCAGCGCCTGGAACCCCGAATGCATTTCCGCCGCCGCCGCCCGGGCGATCGCGCGCGCCGCCGGATCGCGCGGCCACAGCGCCGGGAAACGCTCGGCCAGGTACTCACAGACTGCCAGGGAGTCCCAGATCGTCAGGTCGCCGTCCTTCAGCGCCGGCACCAGGCCCGAGGGGGAATGTGGCCGGATCTGCGCGGCGCTCAGGTCATTCTCCTGCCGCAGCTCGACCAGCGTTTCGGTGAACGGCGTTCCGGTATGCTTCAGCGCCAGCCACGGCCGCATCGACCACGTCGACCACCGCTTCGTCCCGATCACCAGTTCCATCATGCGTCCTCACAATACGACCGATTTGAAACACTTGAGCGCTTGCCGCCCCTCGCGTGGCGCCGTCTAGATTGCTCCAACAAACAGAAAGCGCAGAGGAAACCGTACCCCATGAGCGAGTCCGTCTCTCCCGGCGCCGGCGTCAACTCCCCGCCGGCCGCCTCGGATACGCCCCTGGTTCCCTATACCGCCGCCTACCGCCGCTACGCCATGTGGCTGCTGCTCGGCATCTACGTCATCAACTTCCTCGACCGGCAGGTGATCAACATCCTGGCCGAGCCGATCAAGGAAGAGCTGGGGCTGGCCGACTGGCAGCTCGGCCTGATGAGCGGCCTGGCGTTCGCGGTGTTCTACACCTTCCTCGGCATCCCGATCGCCCGCCTGGCCGAGCGCAAGAACCGCGCGGTCATCATCGGCAGCGCGGTCACCCTCTGGAGCGCCTTCACCGCCCTCTGCGCGATCGCCGGAAACTTCTGGCAGCTGATCATTTTCCGGATCGGCGTCGGTGTCGGCGAGGCCGGCTGCACGCCGCCCGCCCACTCGCTGATCGTCGACTACACGCCGAAGGAGAAGCGCGCCTCGGCCCTGGCCTTCTACTCCATGGGCACCCCAATCGGCGGCCTGCTGGGTCTGGTGATGGGCGGGATCGTGGCTGACGCCTACGGCTGGCGCGCCGCTTTCCTCGTGGCCGGGGTTCCCGGACTGGTGTTCGCGGCGCTGGCGTTCTTCACGCTGAAGGAACCGCGCCGGCTGATCGCCGAGCATTCCGGCAGGATCGCCGTCGCCTCGGCGACCTTTGGCGAGACGGTGGCCTACCTCGCCAAGCGCAACACCTTCTGGTACATCGCCGTCGCCGCGGCCATCAAGGCCTTCATCGGCTACGGCCACGCCCCGTTCACCGCCTCGTTCTTCCTGCGGAATCACACCGCCGAGATCGCAGCCCTGGCCAAGTCCTTCGGACTCGGGCCGGTCGGCTTCCTGGGTCTCGCGCTGGGCCTGATCAGCGGCACCGCCGGCGCCATCGGTTCCTGGGTCGGCGGCTGGATCGCCGACAAGTACGGCAAGAACGACCTGCGGGCCTACATGGTCGCTCCGGCCATCGCCAGCCTGGTCACCATTCCGGTCTATATCCTCGCGGTCAGCATCGACTCGGCGTCGATCGCCCTCTGCATTCTGGCGATCAACGGCTTCCTCGGCACCCTCTGGTACGGGCCGGTCTACGGCACCGGCCAGTCGGTCGTGCCGCCGCACATGCGCGCCACCGCCGCGGCGCTGCTGCTGTTCATCATCAACCTTGTGGGCCTTGGACTGGGTCCGTTGGCCGTGGGCCTGCTGTCGGACTTCTACAACAAGGGCATGGGCATGGGCGCGGGAGAGGGCGTGCGCTGGGCGCTGATCACCTCGACCATGTTCGGCCTGATCGCGTTCGCCTGCTTCTGGCGCGCGCGCAAGACCATCCGCGAAGACACCGTCAGCTAGGTCCGGACTTCCGCGCGGCCCCACGGCCGCGCTAGGTTCGGCCATGTTCGACGTCTTCCTCGCCTACCAGGCGCGACAGCGGCCTCGGGCGCTGGCCGTGGTCACCCCGGCCCGGCGCGCGACCTACGCCCAGTTCGACGCCGACGTCAGCAGGTTCGCCGCCGGCGTTCTCGATCTCGGCCTGGACGTCGCGCCGGGACAGTCGGTGTCGCTGCGGTTCTCCGACACCTATCTGCAGTACGTCAGCCTCGTGGCGCTCGCCCGGATCGGCGTCGCCTCGGCGCCCGGTTTCGACAGTCGCGCAGAGTTCCGGCTCACTGACCTGCCGGAGGCCGCCGATCCGGGCCCGCCGTCCCAGGGGCGCACGGTGCGTCTCTCGCGGGACGGGTTGGCCCAGATCATGGCGGCCCCTGCGCGCGACCTGCCCCGCCCAAGCATCGATCCCGACGGGCTCGGACGGGTGATGCTGTCCTCGGGCACCACCCGCGTGCCCCGTCGCGTGGGCCTGAGCTGGCGGCGGCTCGACGCGGCGATCCACGGCGCCGTCGCCGCCTATGCCTACGGCCGGCTCGGAGTCTGGATTCCGGTCCTCGGCATCGACGCCATGATGGGGCTCACCCAGGCCATCACCGCCTGGTCGGTGGGGGCGGCGGTGGCGAACGGCTATCCGGTGGACGAGCTTGCCGGCCCGATGGAGCGCTACGGATCCGGGATAATCTGCATGACCCCCGTCCAGCTCCGCCACCTGCTGGCCCGGCTTCCCGAAGGTTTCACGCCGCAGCCCGGCTGGATGATCACCACCGGGGGCAGCGCCCTCCCCCTCTCCGTGGCGCGCGAGGCCCGCCTGCGGCTCACGCCGGACATCCGGGTGATCTACGGCGCGACCGAGGCCGGGCTAGCGGCGACCGGCCATGCCGCCGGTCTGGAAACCGCCCCGGACATGATCGGCCACGTCCCCCCCGGCGCCGAGGTGCAGGTGGTCGACGACGACGATCGCCCCGTACCGCCCGGCGGGTCCGGCGAACTGCGCATTCGCGGCGAGCGCACCACCCTGGGCTATCTGGACGATCCCGAGGGTAGCGCCGAGCGCTTCCGGGACGGCTGGTTCTACACCCGCGACATCGGCCGCTACCTTCCCGACGGACGCCTTGTGCTCGAGGGACGCGTCGATGACCGCATGAACCTGGGCGGGATCAAGTTCATGCCGCGCCTGCTGGAGGAGGCCGCCTTCGACTGTCCCGGCGTCTTCGACTGCGCCGCCTTCGCCGTGCCGGACGCCCAGGGCCTTGACCAGTGCTGGCTGGCGGTTGTGGCGGCTCCGGACTTCGAGCGCGACAGTCTCGCCCGCCATCTCACCGGCTACGGCGGCCTGCCGGCCAACCGCTTCGCCTGGATCGACGAGATTCCCCGCAACGCCATGGGCAAGGTCGAGCGCGCCAAGCTCCGCGACGCGCTGATGGCCGCGCTTGGCGATGCCCGCTAGGCTGCCCCCATGCTTGAAGGCCCGATCAAGGACCATGCCCGCTGGACCCCGCGCGCGCCGGCGGTGATCGCGCAGGGGCGGACGGTCTCCTACGCCCAGTTCGACGCCGACATCGACCGTTTCGCCGGCGCGTTCCTGGACCTGGGGATCGGTCCCGGCTCCGGCGTCATCGCCCTGCAGATCGACGTTCCCTACCTGCACCATGTGGCGATCTGCGCCCTGTCGCGGATCGGCGCGGTTTCCTCCGCGGGCCACGACGAGGCCGCCGAGCTGCGTATCACCGACGGCAATGAACCACGCCCGCAGCAGCCGACCCTGCGACTGGGCAGCGACGCCATCGCCGCCATCCTCGCCGCTCCGCCCCGGTCCATCCCCCGTCTCGATACCGACCCCGACAGCCTGGCGCGCGTCATGCTGACATCGGGCACCACCCTGAAGCCCCGCCGCATCGGCCTGAGCTGGCGCCGCCTCGACGCGGCCAACCACACCACCCTGCGCACCTACGGGGCCGGGAAGCTTGGCACGTGGCTCGCCCTGCCCGGCGTCGACTCCATGATGGGCTACAGCTTCGCCATGGCGGCGTGGACGACCGGCGGGGCCCTGGCTGTCACGCCCGTCGCCGACCTGCCGGCCCTTCTGGAAACCGCGGCGCAGGGGGTGCTGGGCGTCACCCCGGTGCAGCTCCGCAGCCTGCTGGACGACCTGCCTCCGGGCTTTGAACCGCGTCCGGGGTGGCGAATCTTCTCCGGCGGCTCGCTGATGCCCACGCCCGTGGCGCGCGAGGCCTGCCTGCGCATCAGCCCGGACCTGATCGTCAACTACGGCTCGACCGAAGCCAGTGTGAACGCACTCTGCGCCATCGACCTCAACGCTCCGCCCGGCGTCGTGGGCTACACGCCCCATGGCGCGACCGTCGAGGTGATGGCGCCGGACGGCGAGTCCGGCGAGATCCGCATCCGGTCCAGCCGCATGACCTATGGCTATCTCGACGATCCTGTTGAGACCGCCGCCCGGTTCCGCGACGGCTGGTTCTATCCCGGCGACGTGGGCCGCCGCCTGCCGGACGGACGTCTGGTGCTGGAAGGCCGCGTCGACGACCGGATGAATCTCGGCGGCTTCAAGTTCATGCCGGGCGCCCTGGAGGCGCCGGCCCTTGAGTGCCCGGGGGTGGTCGACTGCGCCGCCTTCGCCGCGCCCGATCTGCAGGGGATCGACCACTGCTGGCTGGCCGTGGTCACTGTCCCGGGTTTCGACCGCGACAGTCTCGCCGTGCATCTTTCAGGGTATCAGGGTCTGCCCGAGAACCGTTTCGCCTGGATCGACGCGATCCCGCGCAACGCCATGGGCAAGGTCGAGCGCGGCACGCTGCGTGATGCGCTCATCGCCGCCCTCAAGGTGGGCGGCGGCTGACGCGGGCCCTGGGACCCGCGCCAGCCTTTCCGTCGTTCAGGTCTAGTAGGCGAAACGCAGGGTCACGCCGTAGGTGCGCGGCTGGCCCAGGAACGCGTCATACGAACCCGACTGCAGCACCGAGGCGAACGCCACCTGATAGTAGGTGTCGTCGGTCAGGTTCTGCATGAAGGCTTCCAGCGACCAGCGCTTGTCTTCCGAACCCACGCCGATGCGCGCGTTCACCAGGGTGTAGCCCGGCTGGTTCTTCACCGGATCGAGGTCCGAGCCGGTGTTGAAGCCCGAGACCGTCTTGCCGTTCACCGCGATGCGGCCGATGAGGCCCTCCGCGATCGGGCGTTCATAGGTCACGCCCAGAGACGCCGACCACAGGGGCGCCAGCGACAGGCGCGAGCCCGGCAGGTTGGCGCCCAGGAACAGCGGCGTCGAACGCGGATAGAACGTCTGGGCGTAGGTCACCCCGCCGTTCAGGCTCAGGCCGTCCACCGGGGTGAACCACAGGAAGTCGGCGTCGACGCCCTTGGAGATCACCTTGGGCACCGAGGCCACCGAGAACACCAGCCCGTTGAAGGCGTTGAGCTGGAAGTCCTTGTATTCCTGGTAGAACAGGGTGGCGTTCAGCAGCACCGTGCGGTCGAACAGGGTGTTCTTCACGCCGACTTCGTAGGAGTCCACCGTTTCCGGCGCGAAGGCGGTGTCCAGCACCGGGTCCGTGCCCTGGCCCGCGACGGTCTGGTTCGTCGTGGCGATCCGGTCGAGGTTGAAGCCGCCGGCCTTGTAGCCGCGGGCGTAGGACGCATAGGCCAGCACTTCCGGGGTGAACCGGTAGGCGACCTTGGCGGTGCCGGTCAGCTTGTCTTCCTTGAGAGCCTGCTTGGTCGTGCCGATCTGGCCGAAGCGCGGGCTGTTGGAGGTGGCGCACAGCACCTGATACGGGCCGGCGGCCAGGGTGCCGTTGGCGCGGACCAGCGTCGTCGGAAGTCGACCCGCCAGAGCGGCCCCGCTGGCCAGGGCCGTGGCGCAGCCGATCCCGCCGTCGGTGTTGCTCCAGAAGGTGTTGAGATCCTTCTCTTCCCACGTGTAGCGCAGGCCCACGGTCAGCTCGAGCGCCTCGGTCACCTGATAGCTGTTGTTGGTGAAGAGCGAGAAGCCCTCCTCCTTCTGACGGTACAGGTCGTCCTGGCCGAAGCCGGGCCGGAAGGTGGAGCCATTGGCCGGGCGGCCAGTGAAGAACGGCAGCGAATTGCCCAGCAACGCCGAGACGTACGGCTCGTACTGGGTCCCGTAGTTCACGGTCCGGACGTGCAGGCCGAGGGTCTCACGGGTGTAGAACGCGCCGACCAGCCAGTTGAGCTTGTCGGTCGAGCCCGCCAGCCGCACTTCCTGGCTGAAGGTGTGGAACTTGGTCGAGCCCGGATTCGAGACCTCGTTCTTGGTCGGGGAATACAGGATGTCGGCCGAGGTCCAGTCCACGTCGGCGCCGCCGGTCTGGCTCCAGTTCCGGATCGCCGTGATCGAGGTCAGCTTCGCATCGCCCAGCAGGCCCGTGCGCCAGTTGGCTTCCAGGGCGCCGCCCTGGTCGATGATGGTCTTCTTGAAGCTGCGGTTCGAATAGTCGCGGAAGCCGTCCGGATCCACCGGGTTGGCCAGGCCGCCGGGCGCGAGCGCCAGGACGATCGCCGCGGTCGCGCCGTTCTTGATCTGGACCGCGCCGCAGCAGCGCTCGTCGCGCTTGGTGTAGTCGAGGGCCAGGTTGAAATCGAGGCTCGACGTCGGCTGCGCCAGCACCTGCAGGCGGCCGGTGTAGAAGTCCTGGTCGTTGTTGTCCGGGCCGGCGGTCTTGTAATAGCCGTCACGCTCGCGGGCGGCGACATAGACGCGGGCGGCCACGACATCGCCCAGGACCGGGCCGTTGAGCGACAGCGCCGCGCCGAAGCCGCTATAGTTGCTGGCGGTCACTTCCGAGTTGGCCGACAGGGTGAAGTCTGGACGCCTGGTCAGGATGTTGATGACGCCGGCGGTGGTGTTCTTGCCGAACAGCGTGCCCTGCGGCCCCTTCAGCACTTCGATGCGCTGCATCTCGCCCAGGTCGCTGAACGCGACGCCGTTGCGGGGGCGGTAGACGCCGTCGATCACCACGCCGACCGAGGATTCCAGGCCCGGGTTGTCGCCGACCGTGCCGATGCCACGGATGCGGGCGCTGGTGATGGCCGAGCTCGAGGTCGAGGTCACCGTCAGGCCGGGGGCGACGATGGTCAGGTCCTTGATGTCGCGGATGCCGGCGTCCTGCAGTTACTGGGCGTTCACCGACGTCACCACGATCGGCACGTCCTGCAGGCTCTGCTCGCGCTTCTGGGCGGTGACGACGATCTCGTCGATCGTCCGCTGGCCTTCATCGGCGCCGCCCTGCGTCTGGGCCAGGGCCGGGGTCGAGGTGGCGAGCGCGAGGGCCAGCAGCGAAACGCCGCCAAGGATTGTACGTTGGCTCATGAGAGGGATCCTCCAATCGACGCGCCTCGATCGGAGCGCCTGTTGGGCGCCCTCTTGCCCCCAAACCGCTGTTTGAAAAGTGTTACAAGCGCTTCATCCAGACGTTTCATCCCGCAGTGCGGCGTTATCGCAACACCTTACGCCATAAGGGATTGCGACGTTCGCCGAACTCTATTTTCCGCAATGCAAGGTGTCGGGCGAATGGCGGCGGCGCCTGGCGGGCGCGCGGCCCCTGTTTGTCGAACATCCCCCTACCACTAGTCCCCGCACCCCGCTAACGTCCCCGCAACAACTGCCGCCGCCCCCGGTCCGGGCGGACGGAGAAACACTTCGGGGGAAGAGACGACCACATGACCGACGCCACGGCCACGGCCGACACGTCTGCGCGTCCGCACTTCAGTGACGGTTACAAGCGCCTCGTCCTCACCCTGCTGGTGGTGGCCTACACGCTCAACTTCATCGACCGGACGATCATTTCCACCATCGGTCAGGCGATCAAGGTCGACCTGAAGATCTCCGACACCCAGCTGGGCCTGCTGGGCGGGCTATACTTCGCCCTGCTCTACACCCTGCTCGGTATCCCCATCGCCAGGCTGGCCGAGCGGTTCAACCGCGTGAACATCATCGCCGTCTCGATCGTCATCTGGTCGGGTTTCACCGCCTTGTGCGGCACAGCGGCCAGCTTCGCCCAGCTCGCGGCCTACCGGTTCGGCGTCGGCGTCGGCGAAGCCGGGCTCTCGCCGCCCGCCCACTCGCTGATCTCGGACTATTTCGAACCCAACAAGCGGGCATCCGCGCTCGCGGTCTACAGCTTCGGCATCCCCCTGGGCTCGATGTTCGGGGCGGTCATCGGCGGCCAGATGCTGGACCATTTCACCTGGCGGGTGGCCTTCATGCTGGTGGGCATCCCCGGCATCATCATCGCCATCCTGCTGAGGATGTTGGTCAAGGAACCGCCCCGCGGCCACTCCGAACCCGACGGCCATGTGGCCCCCGAGAAGGCCGCCTATTCGCTGGCCAAGGAGTTCTCCGAGATCGGCGCCGTCATCCGGACCCTGTTCGCCAGCTGGCCGGTGCTCAACATGGTGCTGGGGATGACCCTGGTTTCCTTCGCCGGCTACGGGGGCGGCCAGTTCGCCCCGCCCTACTTCATCCGGGCCTTCGGGCTGACCTACGGCGAGGTCGGCCTGATCGTCGGCCTGGTGGCCGGCATCTCGCAGGGCGTGGGCACCCTGGCCGGCGGGCCGATCACCGACCGCCTCGGGCGCCTGGGCCCGAAATGGTATTCCCTGGTGCCGGCCATCGGGGTGACGCTGGCGTTCCCGTTCATCTACCTGATCTACACCGCGGCAAGCTGGCAGGCAGCGGCGCTGCTGCTGCTGCTTCCCGGCCTGTTCTCCTATGTCTACCTCGGCCCCACGTTCGGCGTGGTGCAGAACATGGTGCCGGCGCACCGTCGGGCGACGGCGACGGCGGTCCTGCTGTTCTTCGTCAACCTGATCGCATTGGGCGGCGGACCGCCCTTCGCGGGCTGGCTGATCGATCAGTTCGCTGCCTTCCATCTGGCCAACCCGGGCGACAGCGGCCTGTGGGCGGCCGTCAGCCACCTGTTCGCGGCCGGTGGCTCGGCCTTCCAGGCCAGCTGCCCGGGCGGCTCGGCGCCGGCCGGAGCCGCGCCCGATGTGGTCGCTGCCTGCCAGGGCTCACTGGTGCTCGCCACCCGCCATGGGATCATCGTGTCCTATGCGGTGAGCCTGTGGGGCGCGTTCCACTACTTCCTGGGCTCGTTCGGGCTCGCCAAGGCGATGGCGAAAGCCCGCGCCGACCGCGGCGAAGCCTAGCCCCCGACGGGTCTTCCAGGCGCCGCGCCGGGCCCCTCCAGCAGGGGACCGGCGCGGCGCTTTCGATTCCCGAAGACCGCCAGCGAAACCAAAGCGCGCGTAGGGCATTGAACCGTCGTCGGGGGACGGATCGAGGCCGCCCCATGCAGCTGCACGCAACGCCGACCTCTGCCACCGCAAGTATGGTAAATAATCGCTTAGCGCGAGAAATGCGCTCGCCCGCCGGGGGCGAACGCTTGTGGCGCCACTCAGGGCTGCGCAGGGTCGACCCTGGATTTCATCGGGTGACCACCATGCGCGCATTCAGAACGACAGTTTCCGCGGCGGCGTTCGCGGCGACGCTGGGTCTGTGGGCCGCGCCGGTCGCGGCGGCCACGGTCCTCAACGTCAACTGGTCGGAGGGTTGCGGCAAGGCGACCTGCTTCGACGACAACGGGACCTATTCGAAGACCTTCTCGGCCAGCCAGTTCAACGGCCCGGTCACGATCGGCCAGCTCCTTATGCAGCGGGGCGTGCTGGGCGCTCTTGACGGTTCGACCTTCCGCATTTCGTTCCGCCTGAACGGCGAGGAACTGGGAACCTGGGGTCACTGGAACATGGCGGGCATCGGCGGCGACGAGCTGAACTTCGCCGGCGAGAACTTCACCTGGAACCCCGAGGACGGCGACCTGGAGCTGATCCTGTCCATCGCCCCGCCGCCCAGGCAGGGCGCCGGCGGCGGGTACTTTGCCAGCACGCTCATGGAGGGCGGCGAGACCGGCCCGACCGGCGGAGGCCTCAACCCCGAGGCGCCCGGCCCCGACGGCCCGGCCGCCCCGCTCGGTCCGACCGATCTGGCGGGCGCCATCCCCGAGCCTGCCACCTGGGCCATGATGATTGCCGGCTTCGGCATGGCGGGCGCCCTGCTGCGCCGTCGCCGGGCCCTGCTGACGGCCTGACGTCGCAGGGTTTGACTCAGGCCCGGCGCGATTCCAGATTCTGATCGCCGCCTGCGGCGGGGAGACTCCGGCATCGCCCAGTTCGAAGACCTTCGCCGCCTGGCTCTGGCCCTCCCGAACGCCTGGGAGACGACCTACCATGGCGAACCGTGGTTCCAGGTGGGCCGCAAGTCGTTCGCCCTGCAGTGGAAGGGTCGCGTGATCCTGAAGCTCGAGAAGGGCCACCAGGAGCTGCTGTTCGAAGCGCGCCCGGACACGTTCGAACGCTGCCCGGTCGGAACGGGCGTCTGGAGCTATGTGAAGCTGGAAGACCTCGACGCGGACGAACTGTCCCGCCTGGTGCTCGAAGCCTGGTCCACAATCGTGCCGAAGAAGCTTAGCCGCCCGCTGCTGCAGGCGGCGCAGCGTTAGCTGCCCGAGCGGACGCTCTCGCGGGCCTGGGCCAGCAGTTCGGCCATCTTCATGCGAACTTCTCCCTCGGAAACGGCAACGCCGGCGCCCTTGAGGTCCTCGAACACCTTGCGCAGGACGTCCTCGTCGCCGGGCAGTTCGAAGTCGGACTTCACCACCGCCTTGGCGTATTCGTCGACATGCGGAGCCTCCAGGCCCATCAGGCCGGCCGCCCACTGACCCAGCGCGCGATTGCGACGTGCATGGGCCTTGAACTCCTGCTCCTGGTCCAGGGCGAACTTGCGCTCGAAGCCCCGTTCGCGGTCGTCAAAAGTCGTCATCGGGTCCTTGGGGTAAACGTCACGAAGCGGGCGATCCCATATCGTGCGCCGAACGGGCCTGCAATGGAAAGCGGCACGTCCAGCCCAGTTTGCGCCCAGCCCTGTCATTGGCTAAAATTGCCACGCCTGAATGGGGCGAGAGGCCGAGTCGGAGCCGCGCGCGAAAATCAAGACGCGCGCGTTTTTTGTTCCACCGACCCCGGACAAGTCCTCGCCATGGAGAAGGCCACAAGATGACCCGCCGTAAGAAGATCTACGAGGGCAAGGCCAAGATCCTCTATGAGGGCCCTGAACCTGGCACCCTGATCCAGTACTTCAAGGACGACACCACCGCGTTCGATGCGACGAAAAAGGCCGTCCTCGAGGGCAAGGGCGTGATCAACAATCGCATCAGCGAATACATCATGACCAAGCTGAACTCGATCGGGGTTCAGAACCACTTCATCAAGCGGCTGAACCTGCGTGAGCAGCTGATCAAGGAAGTCGAGATCATCCCGCTGGAGGTGGTCTGCCGAAACGTCGCCGCCGGCTCGCTGTCGACCCGCTACGGCCTGCCCGAGGGCCAGCCCCTGCCGCGCTCGATCATCGAGTTCTACCTCAAGGACGACAAGCTCCACGACCCGATGGTCTCGGAGGAGCACATCACCGCGTTCAACTGGGCCTCGACCCAGGAGATCGACGACATGATGGCGATCACCCTGCGCATCAACGACTTCCTGACCGGCCTGTTCGGCGGGGTCGGCATCACCCTGATCGACTTCAAGGTCGAGTTTGGCCGCGTCTACGAGAACGACTTCGCCCGCATCATCCTGGCCGACGAGATCAGCCCGGACTCCTGCCGCCTATGGGACAGCCAGACCAACGAGAAGCTCGACAAGGACCGCTTCCGCCGCGACCTTGGCAACGTCATCGAGAGCTACACCGAGGTTGCGCGCCGGCTCGGCATCATGAAGGAGATGCCCACCGTGATTCAGGGGGGCCTCCACTAGTGCGCGC
>CAUJHW010000153.1 GCA_963205005.1 Pseudomonadota bacterium
ATCACCATGTCCTCGCGGGCGATCAGGTCCTCGTCCTCGACATCGGCGTCGCCGTCGATGATCTCGGTGCGACGCGGCACGGCGAAGGCGGTGCGAACCTCGACCAGCTCCTCGCGGACGATGGCCATGATCTTCTCGCGCGAGGCGAGGATGGTCAGGTAGCCCTGGATGGCGTCGGCCAGGGTGCGGGCCTCGCCGAAGATCTCGTCGCGGCCGAGGCCGGTGAGACGCGACAGGGTCAGCGCCAGGATGGCGCGGGCCTGTTCGTCTGTCAGGCGGATCAGCATGCCGCCGGTGGCCGCGTCGGCCGCGGTGTCGATCACCAGGGTCCGCGGATCGGCGATCAGCTCGACCAGGGGCAGCATGTCGCCCGCCGGCCAGTCCTTGGCCACCAGACGCTCGCGCGCCTCGGTCGGATCCTTGGATGAGCGGATGATGTGGATGAACTCGTCGATGTTGGCGACGGCGATGGCCAGGCCCACCAGCACGTGGCCCCGGTCGCGGGCCTTGCCGAGTTCGAACTTGGTGCGGCGGACAACGACCTCTTCGCGGAAATCCACGAAGGCGGTGATCATGTCGCGCAGGCCCATCTGCAGCGGACGGCCGCGGTTCAGGGCCAGCATGTTGACCCCGAACGAGGTCTGCAGCGGCGTGAAGCGGTAAAGCTGGTTCAGCAGCACCTCGGCCGAGGCGTCGCGCTTCATCTCGATGACAATGCGCATGCCCTGGCGGTCGCTCTCGTCGCGCAGGTCGGAAATACCCTCGATGCGCTTCTCGCGGACCAGCTCGGCGATGCGCTCGACCAGGGCGGACTTGTTGAGCTGGTAGGGGATCGCGGTGATGACGATCGCCTCGCGATCCTTGCGGATCTCCTCGACGTTGGCGATGCCCCGCATGATCACCGAGCCACGGCCTGTCATCAGGGCAGTGCGCGCGCCGGTGCGGCCGACAATCTGGCCCCCGGTGGGGAAATCGGGGCCAGGCACGATGTCGAGCAGCGCATCCAGGCTGATCTCGGGATCGTCCACATAGGCCAGGCAGGCGTCGACGATCTCGCCCAGGTTATGCGGCGGGATGTTGGTGGCCATGCCGACCGCGATGCCGCCCGCCCCGTTGACCAACAGGTTGGGAATGCGTGAGGGCAGCACCACCGGCTCGCTCTCGGAGCCGTCGTAGTTGTCCTTGAAGTCGACGGTGTCCTTGTCGAGATCCGCCAGGATGGCCATGGCGGCCCGGGTCATGCGGCTTTCGGTGTAGCGCATGGCCGCAGGCGGATCGTTGTCCACCGAGCCGAAGTTGCCCTGGCCGTCGATCAGCAGCAGGCTCATGGAGAACGGCTGGGCCATCCGGACCAGGGTGTCGTAGATCGCGACGTCGCCGTGCGGGTGATACTTACCCATGACGTCGCCGACCACGCGGGCAGACTTGACGTAGGAACGGTCAGGCGTGTGCCCCTGCTCGCCCATCGAGAACAGGATGCGCCTGTGAACCGGCTTCAGCCCGTCACGCACGTCCGGCAGCGCGCGGCTGACGATCACGCTCATGGCGTAATCGAGATACGAGCGCTTCAGCTCGTCCTCGATCGCGATTGGCGCGATGCCCCCGCGGGTGTCCTCGGGGGGTGTCTGGTTTTCGTCGGTCAAGGGAGGGAAATCGCCGTTCGAATCGAAGGGTTAGATAGGCCTTTGCAATAGCACCCTGAAGGGGCCGGCGTCATCTCTCGCGTGTACGCGTGCGCGTGCGCACGCACGAACGGCCTCTGCCCTGAATTGACTCTTCATGATTTACGCCTTTCAGTTGCAACGACAGACACTGAGAGGACAGGACCATGGCCGCCGTCTTTTCGCTGCAGGAGTTCGGCGCGGCCCTGGCGGCGCTCAGCGGCCTGTCGACCGCCGCATTCGGCCTGCTGGACGCCACCAAGGTCTTCGGCGGCATCGCCCGGGTGGGCCTGAAGCATCTCAAGGCCGCGACAGACCCCTTCGCCGGCGCGCTCAACCAGGCGCTCGGAAACGGCCGCTACGAGGCGCTGATCGAGGCCAAATGGATGAACGGCGCCTCCAGGGACGAGCAGAAGGCGTTGATACGCGCGTTGATCCGTCTGGGGCTCACCGAGTCGACCGCTCCATCTCTGGCGGAGGTCGGTCGGGTGGCGCCCGAGGCCTTGGCCGGCGTGGCCCGCAAGCTGGCCAATGGAGAGGAACTGGAGGAGGCCGATCTCAATCTGCTCGGCCGGCTCAACGCCGTCATCGACACGATCCTGGAGACCGGCTTCGAACGGGCCGACCAGCAGTACCGCAACACCGCCCGCGTCTGGGCCGGGGTGATCGCGATCGGGCTCGCCCTGGCGGCCTGGGGCGTCTGGGTGCTGCAGGACGCCAGTAGCGCGCCGACCCTCCTAGCCGCCCTGGGCATGGGCGTCCTGGCAGTGCCGCTCGCGCCCCTCGCCAAGGACCTGACCTCCGGCCTGAGCGCGGCGATGCAGGCGCTGAAGGCCGCCAAGGGATCCTGACGGCGTGGTCTGGATCATCAACCAGCGGACCCAGGACATCGACGGCGGCATCGCCCGACCCGAAGTGCTGGAGAGCCAGGGAGGCGCTCACCCGACCTACAGACCGGTGCGTGGTGGGGCGGTCGCGGCGGCGACCGCGGGCCGCCAGGTGATTCTGGCCATCCATGGCTTCAACGTCAGCCGGCCGAAAGCCGTGCGGTCCTACGTCACACTGGAGCAGGACCTGCGCCTGACCGGCGAACAGGTCTTCTTCGGCGTCGCATGGCCGGGAGACGCCTGGATACCGGTCGTGAACTATCCGTGGGAGGCTGGCGACGCGGTCGCCTGCGGCGATGCGCTGGCCCGCTACCTCCTGACCGCCATGCCTGACGCCGCCGGCTACCATCTGGTTTCGCATAGTCTGGGCGGACGGGTGCTGCTGGAAGCCCTGAAGCGCCTCGGGCGACGGGCCGGACAGGTCTGTATCACCGCCGGTGCGGTCGACTCCGATTGCCTGGCGACGGCCTATGCGCCTGTGAAGGGCAAGGCGGACCGCATCTCGGTCCTGGCCTCAAAGAAGGACAAGGTGCTGTGGGCCGCCTACCCGCTCGGCGACTTCGTATCGGACGTGCTGCTGGGCGACCGCGACAGCCCCTGGCGCGGCGCACTCGGTCGCCGGGGGCCGCAACCGCTCGAAGGGGCGCCGGTGATCCACCGCCAGATCCCGGGCGGCGCAGGCTACGACCATGGGGACTACTTCCCTCCGGGCGACGGCGGAACCGCGGCAGGGCGGTGGACAAGGGCCGTGGCCTACATGCGTCGGGCCCTCAACGGCGAGCCTGACGCACCGTTCTGAGGGTCCGACGGCGCGGATGACCGCGGCGCGCTTCCGGACTAATCAAGGGACATGCCTCTGTCCCTCGGCGAACTGGCGCCGTTCTTCACCGCACCCACGCCCTCGAACCCGGCCTTCGTGTTCGACAGCGCCGCCGGGCGCTATGTGCTGCTGCTGTTCATGCCCGATGACGCCGCCGCCCAGGGCGCGGCCCTGCGGGCCCTGGCCGCCAATCAGGGCCTGTTCGACGACGAGACGGCCTCCGCCTTCGTGATTCTGCGCGACCCGGGCATCGCCAGCGGCATGCGCGACGTGCGCGGCCTGAGGTGGATGTTCGATGTCGGCGGCCGGATCACCCAGCGCTACGGCCCCCAGGCGCACTGGCTGCTGCTGGATCCGACTCTGCGGGCCATGGCCGGCGCGCCGATCGAAAGTCCCGAGCCCCTCTTCGCGCGGATCGCGACCCTGCCCCCGCCCGGCGAACACGCGGGAACGCCGCTGACTGCTCCTGTGCTGACCGCGCCGCGGATCTTCGAGCCCGAACTCTGTCAGGAGCTCATTGCCCGGCATCAGGCTGACGGCGGCCGGTTCACCGGCGTCATGCGCGACGCCGGCGACCGGACCGTGGCGGTGATGGACGACCTGAAGAAGCGCCGCGATCTGCTGATCGACGATCCCGACCTGGTCGCCGGCATCACCGCGCGGCTGGAGCGGCGACTTTTCCCGCTGATCCATCAGGCGCTCGGCTTCACGGTCACCCGGATCGAGCGGTTCCTGGTCAGCTGCTATGACGCGGAGGATGGCGGGGTGTTCCACCCGCACCGGGACAACACCACCCAGGGCACCGCCTATCGCAAGTTCGCCGGCTCGGTGAACCTCAACGACGACTTCGAGGGCGGTGACCTGCGGTTCGCAGAGTTCGGCCCGACCGCCTACCGGCCGCCGGCCGGCGGGGCCGTAGTGTTCGCCTGCGGGCTGATGCACGAGGCGATGAAGGTCACCCGGGGACGGCGATACGCCTTCCTGCCATTCTTCTACGACGAGGCGGGCGCCGGGGTTCTGGCGGCCTATCAGGCCCGCGTCGCGGCGACGCCGCAGGTGTCGGCTTGAGGCGCTGGGCCGATCTAGAGCCGCTTTCGCCCGGCGAGCCCGCGCCGGCCTTCGCCCTGCCGACACGCGGCAACGCGGCGTTCCACTTCAACACCCTGGCCGGCCGCCACGTGCTGCTGGCGTTCATGCCGCGCGATCCGGAGGCGCGAGACCGGGCCCTGGCCGCCTTCGAGGCCGTCCGGCCACGGTTCGACGACCGGAACCTGAGCGCCTTCTTTGTCGTCGGCGAACCAGTGGACGCCGACGTTCCAGCCGACCGGATCCCTGGCCAGCGGTGGGCCTTCGACACCGAGCGAAAGGTCGCCCGGCTCTACAGCGCGGTCGAGCCGAACGGGACCGAGGCGCCGTTCTGGCTGCTGCTGGATCCCCTGCTCCGCGTTCTGGGCCGCGCGCCCATCAATGAGCCGCAGGCGCTGTTCGCCCGGATCACCGCCCTGCCGGCGCCGGACCCGCAGGCTGCAGCACCGGTGCTGATCGTCCCCCGGGTGTTCGACGCCGATCTCTGTCAGAGACTCATCGCCTGCTACGACGCGCGTGGCGGCCAGCTATCGGGCGTGATGCGGGACGTCGATGGCCGGACCGTGGGCGTGCTGGACCCGATGAAAAGCCGGCGCGATGTCATGATCGACGACCAGCCCGACCTGCGGCGCGATATCCTCGCGCGACTGGACAAGGCCCTGATCCCGATGGTCGCCAGGGCCTTCCAGTTCAGCGCCACGCGGCTCGAGCGCTATCTGGTGGCCTGCTACGATTCCGCGGAGGGCGGGCGGTTCCGGGCCCATCGCGACAACGAGACCTTCGGCACCGCCCACCGCCGCTTCGCCGTCTCGATCAACCTGAACGCCGGCGACTACGAGGGCGGCGACCTGCGGTTCCCGGAGTTTGGACCGCGCACCTACCGTGCGCCTACGGGCGGGGCCGTGGTGTTCTGCTGCAGCCTGCAGCACGAGGCGACGCCGGTGACGCGTGGCCGCCGCTACGCCTTCCTGCCGTTTCTCTACGACGAGGCGGGACAGCGCATCCGTGAGCAGAACCTGGCGTTGTTGGCAGGAGCCGCCGACACGCCGACCGCCGCCGGGCGCTAAGCTCCGGTTCATCCGACGCCTGCCAGTCTCCGTCCGAACGAAGCAGATCCGCCATGAAACGCACCGCCCTCGCCGCCCTCATCCTGACCGCCACCGCCGCACAGCCGGCCGCGGCCGCCCCTGCGATCCAGCCGGGCTACTGGGAATCGACCAACCGCCTGCTGTCGCCGATCCGTCAGAGTTCGACCGAGAAACGCTGCATCACCCCGGCGGAGGTGGACAAGTTCATGGCCGGCCCGTCGAACCGCCACTACGCCTGCACCTACCCCACCAAGGTGATCTCCGGTGGCCAGATCCGCCTGAAGGGGACCTGCGTCTCGAAGAAGGGCCGCAAGGTCGCGGTCCAGGGTTCGGGAGCCTACACCCCTACCAGCTTCACCTTGACCGCAGAGATCGCCACTGAATTCCTGGGCCTGGATATCGCCGGCAAGGCCTCCACGGAGGCCCGCCGCATCGGCGATACCTGCCCGCCGCCTCCCGCCCCCGCCCCCACGCAGGCGGCGGACGGCAAGTAAGCAAGTAAGGCGGCGCTCGGGCCCAACCCTAGAACGGGATTTCGTCGTCCAGGTTGGCGGAGAAGTCTTCGCGCGGCGCGGAGCTGGTCTGGCGCGGGCCGGACGAGAAACCGCTGCTGGAGCCGCCGCCGTAGCCGCCGCCTTCACCCTGCTCGGCATCGCCGCCGCGACCGTCGAGCATGGTCAGTTCGCCGCGGAACTTCTGCAGCACCACCTCGGTCGAGAACTTCTCCTGGCCCGACTGGTCAGCCCACTTGCGGGTTTGCAGCGCGCCCTCGATGTAGACCTTGGAGCCCTTGCGCAGGTAGTTCTCGGCCACCTTCACGAGGTTCTCGTTGAAGATCACCACCCGGTGCCATTCGGTCTTTTCCTTGCGCTCGCCGGAACTGCGGTCGCGCCAGGTTTCGGAAGTGGCCACCCGCAGGTTGGCGACACGGTCGCCCGAGCCGAGGGCGCGGATTTCGGGGTCTGCCCCGAGGTTCCCCACCAGAATGACCTTGTTGACGCTGCCCGCCATGTCGATGTGTCCCGTCGTTTCCGTAGCTGTGCGGGCTCTGGCCCGTCGGACACGCTAGCGCGCCATTAACGGTTGGGCAAGCAGATGTTCCCTTTACGTTCCAGACCGCCCACAGCTATTGCTGAGGCATGGCCGTGGGAAGCGTCAGCTGCCCGGCGCCGGTCCGCACGAGGGCCACATATCGCGGGCCTTCCAGCGACGTGGAGGTCATCACCCCCTCCTTCACCAGGAACAGGAAGTTCGCCTGGTAAGCCCCGTAGATATCTGTCTGATTCCCGCCCATCCGCAGGAACTTGATCCGCATCGCCTCCAGGTTGGCGGCGCAGGCCTCCAGGCTCGGGGCGTTGACCAGCTTGTTGTACTTCAGGCTACCATCCTTCTGCGGCACCACGTGGAAGCACACGCCCGTGTCGCCGGGCGGCGTGGTCTTCTGGGCGCAGGCGGACAGGGCAAGCGCTGTGGCGCCGAGTATCAGGAAGGTCTTCAGGGACATGCCGCGAGCCTAGCAGCGCCCGCGCCGCACGTCATCCAACCGGCGCGATGCTGCAGTCGGGCGCCTGCGAGACAAGACCGCGGAAGTTGCGGTTGTCGTCTGAGATCTCGATCCGGCCGGTGACGAGCCGCAGGGTCTGTTGCCCCCAGCGTCCATAGGACGCAGCCCCGGGCTTCTCGCAGCGGCCGGCAAAAAGGGCCTGAACACAGGCATCGAGGCCCATGTCCCCCGGCAATCGACGCCAGCGCCCGCCGCCATGGCGCCAGCAGCCGCCGGGCGCCGGTGCGGCGATGTCCGTTGGCTCGGGCTGGGCGACGGTCGCTTCGGATTCAGACGGCGTGACATCGGCAGGCGGAAGTGGGACCAGGGCCGCGCCGGCCTGCTCGGCGGCGGCGAGCGCGCCGCTTTCGTCAATGCCCACGTCCAGGGCATCGGTCGCCACGCCGTTGCGCCGCGCGCAGTCGGTCAGGCTGAGCTCGCCCACGAACCGGCCCTGCACGAAACAGCGGAGTGGCTTGGCAGGGTCGATCCGGCCGTCGTCTCCGGCGCTGGAATCGATGATCAGGCCGGCCTCGGACGCGGGCGGAGCCGCCGGCTTGCTGGTGTCGGAACGGACCAGCATCCAGGCGATGGCCGCGCCGGCCAGCAGCGCGCCGACACCGCCCACGACGACGAGGGGGATGGCGCGGCGGGCTTTCGCGGGTTGTTCCGGAGGCTGGGTCTCCATGCGGTCTGGCTAACCCCGCAGGACGGCGCTTTCAAGACGCCGCATCGCCACCTACCCGCCAAGCCGGCTCAGGGCGGCCTGGTAGTTGGCGATCTGGTTGGTCAGATAGGCCGGCACGGGACCGCTGGCGGCCTTGCTCGCCGCCACGGCGGCCGGCGGGAGGGCCGCCGTCTTGAGGTCGGTGTAGATCTTGCGGATTACCCCCATCGCCCCGCCGATCTCGGCCAGGGCGTGCTTGCGCTCCAGCTCGTCAACGATGGTCAGGTCGGAGGGCATGCCAAGGCCATAGAGCATGTCCTTGCCGTCGGCCGGCAACGTCTTGCCATCCACGAGCTTGGTCTTGCGGACCACGCCCTCGGGGATGCCGATCAGCGCGAGCGCATCCTTGTCACCCTTGCCCATGGCGAATTCCAGGACTCCCCGGTCCGTCGCAGGCTCGATCCGCATGCTGCGCCGGCCATCGACCGTCGTCAGGGTGACCTTGGCCTGGAACGAAGTGGCGCGGCGGATCTTCTGCGCCAGAGTGTCCAGGGTCTCGGCCACGTCGATGGTGATGGTCCTGGTCGCGCCATCGCCGGTCTTCAGCGTGAACTGGTCGCCGGCGCGAAGGCTGGAGGCCGCGGTCAGGCGCGGAGAATCAGAAAGGTCGAGCTCACCCTTCGGCAGGCCCAGTCGGTCCAGCACGCTGGCGCCCGTATTGTCGACGGCGATGCTGGTCGGCGCGGCGCGGCCATCCTTGCCTGTGAAGCGGCGCGACCACTCCACGGTCCCCGTCGCCACATCCAGGCGCGTGAGGAAGCCGTCCTTCACCCCGATCTTGTCGGCGAAGCCCGGCAGGTCGGTTCCGGCCGCGCCAGCGATCCAGACCTCGCCGCCCGCGCCGACCGCCAGAGCGGTCGCGCGGTCGTCGCCGGCGCCGCCGTAGTAGGCGATCTGTCCGCCCCCGCTCAGGTTCGCCGAAATCCGCGCTGCGAAGGCGTCGCTTCCGCCGGCGTGGGCCCGCGTGACCGTCCCGGCGTTCAGCGCGGGATTGCCCGTGGAGCCCGCCACAACCAGCTGGCCGCCGTCGAGCGCCAGGCCTGTGATCTCCCCGCCCTGAAGGTCGCCGAGATCGCGGGTCGAGATCAGCACCGGGCTCGCGCCGGACACGTCGTAGCGGCGAAGCACGCCGTGGCCGTCCTCGTTGCTGGCGGTGACGATCGAGGTTCCGTCGACCACCAGACCGGCCGGCTTGTCGGCGCCCGTGGTGCCGAAAGTCGTCGTGAACAGGGTCTGAATCTTGCCCGAAACGTCCGGCTTGAAGGCCTCGACATAGGCGTCCCAGCCGCCGATCGAGGTGGCGCCCGGCAGGTTCGACTGGGCCCGGCCGGCCACATAGACCGTCCCGTCAGCGCCGAACGCCACTTCGCTGGCCTCATCCGCCTTCCGGGCGCCGCGGCGCTGCGTCCAGAGTTCCTGGCCCTCGGAATCGAAGACGGTCACAAAGCTGTCAGCCATCCCGGCATCGGCCCCGGCCGAATTCAGCGGCCCGTTGTCCGCGCCGCTGAGGCCCCCGGTCACAGAACCGGCGACCGCTATCTTTCCGTCCGCCGAGATGGCCAGGCCCAGGCCGCTGGCTGTGTCCGACGCTCCGAGGGTGCGCGCATAGATCAGCTTGCCCGCCGGGTCGTACTTCAGCAGCGCGACATCGTCGTCGCCCTTGAGGTCCTGGCCCGCCACCTTGTCTGTCACGTCGGCCAGCATGTAGACCGAGCCGTCCGCGCCGACCCGGGTCTCACGGACCGTCTTGATCTCGGGACCTAGCGTCTGGGCGAAGACCCGGTCGTCCACCCAGTTGGCCTCGCCAGGCTGTTTGAGCGGCGGCGGCACATTGGTGGTGTCGGTCTGGAACTTCAGGAACTGGCTGCGCGCAATGCTGTCGGCGGTGGCGGCCTTGCCGTCAGGATCGGGATTTCCGGCATCCTGGGCGACGTAGACGGCCCCGGCGGTAGCGGGCGCGGAGAAACTGACCACCTCGCCGGCCGAGACCTTCACCTTCATGGCGTACTGGTCGGGATTGTTCCCGATGGTGACGGTCTTGCCGTTCACGGTTGTGGTCTTGGGCGTACCCGGGATCCGCACCGAGGCCATGCGCGCATCCACGCCGGCGGCCTGGAGTTGCTGATTGATATACTCGACCGTGTTGCCGAGTGTCCGCGACTGGGCGCCCATCCCGGCCAGGTCGATCGGAACATTAAAAGTCGTCCCGGACCGCTTGATCGATATGTTGAATTGCACGGTTCCCTGGAACGCCGGGACCACCGCGGCGCTCGAACCGCTGATCAGCGGCGGGGTCTGGTATTCCGTCTTGTTCCGCACGACGCCCAAGGTGGCCTTGGCCTGGGTGGCGGCGTCGCCCTTGATCAGGCGCAGCTTGTCGAGGTCGGCGGCTTCCACATAGGCGCTTATCTCGGCAGCGCCGCGGTTGAAGGCCTGGGTGAGCTTGTTGCGCTCGGAAACGCTCAGCCCCTTGACCCCAGCCTGTTCGGCGACCCCCATCAGGCTACCCAGGCCCTGGTAGAGGGCGAAAAGCTTGCGGTAGTCGCTGGAGGCGCCGGCCAGGTCGAGCTTGGCGGCGCCCTCGTTCACGAACTTCTGGCCGGTGAGCACGGCCTTGAGCGCAGCGCTGGTGTCGGCCGTGGTCGTGGCGCCGTTCCAGGGCGCGGTCGGCGCGACGCGTTTGGTCAGCGCCGTGCTCGCGGCGGCAGTCGGCTGCTGACCAGTTTTCGACTGGTAGAAGCTCAACAGCACACTGGAGTCGATCTGGGTGACCATGAACTCGCTCTGCGGACGGAGTCCCGCTGCGAAACCCTATCCCGGGCATCCCTTACCGCGCGTTAAGCCGCCCGGAAAAAAGCCCGGGACAGAGCGCCCGGGCCTTGTTTACACCTCACTGGAGCCCGTCGCCGCGCCGGGGCTAGCCGCCGCGGAACAGCTGCAGGATGATCTGCGGCGCCGAGTTGGCGATGGAGAGCGCCTGGGCCCCCAGCTGCTGCTGGACCTGCAGGGCCTGCAGGCGCGCACTTTCCTTGGCCAGGTCGGCATCGACCAGGTTGCCGACACCGGCCTCGAGCACATCCGTCAGCTTGGAGACGAAGCTCAGGTGCGCCTCGACCTGCTTGGCCTGCGAACCCAGATTTCCCAGCGCCTGATTGACGTTGCTGATCGAGGCGTCGAGCCGCGCCAGCACCGTCGTGGCGATGGTCACCGTCGTGATGGCGGCGTTGGCCGGGATGGTGATGTTGGATCCGCCCAGCGCCAGGGTGCGGGTCGACAACGTGAGCCGCGTCGTCGCTTCGGCGTTGGCCAGGAACTGGATATTGCCGCCGGAACCACTGAACAGGTTGGCGCCGTCGAAGGCCGAGTTGGATACCACCTGAGTGATCTGCCGGAGGATCGCCTTGAAGTCCGAGTCGAGCGCCGTACGGGACGCCGCATCCAGCGACGTGTCCATTGAGGCGACGACTTTTTCCTTCAGCTCGACCAGCAGGTTCGAGATGGTGTCCCCGGCGGTCATGGCCACTTCAGAGATCGATGTGGCCCGTTCGAGGCTCATCTTCACGGCGCCGAGGGCGCCGATGTCGGCCCTCTGCCCCTGGGCGATGGCCCAGACCGCGGCGTTGTCCTTGGCGTTACCGATCTTCAGGCCGGTGTTCACCCGATTCTGAACGCTGGCCAGGTCGGTGTTGGTCTTGTTCAGATTCTGCAGCGCGGTCAGCGCGGACTTGTTCGTGTGGACGCTGATCGTCATCACGCTCTCCTGGAGGGCGCCCGGCTGCGACTCGCAACCACGCGATGACTTCACCCTAGGTAGTCGTGGTGAGCAGATGGTTAACGCGCGTAAAGCATAACGCCGCCGCCGGGCGGCCCCGGGGCGGTTGAGACATTTTTTGTCTCCAGGACTCGCTGGGGGCGAGCCGCGCCCTTGATCAGGCCTCGGTGTCGATCACCGAGCCGGCGGCGTAGTCCGTCCGATCCCGCATCTTCAGGACGTCAGCCCTGGGGTACTGCTGGATGACCTCGCCTGTGGAGCGGTTGATCGTCTTGTAGACGTACGAACCGCTCGCCTGATCTTCTTCTATGACCAGTCGCACATCGACCGGATCCGGGCCCGCCGGGGCCTGCGGAGCGCTCACTTTTGCGGGCGGTTCGCTGGCCGGGATTTGGCTGAGACCTGGATCGGGCGCGATTGCGACGGCCGCGATCTTGGTTTCCATGACTCCTTCGCCGGACTTCTGTTCGGCGCTCCGAGTTTCGGGGGAGAAAGCGACCGGTGGACGGGCGAACCCGTCCACCGGCGTATTTTGTGTCGCCGCGGAGCCGCAGACGGCTCCGCAGTCTGCGGACCTTAGCGGAACAGGCCCAGCAGGATCGAGGACGACTGGTTGGCGATCGAGAGCGCCTGGACACCGAGCTGCTGCTTCGTCTGCAGAGCCTGGAGTTTCGCGCTTTCCTTCGCCAGATCGGCGTCGACGAGGTTGCCCACCCCGGCGTCGATCGTGTCCTGGAGCTTGTTGACGAAGTTGAGGTGCCCCCCCAACGCCTTCGCACCCGTACCGAGCTTCGACAGCTTGCTCGAAACGGTGGTGATGGCGGTGTTCACGAGGCCGATGGCCGTGGAGGCCAGCGTCTTCGTGCTGATCGAGCTGGTCGCGATGGCCAGCGCTGTCAGGGTCAGGGTCTGGGCAGCCACCGTGATCACCGAGGTCGCATCCGCGTTGGCCAGCGCCTTGATGGTCGTGCCGGCCTGCTTCAGCATGTTCCCGCCGTTGAATTCGGCGTTCGAAACGGCCTTGGTGATCTGGCCCAGCAGCGACTTGAACTCATCGTTCAGAGCCGT
>CAUJHW010000154.1 GCA_963205005.1 Pseudomonadota bacterium
CGGCTGTCGATGGAGACTCCGGTGGCGGAGAACCCTCCGCCGCCAGACCCGCCCGTCGCCCTCGCGATCTCCTCGGAGGTCCACAGCGGATCAGCCATGCACAAGCTCCAGGGCCTGGGCCGTCTCCGCCACGTCGTCGAAAGGATGCACGGTGTCGCCGACGATCTGGCCCTGCTCGTGGCCCTTGCCGGCCACGACCAGGATATCTCCGTCCTCCAGCAGGGCGGCGGCCGTGCGGATCGCCTCGCGGCGGTCTCCGATCTCCTTCAGGCCCGAGTTGCCGGCCATGATCTCGGCGCGGATCGCTGCGGGAACCTCGGAGCGAGGATTGTCGTCGGTGACGATGGCCACGTCGGCCAGGGTGGCGGCAAAGCGGCCCATCAGCGGGCGTTTAGTCCGATCGCGGTCGCCGCCGGCGCCGAACACCACGATCAGCCTGCCGCGAACGTGCGGGCGCAAGGCCTCCAGCACCGTTTCCAGGCCATCGGGGGTGTGGGCGTAGTCAACATAGGCCTCGCCGCCTCGCGGGCCCTGCCCGATCCGCTGCAACCGGCCCGGCGCGCCGTCGATCTTCTCCAGCGCCGCGAAGGTGTCCTCGAAGCTCAGGCCCGCCGCGCGGCAAAGGCCCGCCGCCACCAGGGCGTTGGAGGCCTGATAGGCGCCGACCAGCGGCAGGCGCACGTCGAAGATGCGGCCATCGGCGCGGATCGACAGCCGCTGGCCGTCGGGCAGGAGCGCGCGGTCGATGAGACGCAGCGCCTGGCCGCTCTCCCCCACGCTCATGACCCGTTGTCCGGAGACTACCGAGGCCGCCGCGAAGAACGGGAAGGCCTCGGAGTCCGCGTTCAGCACCGCCGTCGCGCCGCGAGGCATCAGCTGTTCGAACAGCCTGAGCTTCGCGCCACGGTAGCTCTCCATGGTGCCGTGGTAATCCAGATGATCCTGAGTAAGGTTGAGGAACCCCGAGGCCGTCAGCCGCACGCCGTCCAGCCGGCGCTGGTCGATGCCGTGCGACGAGGCCTCCATGGCGAAGTGGGTGACCCCAAGCTGCGACACCCGGGTCAGCAGTTCGGCGACGTCGCCGGCGTCCGGCGTGGTCAGGCCCGGCGGGGTGATCTGGTCTGTGACGCCGTCCGGACGCGAGACGGTGACCCCCAGCGTCCCCATGCTGGCCGAGACGTGGCCGGCGTGTGCGAACATCTGCCGGCAGAAGGTGGCGACCGAGGTCTTGCCGTTGGTGCCGGTCACCGCCACGCAGGTCTGCGGCTGGCGGCCCCAGAAGTTGGCGGCGGCGAGCGCATAGCCCCGGCGCGGATCACGGCAGACGACCGTCGGCACGGAAAGGTTCTGGTCTTCGTCGGCGAGGATGGCGGCGGCGCCGGCTTCAACCGCCCTGACCGCGAAGGCCGCGCCGTCGGCGCGCGAGCCCGGCAGGGCGGCGAACAGGAAGCCTGGCTTGACCTTGCGGCTGTCGGCGGTGACCCCGGTGATCTCCGGATCGGAGCCGACGTCCCGCTTCACCAGCTTGGTCAGGCGCACGGTCATTGCGCCTCGCCCGCTTCTTCCTGCACCGGCTCCGAAACCGGGATCGCCTGCGTCAGGTCGTTGCGCCGCGGTACGCCGAGGAACGGGGCGATGCGCTCGATGACCCGGCCCGCGGCCGGCGCGGCGACCCAGCCGCCGGTGGAATAGCCGGCGCTCTTGGCGGTGCCGTGCGGCTCGTCCAGCAGGATCAGCACGAAGTAGCGCTTGGTGTTCACCCCGCCCGTGGTCGGGAACACCGCCGCGAACGACGAGACCTGCCGGGCGTGATTGTAGGCGCGGATCGCCGGGTCGTACTTCTCGCCGGTCCCGGTCTTGCCCCCAACCGACAGGCCATCGACGTTGGCCGACTTGCCGCTGCCGCCGGTCACATTGGCGCGCATGATCGACAGCATCTGCAGCGACGTCTTCTCGGACATCACCCGCGGGCCGTCGATCTTCGTCCCCGGGGCCACCTTGCGGATGGTCATCGGGATAAGCTTGCCGCCGTTCAGGACGGCGCCGTAGGCCCGGGCCAGGGCCAGCGGGGTCACGTTGATGCCGTGGCCGAACGAGGTGGAGGCGACGGCGTCGTCGTTCCAGACCTTGGGCGTCAGCGGCCGGGCGCTCTCGATTAGCTCTACCTTGGCCGGGGTGGTCAGGCCCAGGCCGTTGAAATAGCTGCCCATCCGTTGCGGCCCGACCGACTCGGCCAGCTTGGCGGTGCCGATGTTGGACGAGTGCTGGAACACCTCGACCAGGTTCAGGATCTTCCGGGCGGCGTGGTAGTCGTGGATCGTCCGGTAGCCCAGCTTGTAGGGGAAGCGGGCGTCGAAGGTGCTTTCCGGGGTGGCCACGCCGCTGTCGAGGCCGATGGCGACGGTGAAAGCCTTGAAGGTAGACCCCATCTCGAACACCGAGGCCGCGGCGCGGTTGGTGCGGGTGTAGTCGCTCGACTTGCCGGGCTTGTTGGGATCGAACACCGGCCAACTCGACATGCCGAGGATCTCGCCGGTCTGGATGTCGGTGACGATGCCCACCGCGCCCTTCGGCGTGAACTCGGCGACGGCCTTGTAGACCTCGTCCTCCAACGCGCCCTGGACCCGGAGGTCGATCGACAGGGGTACGCTGGCGCCGGTCACGGACGCCGTGCGGATGTCCTCGTTGAAGGCGGCCTCGGCGCCCGACAGGCCTTCGCCGCCGGTGTCCGAGTAGCCGATGATGTGCGCCGCCGTCGTGCCCAGCGGATAGACCCGGTGCTGCTCCGGCTCGAAGCTGACCCCCGGCAGGCCCAGTTCGTGGACCTGATTGCGCTCGCTGGGGTTCAGGGCGCCGATCACGAAGACCCGGCGGTTGCCGCGAAGCGCCCGCTCCAGCCGCTCGGGCTCCAGGTCGGGAAGCGCGTGCAGCAGGCCGCGGCGGGTCTCGGCCTGGTCCCAGATCTCGCGGGGGTCGATGTAGAGGCCGTAGTGCAGGAGGTCGGCGGCCAGCATCTGGCCGTTGCGGTCTACGAGATCCGCACGCGAGCCGCCCAGCGGCGCCGAGATGCCGACGTTGCGCGCCGCGTCCGAGAACAGCGCCGCCCGCGTGGCGCCGATCGCCAGGGTGATGAAGAACAGCGAGAACAGCGCCAGCACAAAAAAGATCCGCAGGCGGGTGTCGTCCTCTGCCTTGCCCGAGGCGCGGGCGCGCTCGAAGGCGTGCTCCAGGCCCCAGATCCGCTCGATCAGCCAGCGGGGCAGCCCCGAACGACCAAGGGTCGGCTGGGTCAGGCTCATCGCGCGACCTCGGCGAGCCGGGCAGGCTGGGCTTCGGGCGGCGGCGGCGGCGGGACGCCGGGGACCGCGCCACTGCCGTCGACCATGGCGGCCACGGCGGACACGGCCTTGGCGCTGGGGGCCGCGCCGGCGCGGGAGAGCTGGATGAGCTGGTCGGCGGTGGCCTCGCGGATCGCCGGCACCGGGGCCATGTTCAGATAGGCCACCGACAGGCGCTCGATCCGGCCCGGCTGCTCCAGGTGGGCCACCTCGGCTTGCAGCAGGCGGATGCGCGCCTTCTCCGCGCCGATCTGGCGCTCGATCCGGGCGATGTCGGCGCGTTCGGTGCCGGCCATGGTCTTAGCCAGGTAGACGCCGACAATGATGATCACCAGCAGGCCGACGCCGATCAGGTCGAGCAGGCGGAAGCCGCGGATCTTGCGGGTGAACACGCTCATGCCGCATCCCTCCACACGGGCGCTTCGGTGCGGACGGCGGCCCGCAGCTTGGCGGAGCGGGCGCGAGGGTTGGTCTTGGCCTCGACGTCGGTAGGCGCCTGGGCACCGTTGAACAGCAGCCGGAAACTGGCGGGCGCGCCGGCCGCGACGGGCGGGGCATAGCGCGAGCCGCCCGGGACCTTGCCCGAACGGACCGCCAGGAAGCTCTTCACGATCCGGTCTTCCAGCGAATGGAAGGTGACCACCACCAGCCGGCCGCCGGTCTTCAGCACCCGCTCGGCGGCGACCAGCCCCGCCTCAAGCTCGGACAGCTCCTCGTTCACCGCGATCCGCAGGCCCTGGAAGGTGCGGGTGGCGGGATGGATCTTGGCCCCGCGGCGGCCGCCAAGGGCCCGCTCCACGAAATCGGCCAGCTCCAGGGTGCGGGTGAAGGGCTGTTCGGCGCGGCGCTTGACGATGGCGCGGGCGATCCGGCGGCTCTCGCGCTCCTCGCCATAGACGAAGATGATCCGCGCCAGCTCGTCCTGGTCGGCCGTGTTGACCAGTTCGGCGGCGCTGGGGCCGTCGCCACCCATCCGCATGTCCAGCGGACCGTCGTGCATGAACGAGAAGCCGCGCTCGGCCTCGTCGATCTGCATGGACGAGACCCCCAGGTCCAGCGCCACGGCGTCGACAGAACCCTCGCCCAGTACCTCATCCATCTCGGAGAAGCGCCCTTCCACCAGCTTGAAACGGTCGGCCGGCAGGTCGGAGGTAAAGCGACGGACCGTAGGGTCGCGGTCAAAGGCCACGACCTTCGCGCCCGTCGCCAGGATCGCACGGGTGTAGCCACCCGCGCCGAAGGTTCCGTCCACGACGGTCTCGCCGGGGCCGGTGGAAAGATTGTCGAGCACCTCGCCCAGGAGGACGGAGATGTGGGGCGCGCCGCTCATGCCGCGCCTCCCAGCCGCTGGCTACGCTGGCGCGAGCGCATGTCGGCCAGGCCCTGGCGAGCGAATTCGCGGTCGGCGGCGCGCTGAGCGCGGTAGGCGTCGCGCTCCCAGATCTCGAAGCGGTCGCGCATTCCAACCACCGCCACCCAGTCGGTCAGCCCGAACTGATCGCAGAGGCTCTCCGGAAGGGTGATGCGGCCGGCGGTGTCGAACGACAGCCGCTGCATCTCGCCGAACACGTTGCGCTCGATGGAGTCGCGCAGCTCGTCGCCAAACTCCAGCTCATCGGCCATGGCGCCATAGCGGTCGAACAGCGCCTGGCCGCCGCCCTCAAGGCAGTTGGACCGGATCGAGGGGAACACGAAGACGCCGTCGGTCGGCCCCGAGAGCGCGGCGCGGTAATCCTGCGGCACAACGATGCGCCGCTTCCCGTCCAGCTGCTTCTCGAAGGTCGAGAGAAACATCTCGCCGACTTGCCCCCTGCCACCACCACCGCTTCGCCCGGCCCCAACCCGCCGCGATTTGGTTAGCGAATAGTTTCTGGGGTACCATGGGACACAGTGGGTTTCAATGACACTCACTGCCTTTTAGCGGGAAATCAAAGGTCTCGCAGGGGCTGATCGTTAAGGCCAAGTACTTATCCCCGGAACATACTTGGAACGAAAGATTAACGGCCAAGCTCCACGCCTGTCCCAATCCCCCGGAGCGGGGAAATCCTGATTTGTGGAAGTGCGGATCAGACGGCCTGTAAGCCGGGTTCTGTGCCGCCCTGCTTGCGCAGGACGCGGCGGTCATTCCTCTGGACCGGCCCTCGCGGGACGGTTCTCGCGACCTACCCGGACCCCTCAAGCCGGCGACGGCTCTACCTTGTTGCCAAGGCGCGGGATCCCTATTCGGTCTTGCTCCTAGCGGGGCTTGCCATGCGGCCCCTGTTACCAGGGACCCGGTGCGCTCTTACCGCACCCTTTCACCCTTACCTGCTCCGAGGAGCAGGCGGTCTGCTCTCTGTGGCGCTATCCCTAGGGTCACCCCCGGTGGGCGTTACCCACCGCCATGTCGTCGTGGAGCCCGGACTTTCCTCGACCGCCTTGCGACGGCCGCGACCGCCCGGCCGTCTGATCCGCAGGCGGCATAGCACTTCCCTCCCTCAATGGGGAGGGACAGGCGCCGGAGGCGCCAGGGTGGGGAAGCCACGATCAATCTCAGACGTGGGGACCCAGCCCCCGGATCCTCACCCTGGCCGCTCCGCGGCCGGTCCCTCCCCGTTAAGGGAGGGAGGACACCCGCAGCAGTGCGATCAGCCGCGCCCGGGTCTCGCCGTCGGCGACGCCGTCAACCCGCTCTGGCCGCCAGTGCCGCTGGAAGGCGCGCACCACCGTGGCGGTGTCGGCGTCGAACCGGCCCGACGGCGGCAGGTCGAAGCCCAGGCGGGTGAGGCCGGCCTGCAGGGCGAACACCGCCGCGCCCTCCTCGCCCTCGCCGATCGGCGCGCCCGGCGCGGCGGGCCACTCGGCCCACAGGCCGTGGCCGGCGTCGGCGAGCCGCCTCCAGGGGAACAGTTCGCCGGGGTCCTCCTTGCGGGACGGGGCGATATCGGAGTGGCCGACGATGTCGCGGTCCTCGATCTCCCAGCGGGTGCGGATATCGGCGACGAGGGCGATGACGCTCTCGATCTGGGCCTCGGGGAACGGCCGGTAGCCGAACTCGTGGCCGGGATTGACGATCTCGATCCCGATGGAGTCGCCGTTGACGTTGCGCCGTCCGCGCCAGAACGAGACGCCCGCATGCCAGGCGCGGCGTTCCTCGGCCACCAGCCGGAACACCCGGCCGTCCTCCTCCACCAGATAGTGCGACGAGACCTTGGCCTCCGGGTCGCGCAGACGGTCCAGCGCGGCCTGCCCGCTCTTCATGCCGGTGTAGTGCAGCACGATCATCGTCGGCGGCGCCGTGCGCGGATCGAAGTTGGGCGACGGAGCGTCGATCAGGTTCATTTCGCGCGGCCTCTGAAGGTCATCAGCAGGGCCAGGATCTGGTTGCGCCGCAGGGCGATGACCAGCACCCCGCCGATCGCCAGCGCGCTACCGATGATCATCCGCGGACCGAACGGGTCACCCAGCAACACCACGCCCATGCCGATGGTGATCAGCGGCGTCATCAGCGACAGGGCGGAGATCAGGTTGGCCTCGTACTTCTGCAGCAGCATCACATAGCTGGTGTGGGCGAACAGCGAGACGATCAGCGCCGAATACAGCAGCGCGCCAACGAACGGCCAGCCGGCATGCAGCGCGATCTGCACCTGCCCCGGCTCCAGCCAGGCCGACAGCGCCGCCAGCGGCCAGACCGACGAGAACCCGACCCAGGCCTGGAACGTCAGCGGGCGCATGCCCTCGATCTGCTTGGTCATCACCGCGCCCAGCGACGACATGAAGGTCGCGGCCGCCACCAGCAGCAGGCCTGTCGAGATCTCCAGCCCCTTCGGGTTGAAGATGACGATGATCACGCCGGCGAAGGTCAGGCCCATGCCGAACCCGCGCCACAGCCCGATGCGCTCGTGCAGCATGAACACCGACAGCAGCACCGTCATCGGCAGGCCCAGCTGGAACACCACGGACACCGAGGATGGCGTCGACATCTTCAGCCCGACGAACATCAGGGCGAAGTTCCCGCCGCCCATCAGCAACGCCGTGACCACCAGCCGCCAGATGGGCCGCGGCGCCGGTCGCAGGAACGGGATCAGCACCACGCTCAGGATCGCGAACCGCGCCGCCGCATAGAACAGCGGCGGCACCTCAAGCCCGCTCACCACATACTTGGACAGTATGTTGTTGGAGGCCCAGATCAGGCACATCACCAGAAGCAGCGCGAAGTCACGGACGGCCATGGGCTCCGGTTAGGCCGCGCCGTCCACCCCGGCAACCTTCAGGTCCCCGAAAGTGGCGCCTCACGCCTTTCGGCGTACGAACCTCAGCGCCGTCAGAGTGTCGGAGAAGCCGACGACCTTGTTGTCGACCAGGCCGACAGCCCTGGCGGCGGCCATGACCTCGATGTCCTTCACCGTCGCCGCCTTGCCCTTGCGTGAGACGATCCACAGGGCCCCGCTTTCGGCCAGCGCCGGGACCAGTTCGCTGATCCGCGCCAGCTCGGCGGCGCTGTCGGCGGCATGGAACAGAAGGTCCAGACCGGAGAGGTCGTTCACCGGCGCGGCGCCGCGCGCGGTCAGTTCATCCACAAGCGTGGCGTCGGCGACGCCCAGCACAGCGACCCGCATCCCCGGTTTCACCCCGATCTTGTCGAGCCGGCCCTTGGGATTGGCGATGGCGTGAGCCCAGGCGGCGGCCTGCTTTTCTCCGAGGGTGAACCGTGCGCCGTCGGCCAGGACCAGATCGCCGCCCTCGGCGCGGACGCCCCTCAGCGCCCCTCCCTGGAACACGCGTCGGATCGCCCCCCGGAACAGCAGCTTCGGCGCCTCATACTGAAGCCGGCCCTCATCCGGCCCGTCCGCGAAGGTGGCGGCGACATGTGCGTCCTTGCCCATGGCCCCAAGCGTTGCCGCAACGCTGACCTTCGGACAACCCGCAGCCATCGAGCAAACAAAGCAAAGGGCCCGCGGCGTCACCGCCGCGGGCCCTCGAAATCTCCGGCATCCAAGGATGCCGCAGCAGGTGAAGCCTAGGCCGCCTTGCCCAGGCTCAGGAATTCGTAGCGGGCCAGGTGGTGGTCCACTGAGCCGAAGGCGCTCTCGATCATGGTGGCGCGCTTGAAGTAGTGGCCGATGGCCATCTCGTCGGTCATGCCCATGCCGCCGTGCAGCTGGATCGCGTTCTGACCGACGAACCGGCAGGCCTTGCCGATCTGGACCTTGGCGGCCGAGGCGGCCTTGGCGCGCTCGGCGTCGTCGGTGACCTTGATGTTGGCCATGTAGGTCATCGAGATCGCCTGCTCGACGTTGATGAACATGTCGACCATGCGGTGCTGCAGGACCTGGAACGAGCTGATCGGCGCGCCGAACTGCTTGCGCTGCTTGGTGTACTCCAGCGTGCCCTCGTGCAGCCTGCGCAGCACGCCGCAGGCCTCGGCGCAGGTCGCGGCGATGGCTTCGTCCACCACCTTCTCGATCAGCGGCAGGCCGTTGTCGGCGGTTCCGATCAGGGCGTCGGCGCCGACCGAGACGTTCTCGAAATAGACTTCCGAGGCGCGCAGGCCGTCGACTGTCGGATAGTCGCGGGTGGTGACGCCCTTGGCGGACTTGTCGACCAGGAACACCGAGATGCCCTGGGCGTCGCGCTCGCCACCCGAGGTGCGGGCGGTGACGATCAGGTGGGTCGCCATCGGCGCGCCGATCACGACGGCCTTGTGGCCGTTCAGGCTCCAGCCGGCGCCTTCCTTCTTGGCCGTGGTGGTCACCGAGGCCAGGTTGTAGCGGCCCTGCGGTTCGGCCTGGGCGAAGGCGAACAGGTTCTTGCCCTCGATGATGCCGCCGATCAGGTCGGCCGCGCCGGC
>CAUJHW010000155.1 GCA_963205005.1 Pseudomonadota bacterium
CGTCGCCGTCGCGCAGACAAACGCGTTGTTCTCCCGGACCCGAAGTTCGGAGATCTCGTCGTCACCAAGTTCATGAACTACGTGATGTACGAAGGTAAGAAGGCCGTCGCCGAGACGATCGTCTATGGCGCCTTCGATATCCTCGAGACCCGCCGCAAGGATCTGGGTCCGCTGGAAACCTTCCACACCGCCCTGGACAATGTGGCCCCGGCCATCGAAGTCCGCTCCCGCCGGGTCGGCGGCGCCACCTACCAGGTTCCGGTGGAAGTGCGTCCCGAGCGCCGTCGCGCCCTGGCCATCCGCTGGCTGATCGGTGCGGCGCGCAAGCGCGGCGAGAACACCATGACCGAGAAGCTGGCCGGCGAACTGCTGGACGCCTCCTCGAACCGCGGCGCCGCGGTGAAGAAGCGCGAAGACACCCACAAGATGGCCGAAGCCAACCGGGCGTTCTCGCACTACCGCTGGTAAGCCAACCTACACTGAGCTTTCCGGCGCGGGCGGTTTGAGCTAAACCGCCCGCGCCGTTCGTTCAGGCCCCTACGAAAAGCCCTTTTTGAAGAGCGTCCACGATGGCCCGCGCGCACAAAATCGAAGACTACCGCAACTTCGGAATCATGGCCCACATCGATGCGGGCAAGACGACGACGACCGAGCGGATCCTCTACTACACCGGCAAGAGCCATAAGATCGGCGAGGTCCACGATGGGGCCGCGACGATGGACTGGATGGAGCAGGAGCAGGAGCGCGGCATCACGATCACGTCGGCCGCGACGACCGCCATCTGGAACGGTCACCGGCTGAACATCATCGACACCCCCGGGCACGTGGACTTCACCATCGAGGTCGAACGTTCGCTGCGCGTGCTGGACGGCGCCGTCGCCGTGCTTGACGGCAACCAGGGCGTCGAGCCTCAGACCGAGACCGTCTGGCGCCAGGCCGACCGCTACAACGTTCCGCGGATCGTGTTCGTCAACAAGATGGACAAGATCGGCGCCGACTTCCAGATGTGCCTCCGGACCATCCGTGAGCGTCTGGGCGTCAAGGCCGTTCCGATCCAGCTGCCGATCGGTTCGGAGTCGAGCCTTAAGGGCATCGTCGACCTCGTCCGCATGAAGGCGGTGGTCTGGGATTCCGAGGGCCTGGGCGCGAACTATCACGACGAAGAAATCCCGGCCGACATGAAGGACGCGTGCGAGGAAGCGCGCAACTACATGATCGAGAACGCCGTCGAACTCGATGACGAGGCGATGGAAGCCTACCTGAGCGGCGAGGAGCCCTCGGTCGACGTCATCAAGAAGTGCCTCCGCAAGGCCGTTCTGGACGGCGTGTTCTACCCGATCCTCGCGGGCTCGGCGTTCAAGAACAAGGGCGTGCAGCCGCTGCTCGACGCCGTTGTCGACTACCTGCCGTCGCCGGTGGACATCCCGCCGACCAAGGGCATCGATTTCCGGACCGAGGAAGAAGTCGAGCGCAAGGCGTCCGACGAAGAGCCGCTGTCGGTCCTGGCGTTCAAGATCATGGACGACCCCTTCGTGGGCTCGCTGACCTTCTGCCGCATCTACTCGGGCAAGCTCGAGACCGGCATGGGCCTGCTGAACTCCACCCGCGACAAGAAGGAACGCGTCGGCCGCATGCTGCTGATGCACTCCAACAACCGCGAGGACATCAAGGAAGCCCACGCCGGCGACATCGTCGCCCTGGCCGGCCTCAAGGACACCCGCACCGGGGACACCCTGTGCGATCCCAACAAGTCGCCGGTCATCCTCGAGCGGATGAATTTCCCCGAGCCCGTGATCGAACTCGCGATCGAGCCGAAGTCCAAGGCCGACCAGGAAAAGCTGGGCGTCGCCCTGGCCAAGATGGTGGCCGAAGATCCGTCCTTCACCGTCCACACCGACCAGGAGTCGGGCCAGACGCGCCTGAAGGGCATGGGCGAGCTTCACCTCGACATCAAGGTCGACATCCTGAAGCGCACCTACAAGGTCGAAGCCAACATCGGTGCGCCGCAGGTGGCCTACCGTGAGAGCCTCGGCAAGGCCACGGACATCGACTACACGCACAAGAAGCAGACTGGCGGCACCGGCCAGTTCGCCCGCGTGAAGATCAAGTTCGAGCCGGGCGAGCCGGGGACGGGCTTCGTGTTCGAGAACACGACCGTCGGCGGTTCGGTGCCGAAGGAATTTGTGCCTGGTGTCCAGAAGGGCATCGAGTCCTCCAAGGACAACGGCCTGCTGGCCGGGTTCCCGGTGATCGACTTCAAGGCCACGCTGTACGACGGCAACTATCACGACGTTGACTCCTCGGTCCTGGCCTTCGAAATCGCCGCCCGCGCGGCGTTCCGCGAACTGCGTGAGCGGGGCGCGCCGAAGCTGCTCGAGCCGATCATGAAGGTCGAGGTTCTGACCCCGGACGAGTACATGGGCGACGTCATCGGCGACCTGAACTCCCGCCGTGGCCAGATCCAGGGCACGGAAACTCGGGGCAACGCCCAGGTGGTCACGGCCTTCGTGCCGCTGGCCAACATGTTCGGCTACATCAACACGCTGCGCTCGTTCTCACAGGGCCGCGCCTCGTTCACGATGCAGTACGACCACTACGACCCGGTGCCGCAAGTCGTCGCCGACGAAGTGATCAAGAAGTACGCCTAATCCCAACCCTAGTTTAGAGGACAAGCCCGGACAGGGCTGGAGCTTGAAATGGCCAAAGAGAAGTTTGAACGCACGAAGCCGCACTGCAACATCGGCACGATTGGTCACGTTGACCATGGGAAGACGACGCTGACGGCGGCGA
>CAUJHW010000156.1 GCA_963205005.1 Pseudomonadota bacterium
AGCGAGGCGCCGGAGTCCGACGAGCCGAACTGCTCGATGGCTTCCTTTTCCTCGGCCATTTCCAGGGCCTTCACGGACAGGGACACCCGGCGGGCGGCCTTGTCGATGTTGGTGATCTGGGCGTCCATGCGATCGCCGACGGCGAAACGCTCGGGGCGCTGGTCGGCGCGGTCGCGGGAGAGGTCCGACTTGCGGATGAAGGCCGTCATCGGGGCTTCGTCGTCGCCGAACTTCACTTCGATGCCGCCCGAGGTGATCTCGGTGACCTGGACCGTGACGGTCTGGCCCTTGCGGAAGGTGTCACCCTGCAGCGGGTCACCCGACAGTTGCTTGATGCCGAGCGAGATACGCTCCTTCTCGACATCAACGTCCAGGACGCGCGCCTTGACGGTCTCGCCCTTCTGGTACTTCGCGATGGCTTCTTCGCCAGGCGTCGCCCAGTCCAGGTCCGACAGGTGGACCATGCCGTCGATGTCGTTTTCCAGGCCGATGAACAGGCCGAACTCGGTGGCGTTCTTGACTTCGCCCTCGACGCTCGTGCCGATCGGATGGGCGGCCACGAAGGCTTCCCACGGGTTGGCCATGGCCTGCTTCAGGCCGAGGCTGACGCGACGCTTGGACGGATCGACGTCCAGCACGACCACGTCGACTTCCTGCGAGGTCGAGACGATCTTGCCGGGGTGGACGTTCTTCTTGGTCCACGACATTTCCGACACGTGCACCAGGCCCTCGACGCCGGCTTCCAGCTCCACGAAGGCGCCGTAGTCGGTGATGTTGGTGATGCGGCCGGTGAACTTCGCGCCCACCGGGTACTTGGCTTCCACGCCGTCCCAGGGGTCGGACTGGAGCTGCTTCATGCCGAGAGAGATGCGCTGGGTGTCCGGGTTGATCTTGACGATCTGCACCTTGACGGTGTCGCCCACGGCCAGGACCTGGCTCGGGTGGTTGACGCGCTTCCAGCTCATGTCGGTGACGTGCAGCAGGCCGTCGATGCCGCCCAGGTCCACGAACGCACCGTAGTCGGTGATGTTCTTGACCACGCCTTCGCGGACTTCGCCTTCCAGCAGCTGCGAGACGAGCTCGGTGCGCTGCTCGGCGCGGGCTTCCTCGAGGATCGCACGACGCGACACCACGATGTTCCCACGGGGACGGTCCATCTTCAGGATCGCGAAGGGCTGTTCCTTGCCCATCAGCGGGCCGACGTCGCGGACCGGACGGATGTCCACCTGCGAACCCGGCAGGAACGCCGAGGCGCCGCCCAGGTCGACGGTGAAGCCGCCCTTCACGCGGCCGACGATGGCGCCCATCACCGGCTCGTTCTTCTCGTAGACGCCCTCGAGGCGGGTCCAGGCCTCCTCGCGGCGGGCCTTCTCACGGCTGATGACCGCTTCGCCCATGGCGTTCTCGACGCGCTCGAGGAACACCTCGACCGTATCGCCGACCTTGAGCGGTTCCTTGCTTTCGCCTTCGCCGATGCCGAATTCCTTCAGCGAGACGCGGCCTTCGGTCTTCAGACCGACGTCGATGATCGCGAAGTCCTTCTCGATCGCCACGACCAGGCCGTGGACAACCTGGCCTTCCATGAAGTCACGGCCGCCCAGGGATTCGTCGAGCAGGGCGGAGAAGTCGTCGCGCGAGGGCGTAAGGCTCATATCGTCAGCCATATTGTCTTTCGTCTTCAAATGACGCCGGGCCCGCACCACGGCTGTGGTCGGACGGAGTCCCGGAATCGGGGTTAAGGGTTTCGACCGAAAACGCGGGGGCGAGGCCCCTGCGCCGTGAAATTTGCCCGCAGCCGTACGAGGGAAAAACGCGGTTGGATTAGCCCTGGCGGGATTTCTCCCAACGGGCGCGCGCTGCCTCGACGATACGGCGGGCCGCATCGGCGGCCTGCTCTATAGTCATTTCAGTGGTTTCGAGCAAGGCGGCGTCGTCGGCGGGCCGCATGGGGGCGGCGTCGCGGCTTCCGTCGCGGGCGTCGCGCCGCCGGATATCGGCCAGCACGTCCTCATAGGCCACGTCCTCGCCCTGTCCCCGCAGCTGCTTCCAGCGGCGTTCGGCGCGCACGTCCGGCGTGGCGGTGACGTACAGCTTGGCCGGCGCGTCGGGGCAGATCACCGTGCCGATGTCGCGCCCGTCGAGGATCGCCCCGCCCGGCTGCAGCGCGAAGGTGCGCTGGAAGTCCAGCAGGGCCGCCCGCACCCGGGGATGCACCGCCACCCGGCTGGCCAGTTCGCCCGCCGCCCGCGTGCGAAGCGCCGGGTCTTCCAGCTGGTCGGCGGTCAGCAGCAGGGCCACCGCCGTCGCATGCCCGGCGTCGTCCGGATCGTCGCCGGCACGCTCGGTCAGCACCCCGACAGCGCGGTACAGCAGGCCCGTATCAAGCACCGGCAGCCCCAGCTCACGCCCCAGCCGCGTCGCCACCGTCCCCTTGCCCGAAGCCGCCGGCCCGTCGACGGCGATGACGAAGTCGCCGGTCATAGCTTTCCTCTCCTCACCCGTAGGTGGAGGGGGGTGGCGGCCAACTGCTTCACGCCGCCGCCTGTCGTTCTTCCGAAATCTCCGCCCCCAGGCCCTGCATCATGCCCACGAACTCAGGGAAGCTGGTGGCGATCATGCCCGGCTCGTCCACGGAGACTGGCGCCTCGGCGGCCAGGCCCAGGATCAGGTGCGACATGGCGATCCGGTGATCGCCGTGGGTGGTCACGCCCGCGCCGCCGGCCACCAGGTGGTTGCCGCGCTTGGCGCCGATCACCGTCAGGGTCTCGGGCTCTTCCTCGACGCCGATGCCGCAGGCCGACAGGCCCGCCGCCATCAGGGCGATCCGGTCGCTTTCCTTCACGCGCATCTCGCCGATGCCGCGCATCACCGTCTTGCCCTTCGCGAAGGCCGCAGCCACCGCCAGGATCGGATACTCGTCGATCATCGACGGCGCCCGCTCGGCCGGAACCTCGACGCCCTCCAGTTCTGAGTGCCGCGCGGTGATGTCGGCCACCGTCTCGCCGCCCTCGTCGCGGACGTTGGTCACCGAGAAATCGGCGCCCATCTCGCCCAGGGTGTCCAGCAGGCCGATCCGCAGCGGGTTCAGCAGCATCCCCTGCACCGTGATCTCCGAGCCCGGCGTCACCAGGGCCGCCACCAGCAGGAAGGCCGCCGAGGACGGGTCGCCCGGCACGTGAATGCGGGTCCCGGTCAGCTTCTGGCCCGGGGGCAGCACGATCCGGCGGCCGGGGCCCTCCTCGCGCACGTCCACCTCGGCGCCGAAGCCGCGCAGCATCCGCTCGGTATGGTCGCGGGTGGCCTCGGGCTCGATCACTTCGGCCCCGCCCGCGGCATGCAGCCCGGCCAGCAGCACCGCCGACTTCACCTGGGCCGAGGGCTCCGGCAGGGTGTAGGCGATCCTCTTCAGGTTTCCGCCCTTCAGCGTCAGGGGCAGGCGTCCGCCCTGCCGGCAGATCCAGCTCGCGCCCATCTCGCCCAGCGGCTTCAGCACCCGGTTCATCGGCCGGCCGCGCAGGGAGGAATCGCCGGTGAAGGTGACCGCCATGTCGAATCCGGCCGCCGCGCCCATGATCAGCCGCACCCCGGTGCCGGCGTTGCCGCAGTCGACCACATCGGCCGGTTCGGAGAAGCCGCCCCGGCCCTCGACCCGCCACGTCCCCTCGCCCAGACGCTCCACGCCCGCGCCGAACGCAGCCATGGCCGCGGCGGTCCGCTTGACGTCGTCGCCCTCGAGCAGACCCTCGATTTCGGTCACGCCGCTGGCCAGCGCGCCCAGGATGAGCGCGCGGTGGCTGATGGATTTATCCCCCGGGGCCCGGACGATCCCCTTGAGGGGGCCCGCGCGCCTGGCGGTCAGGTAAGCCGCCGTCATGTGCCGAAAACACGCCTCCGGAATTGGGGAAACCTCAAGCGGGGATGCTTTGACAGCCGCGTTCGCGCGTGGCAAGGGACGCCGCTTTTCCGCGAAACCATTGTCTTTTTAGAGGTCGCCGCCTTTGGCCATTCCCGAGCTGGGCACCAAGCAAATCTGCCCGAACTGCCAGGCTAAGTTCTACGATCTCGGCAAGCGCCCCGCGCATTGTCCCAAGTGCGCCTCCGAGTTCGATCCTGACGAGGCCGTCCGCAACCGCCGCGTCCGCGCCCGCGCGATCGTGCCGGCCGACGACGAAGCCGAGGATCAGGTCGTCGAGAAGGAAACCGACGACGACGAAGAGGAAGAAGAGGTCGTCACGCCCGAGCTCGACGAGGTGATCGACGAGCCGCCGATCGTCACCGACGACGACGACGACACGGCCGAACCTGCCCCGGTCTCCGAAGACCTGGGTGAGTTCACCGACGACGAGGAAGTCGAGGACGACGCCGACGTTCCGTTCCTTGAGGACGAGGACGAGGACGACTTCGACGAGTCCGAGATCGAGGGCCTGCCGGACGCGGACGACGACCGCTAAATCGGGCCTTTCGGCCCTGCGACGAAAAAAGCCTCTCACCGGGGTTGATCGCAGGGGACGCTTTGAATAGGTTCCGCGCCTTCCCGGGGGGCCAGCCTCCACGGGAAGCCCGGACTCCGGGGCTTTAGCTCAGCTGGTAGAGCGCTTGCATGGCATGCAAGAGGTCAGCGGTTCGACTCCGCTAAGCTCCACCATGGAGGCCCGCTGGGAAACCAGCGGGCCTTCGCCTTTTCTGGCGACCGGTGTCGGAACCTCCCGCCTTCCTGCGTCATCAGACTGAGTGTCGTCACAGTCTGCTGCAGGAGCCCCCCATGAAGACCTTTCTCGCCCTTTTCATGGGTTCGCCCGGACAGGCTCCCGGCCCCGGTGACATGTCGCCGGAGGACATGCAGCGCGGCATGGCCGCCTGGGGGGCGTGGATGGAGACCCACGCGGCCAGCATCGTCGATCCCGCGGGGCCGGTCGGTGTGACGAAGTGCGTCTCGCAGCGGGGCGTCGAGGACATCCGCAACCAGGTCGGCGGCTATGTGGTGGTGCGCGCCGGGAGCCTCGAGGCCGCAGCGCGGATGTTCGAGGGCCACCCTCATTTCACGATCTTCCCGGGCGACCGGGTGGAGATCATGGAGCGGTTGCCGGCTCCCGGCGCCTGAGACGCGTCGCGACACCGCCTCCCGGTTGCGCCGGGCTCGCGGGACGGCGTAAATGCCGGGCATGAGATACGCCCCGCTTGCCGCCGTTCCGGTCCTCGCCGCCCTGCTGGCGCTCGCCGCCTGCGATCAGCCCAAGTGGCGCGACAAGTCGGCGCCCGCGCCGCAGGCGACGGTCGAGCCGGACTCCGGCGGGGCGCCGAAGCCGCGCACGATCCCTGCCGACCCCGGCGCCACCCCGGCGGCTCCGGCCTGGGCCCAGGCCCTGGTCGGCAAGTCCCTGCGCGAGGTGTTCCCGAAGACCGGCATCTGCCGCGGCAACACCGACATCGTCCAGAAGACCTACGCCGGCGCCCTCGCGGGCGTGCAGATCCACGGCTGGGCCTGGGACACGGGCAGGAAGGTCCGGGTCGAGCATGTGGTCCTGGTGGACAAGAGCATGAAGATCGTCGCCGGCGGCGAGGGCGGGATCTCCCGTTCCGACGTGCCCACGGCCCTGCCGGAGGTCACCGATCCGAAGACCGGCTGGAATGTCGATGCGCCGGTCGCCGCCGGGGCGCTGGACGCCTATGGGGTCGTCGGCGACGACACCATCTGCGTGCTCGGCCATATCGAATTCTAGCCTGCGCGCGCACCGGTGGCCCGCGGGAGCGTATCTGGTGTGAAGGGCTCGGGGCTTTCCCCGAACAGACCCCCCTGGCTGGCGCTTGCCGTCGTCTGCGCCCTGGCGACGGCGCTGGCCTGCTATCCGTCGTGGCCCGGCTACATGTCCTACGACAGCCTGCTGGCCTACGAGCAGGCCCTCTACGGCGTGCGGACGTCGCTCTGGCCGCCGCTGCACACCTACCTGTTCATGCTCAGCCGCGCGGCGGGCGCCGACGCCTGGGGCGTGTTCCTGGTCCAGACCTTCGCCCTGTTCTACGGCGCCGGCCTGATCCTTCATGTCCTGACGCCCGGCCGCCGTCTGGCCTGGCTGCTGTGCGCGCTGTTCGGGGCGGGGCTGGTCTATTTCGCGACCCTGCTGGGCGCGCTGATGGCCCAGTGGCGCGACGTCACCACGGCCAGCTTCGCGATCCTGGGTCTCGGGCTGTGGCTGGCCGCCGCACAGGCGCGATCCCTGCCCCTGCTGGCGCTGGCGATCGCGTCGATCAGCCTTGCCGTCGGCCTCCGCTACAACGCCTTCGTCCTGGTGGGTCCCGCGGTGCTGCTGATGGTGTGGCGCCCCTACCTGGCCAGGGGTGCGGCCGGCGGCTGGACCCGGGCGGCGGTCGTCGTGCTGCTGGCGACCGGCCTGACCGGCGCCTGGGCCTCGACCCAGTGGCGGCTGCCCGACGGCCTGCGCCTGCCCGCGGCGCAGAACTTCGGCGGCACCCAGGAGTTTGACGTGATCGGCGTCTCGGCCTGCGCGGGCCGCAACTACCTGCCCGCGGGCATAACCAATGGCAAACCCATCACCGTCGCCCAGATCCGCAAGGCCTACGATCCGCGCCATCTGCTCAGCACCCTGGCCCCGAAGCCGGGCGTGCCGCAGATGGTCGAGACCGACGCCGGCGGCCGGGTTGCCAGGACCTGGCGGCGGCTGCTGACGGAGGAGCCCGGCTGCTACCTCGCCCACCGCAGCGCCGTGCTGGTGGAACAGATGGGCATGGGCAAGGGCCCGGTCTTCTATCCGGTGCACGGCGCCATCGACCCCAACCGCTTCGGCCTGGCGCTCAGCCACCCCGACATGTCCGTCAGGGTGCGCGACCATGTGAAGGTCGCCGCCTTCGAGCTGCCCCGGCGGCCGTTCTGGCTCTACGGACTGGCCGTCGTCCTCGGCCTGGCCGCGGCGCTCCTGGTGCGCCGCCACGCCCTGCTGCTGCTGGCGCTGCTGGCGGGCGCGTTCGGCTATCCCGCCCTGCTGTTCCTGGCCGGACCGGCGGCGGACGCCCGCTACATCTTCCCGTCCAACGTTCTCTGCCTGACGATCGCCCTGGCCGGCCTCGGCCTGATCCTCGGCCGCCTCGGCGGTCGCGCCACATGACCCCCGGCCCCGGCGCGCCCCGCCTTCGGGCCGGCCACACGCTCAGCCTCGTCATCCCGATGCACAACGAGTCGGCCGGGCTGGAGGCGCTGTTCCAGAGGCTGGACGCGGCGCTCGGCGGGCTGGGAGTCGGGCTGGAGATCGTCTGCGTCGACGACGGCAGCCGCGACGACACCTTCGACCGCCTGCGGGCCCGTGCGACCCACGATCCGCGCCTGCGGCTGGTGGCCCTGACCCGCAACTTCGGCAAGGAGGCGGCCCTGACCGCCGGGATCGAGGCGGCGACCGGGCAACTGGTCGTGCCGCTCGACGCCGACCTGCAGGACCCGCCGGAACTGATCGGCGAGTTCATCACGCTCTGGGAACAGGGCTACGACGTGGTCTATGGCGTGCGCGCCAACCGCGACAGCGACTCCGCGGCCAAGCGGCTCAGCGCGCGCCTGTTCTACCGGCTGTTCAATCTGCTCTCGGACTATCCGATCCCGCCCAGCACCGGCGACTTCCGGCTGATGGACCGCGCGGTCGTCGACGCCCTGCGCCAGCTTCCGGAGCGCAACCGCTTCATGAAGGGCCTGTTCGCCTGGGTCGGCTTCCGCCAGGTCGGCGTGCCCTATGTCCGGCCCGCGCGGACGGCCGGCGAGACCTCGTTCGGCTATTTCAGCCTGTTCCGCTTCGCCCTGGACGGGCTCACCGCCTTCACCACCCTGCCGCTGAAGGTGTGGACCGGCGTCGGCGTGATCGCGGCGTTCCTGGCCATCGTCTTCGCCGCCGTGATCGTCGGACAGGTGCTGATCGGCGGCCGCGAGGTGCCCGGCTATGCGTCGCTGATGGTGGTGATCCTGTTCGGCTTCGCCCTGCAGCTCATCGCCCTGGGCGTGCTCGGCGAGTACATCGGGCGCATGTATCAGGAAGTGAAGGGCCGGCCGGTCTACATGGTGCGCGAGCGGATCGGCTTCGACCGCTGACCATGCCGCCGCACCCCCTCCCTGCCCGGCCGCCGCCGGCCCTGCTCGCCCGGGCCGGCGTCGTCCTGCGGTTCGGCGTCTCCGGACTGCTGGCGGCCGCCAGCCTGTTCGCCACGCTCTACCTGCTGACCGACCTGCTGCGCCTCTGGTACGTGGCCTCGGCCGGCATCGCCTGGATCATCTCCATGGCGGTCAGCTTCGCCCTCCAGCGCAACTGGACGTTCCGGAGCCGCGGCCGCGAAGGCGCGCGGGCCCAGCTCGTGGCGTTCATCGCCCTTGGCCTGTTCAACGCCGCCGCCAACGCCGGCCTGATGTACCTGCTGGTCGACCGCGCCGGACTCAACTACCTCGCCGCACAGCTGCTGCTGGCGGTGCTGATCGCCGTCTGGAACTTCGCGATCATGCGCTTCGCCATCTTTCCGCACCGCCCTGAGGCCGGCTGATGGAGCGCGAGACCTACGACCGCATGCGGGTCCTGGAGCAGACCCACTGGTGGTTCACCGCCCGGCGCCGGATCCTGGCCGGCGAGATCGCCCGCCTGCCGCTGCCGCCGACCGCGCGGATCCTGGAGGTCGGCTGCGGCCCCGGCGGGAACCTGGAGATGCTGGCGCGCTTCGGAGACCTGCAGGCGATCGAGCCCGACGCCGAGTCCCGCGCCTGGGCCGCGGAGCGGTCGGGCGTTCCGGTGCACGGCGGCCTGCTGCCCGACGGGCTTCCCGACCTGGGCGGTCCGCTGGACCTCATCGCCGCCTTCGACGTCATCGAACATGTGGGCGACGACCAGGGCGCGGTGAATGCCCTGGCCGGCCTCCTGAAGCCCGGCGGACAGATGATCACCACCGTCCCGGCCCACGCCTGGCTGTGGAGCCAGCACGACGTCGCCCACCATCACAGGCGCCGCTACGCCATGGCCGACTATCGCCGCCTGTTCACCGCCGCCGGCCTCAGGGTGCGGCGCGCCAGCTACTTCAATTCGATCCTGTTCCCGCCGATCGCGGCGGTGCGGCTGGCCGGACGCCTTCTCGGGCGCCAGAGCGGAGACGACGAGGCGCTGCCGCCGCCGGCGCTGAACGCGGTGCTGCGGGCCCTGTTCGCCTCGGAGGCCGCGTTGCTCAAGGCCGTCGACCTGCCGTTCGGCGTCTCGATCCTGCTGACCGCCGAGAAGCCCGCGGCCTGACGGCCCGCCACGATGTTGCATCGCAACCGGCCCGTCCCCACATAGGACCTGTCCGGTCGAACCGGGCCGCTATCGGGCGGTTTGGTCGGAGAGTCGCTTCTGTGAGGACTCTGACGATGAACCGTGGACTGATCTTCGACAGCCCCTTCCTGCTCGGTTTCGAGCACACCCGGAACCTTGTCGAACGCGCCGCCAAGGCGGCCGCGGAAAGCTATCCGCCCTACAACGTCGAGGATCTGGGCGACGGCGGGCTACGCATCACCCTGGCCGTGGCGGGTTTCGCACCCGACCAGCTGCAGGTGACCGTCGAGGATCGCCAGCTGGTCATCGCCGGCCGGCGGGACGGCGCACCGGGCAAGACCGACGAGGCCTTCCTGCACCGGGGCATCGCGGCCCGGGGCTTCATCCGCAGCTTCGTGCTGGCCGACGGCATGGTGGTCGATGACGCGACCCTGGAGCACGGCCTGCTGCACATCGATCTGGCGAGACCCGAGCCCGAGAAAAAGGTCCAGACCATCCCGATCCGGACCGGGCGCCAGTGATCCGGAAGTCGAAACCTGGAGCTGCCGGATATCCCGGAGCCCGAATACCTGAGCGGCCGGCTGAACCGGGGGCCGCTCGAAGCGTTGCGTATCCATGGAGGTGGTCATGATGACGCCTGTTCTTTCGACCGAAGCCTTTGCCGCCCTGGGCGGCCCCAATCTGGTCTATGTGCGTCCCATCAAGGCGTCGGAAATTCTCGCCACCGTTCCCGCGGACCGGATCCAGACCGAGCTTGATCCTGACGCGACCCTCTATGCGGTTCACCGCGCAGACGGCGAACGCCTCGCCGTTCTGGCCGACCGCGACGCCGCCGTCGCCGCCGCCATGGCCCACGAACTGGCCCCGGTTTCGGTTCACTAGGATCCGTCGCCGGAAACGATCAAGAGCACAAACCCCAGCCATCCCGGACGCCGCGAAGCGGTGATCCGGGACCCGGAGGGTCCTGCCGTGCGGTCGAGACCTGGGTCCTGGCTCTGCCGCCCGCAAGAGGGCTTGGCCGGGAGGACAGGGATTGTTGGCGTCAGCCCCGGCTACGCCGCCGACGGCCTGGCCGCAGCTTCCTGGACCAGGAGGGCATGCAGGGCGTCGGCCGAGCGGGCCTTGCGCAGATGCTCCCGAAGCTCGGCCTGACGCAGCAGGCGCGACACCCGCGCCAGGGCGCGCAGGTGCTCGGCGCCGGCCCCCTTGGGCGCGAACAGGGCGAACAGCAGATCGACCGGCTGGTCGTCCACCGAACCGAATTCCACGGGATGCTCCAGCCGCACGAACACGCCCCGCATCCGGCCCAGGCCTTCCATCCGCGCATGCGGCACGGCGACGCCGTGGCCCACCCCGGTCGACCCCGCCACCTCGCGTTCCAGCAACGCGTCCAGCACGTCGCCCGCGTCGAGGCTGAAGTTCCGCGCGGCGATCTCGGCGATCACCGCCAGGGCCTTGCGCTTGTCCGTCGCACTCACGCGCAACGAGATCGCTGTGCGATCCAGCAATTCGCCGATGTTCATGGTCTGAAGAACTAACCCTAATCCGCTCGCGTTCCCTGGGGGGTGGGACACGCGCGGTCGTCAATGCTGTCAGTGGGCCGGTGCAGGCCCTTCCCCATTGCCGTTACGAACCCTGGTCCGTTCCGGATCAATCCAGCCGATATTTCCGTCCGGGCGGCGATATACCACCGAAAGTCCGCCGTGCGCGGCGTTTCGGAACACGATTGTTTGAGCTTCGGTCAGATCGAGCTCCATGACCGCCATGGAAACGGTCATCGAGCGGATCGGCCGCTCGGTCTCGGCGATGATCATCGGCTCGCCGGCGCCCCCGTCGTCGGGAACATCGTCGGCCTCGTCGTCATCGTCGGTGGCGGCGATCACGAAATAGGCGGCGCTCTCGGCCTGCTTGGCAAGGGCCTGGGTATGATGGCTCTTCAGCCGGTTCTTGTAGCGCCGGATGCGCTTGGACATCTTTTCCAGCGCCGCGTCGAACGCCATGTGGGCGTCCGCCCCCGAGCCCTGTGTGGTCAGCTGCTGGCCGGTGGCCAGGGTGACCGCGCAGTCGACGCGGAAGGCGGAGCCTTCCCGGCTGACCACAACGTCGGCCGCGCCGCCGCGATCGAAATACTTCGCGATGCTGGAGGAAAGTTCGTCGGAGACACGCGTACGGAGCGCCTCGCCGACATCGACATGTTTGCCGGTGACTTGGACTTGCATGACACGATCAACGCGCCGCGCGCCCGAAGGTGTCAAGCGTGGGAAAGTACGGAAATGACCTGCTGGATCAGGCTGACGAGAATGTGAGCCGCGAGCGCCAGGACGCTCGCGCTGGTGATGGCCGTGGCGTAGCCGGCCAGGGCGATCACCCCGTCCCGCTGGATCAGCGAGAACGACAGGATCGACACCGCCATGGCGGGCAGGATGTTGCCGAGCGGGATGGGCAGGATCAGCACCACCGCCAGGATCGTGCAGACCACGCCGATCAGCCGCTCGCCGAACGGGCCGAACAGGAACGGTAGCCGGGGTCGCGACACGGCCTCGATCCGCCGCAGGCCGGGAACCAGCCGCGGCAGCGCCAGCCTGAGGTCGGCGACGGCGAAGGTGCGACGCTTCAGGCGCTCGGGCAGCCAGGGCGCCGAGGCGCCCAGGATCAGCTGCGGGGCCAGCAGCAGCAGCGGCAGGCCGACGATGGTGGTGCTGCCGGGCGGCAGCGGCAGCATGCAAACCAGGCCGAACACGAACAGCAGCGCCCCGATGGCGCGGCCACCGAACATCCGGGTCAGTTCCGCCACCGAGATGCGGTCTTCCGGGTGCTCGGTGATCTCTGTGAGGATGGCGGAGAGCGGAAGGGGTTTCGTCGTCGAGTCGGGCATCTACCGTCCATCTGGCGTCTTCACCGGGCCGCGCCAAGGGGCGTAACGCTCAAGCCGCGCGTAAAGTCGTGCGGCGCCTTCGTTCCTGCGGAATTTCACCCGGCGCGGCCGGGGTCAGGCGGCGGTCAGGCCGGTTCCTTGAGCATCCGCCGACGGTCGACGGACGAGGGGATGCGCATCGCCTCGCGGTACTTGGCCACGGTGCGCCGGGCGATATCGATGCCCGACCCCTTCAGCAGATCGACGATGGCGTCATCGGAATGCACGTCGGCTTCCCGGGACTCGCTTTCGATCAGCTTCCTGATCCGGTCGCGCACGCTTTCGGCCGAGTGGGCCTCGCCGCCCTCGGAGGAGGCGATGGCCGAGGTGAAGAAGAACTTCATCTCGAACACGCCGCGGGGCGTGGCCAGGTACTTGTTGGACGTCACCCGGCTGACCGTGGACTCGTGCATGCCGATGGCGTCGGCGACGGTCTTCAGGTTCAGCGGCCGCAGGTGCTGGACGCCATAGGCCAGGAAGGCGTCCTGCTGCCGCACGATCTCGGACGACACCTTGAGGATCGTGCGCGCCCGCTGGTCGAGGCTCTTCATCAGCCAGTTGGCCTGGGCCACGCAGTCGGAGATGAAGGTCTTCTCCTGGTCGGTCTTCGACTGGCCGGACACGCGGGCGTGATAGCGCTGGTCCATCAGGATGCGCGGCAGGGTGTCGGAGTTGAGCTCCACGTTCCACAGCCCGCCCGGTCCTTCGCGGACGAAGACATCAGGGGCGACCGGGCTCACCGGCTCGCCGCCGAACGCCGCGCCGGGGCGGGGCGTCAGGCCGCGGATCTCGGCGATCATCTCGCGCAGGTCATCATCGTCGACGCCGCAGATCTTGCGCAGCGAGGCCAGGTCGCGCCGGGCCAGCAGCGGCAGGTTGTCCAGCAGGGCCGCGATGGCGGGGTCGTAGCGATTGCGATCCTTCAGCTGGATCATCAGGCATTCGCGCACGTCGCGGGCGGCGACGCCGACGGGATCGAAGCCCTGGATCACGCCCAGCACCTTCTCGACCACGGCCTCGTCACAGCCCAGCCGCTGGGCGACGTCGGGCAACTCGGCGCGGAGGTAGCCGCCCTCGTCCACCGCATCGATCAGGACGCCGGCGATCACCGTCTCCATCGGCGACAGGCCCGAGGCGGCGAGTTGCGCCTGCAGGTGCTCGGCGAGCGTCGGCTCGCGGGTCAGGGCGCCCTCGAAGCCCTCGCCGTCATGGTCGAAACTGCCGCCGCTGCCCGCCTTGGACCAGTCGATGGCCCCGCCCGCATCGGCGGCGCCCTCTGCATCGCCCGTGGCGCGCTCACCCGGCGAGGCCTCGTCGTGCGTGGCATCCAGGTCGGCCCGGGCCTCGGCGTCGGCGGTGTGTTCGGAGACGTCCGGGGCCTCGGCTTCGGCGGTCTCGGAAGGCTCGTTGTCGCCTTCCTCGCGCTGCAGCAGCGGGTTGCGCTCGAGCTCGGCATCGATGAAGGCCTCGACCTCGAGATTCGACATCTGCAGCAGCTTGATCGCCTGCTGCAGCTGGGGGGTGATGACCAGCCCCTGTCCCTGCCGAATTTCAAGACGTGCGCTGAGCGCCACAGATTGCCCCTTGGCCTGCTTCTTGCTTCCCAAGCTAGGCGGCGAACCCCACTGACAGGTTAACGGCGAAAATTTTGCCGGGCGCCCGCGCGCGTCCGCCGGGCCGGCGTTGACAGGCCGGGCGCGCGCCGCTGTGCTGGCAGCAGCCTGTCAGGATAGCCATGCGTCGCGCCGACCGCCTGTTCCAGATCATCCAGATCCTGCGCCGCGGACGGCGGCCGGTGACCGCCCAGGCGCTCGCCGAGGAGCTGGAAACCTCAAAGCGCACCGTCTATCGCGACATCGCCGACCTGGTGGGCCAGCGCGCGCCGATCCGCGGCGAGGCCGGGGTGGGCTACATCCTCGAGGATGGCTTCGACCTGCCGCCGCTGATGCTGACGCCCGAAGAGGTCGAGGCCGCGGTGCTGGGGGCCCAGATGGTGGCGGCCCGGGGCGACCCCGCCCTGCGTCGCGCCGCCCAGGACCTGATCGCCAAGATCGGCGCCGTGATCCCGGAAGCCCTGCGCCCGCTGGTGCTGGAGCCCGCCACCCGCGCGGCCCCCAACTGGCGGGCCACCCCCGACAACGTCGACATGGCCCACGTCCGCGCCGCCATCCGCGCCGGCCACAAGGTCACGCTCACCTATCGCGACGAGCAGGATCGCGAGAGCGAGCGCACGGTCTGGCCCTTCGCCATCGGCTACTACGAGACCTCGCGGCTCATCGTCGCGTGGTGCGAGCTGCGCGGCGACTTCCGCAGCTTCCGTACCGACCGGGTCTCCGCCGCGGCCTTCAGCGAGATCCGCTGTCCCGAGCGCCCGGCGACGCTTCGGGCCCGGTGGCGGCGCCGACAGTCTGAGAAGTGGGCCGAGATCAACGCCGGTCGCGCCGCCGAATAGGCGGGGAGCCGGCCAGCCGCTAGACTGCGGCCATGCCCAACCCTATCGACGCCGCGCCTGTCGCGCCCGGACCCCCGCCGGCCATTCCGCTGATCGACCTCTCCGCCCCGCCCGCCAGGGTCGCCGACCAGCTGCGCGAGGCCTGCGAGGCGTGGGGCCTGTTCCACGTGACCGGGCATGGCGCTCCGGAGGAGCTGATCGAGGCCGTGCACGCCGCCAGCGCCGGCTTCTTCGCCCGGCCACGGCCGGAAAAACAGGCGCTGTCGCGCAGCCGCGACAATCCGTGGGGCTACTACGACCGCGAGCTCACCAAGACCCGCCGTGATCGCAAGGAGATCTTCGACATCGCCTGCCACGCGGCCTCGGGCGTCGCCGGGGCGCCCTTCGGCGACGACACCCCCTGGCCGGCCGAACCCCGCGACTTCAGGCCGGTGATGACCGCCTATGCCGCCGCCTGCGAGGGCCTGTCGCTGCGCCTGCTGCAGGTGCTGGCGACGACGCTGGGCCTGGCCCCCGAAGGCCTCAACCGGCACGTCGAGCCTGCCCATTCGAGCTTCCTGCGGCTCAACTACTATCCGGTGGAGGACGGGCTCGCCGCCGAACTGGGGCGCAGCGACCTGGGCATCCACCACCACACTGACGCCGGGGCGCTGACCATCCTGCACCAGGACCGTGTCAGCGGCCTGCAGCTCTATCGCGACGGGCTGTGGCGCGACATCGCCCCGGTCCCGGGCGCACTCACCGTCAATATCGGCGACATGGTGCAGGTGTGGTCCAACGACCTCTATGTCGCCCCGGTCCACAGGGTCCGCGCCATGACCCATGAAGACCGCTACAGCGAGGCCTTCTTTCACAATCCAGGCTATGGCGCGGTGATTGCCCCGGAGCGTCCCGGCGAGCCGCCGCGCTATCGCCCCTTCGGCTGGGGAGACTTCAGGGCCGGCCGCGCCGCGGGCGATTTCGCCAACTACGGCGCGGAGATCCAGATCTCGGACTTCCGGCTCTAGGGACCGGAGCCCGGGTCCCGCCCCCGGCGCAGCGCGGCGCGGGGGCGGGGTTCAGGCTAGACGCCGCGGCTCAGGGGCGGCGGCGAGGTGGCGGGACGGTCCGGCTCCAGGTCGGCCACCGGATCGCGTCCGGGTTCGAGACCCTCGAAGCTGCGGGCTTCCCGCATCCCGCCATAGCGGCTGCGTTCGCGGGCGATGTCGTCGGCGGAGTAGGCCGGCGCGTCGTCGCGATACCCCGTCCAGCCGTCCTGCCGGTAGACCTCGGCCCGATCCGTGGCGTCCACGCCCGCGTGCCGCGCGAGGATCCGCTCGATCTCCGCCGTGCGCATGTCGTCGGTGCGCACGCTGACCAGCGAGCCGCCACGGCGGACACCCTCCGCATAGACCTGGGCGTCATCGTCGCTGTGCCCGGCGTCCTTCAGGGCGCCCAGCAGGCCGCCGGTGGCGCCGCCCGCCGCCGCGCCGGCCAGGACGCCGACCGCGGTCGAGGCCAGCCAGCCCGCCGCCACAACGGGGCCGAGCCCGGGGATGGCCAGCATGCCGAGACCCGCCAGCAGGCCCGCCGCGCCGCCGACCAGACCGCCGGTCGCCGCGCCCTTGCCGGCGCCTTCGGCCGTGTCGTTGTCGTCGTCGTCGTCGGTCCGGGCCCGGTCATGCTGGTGGCCGGCGTGCCAGTTGTCGCCGTTGCTGGCGATCAGGCTGATGTCCTCATGGGGAACGCCGGCCTGTTCCAGGTCGGTGATCGCGGCCATCGCCTCGGTGTGGCTGTTGAACAGCCGGGTGATCGTGCGTTGCATGGGTCTGCTCCTGGAATCCGGGTTACTTGGCGCTGACCGCGCCCTTGAAATCGACGGTGACGTCCATCGTCCTGCCGTCCTTCCGGGCCTTGCCGGCCCAGAGGCCCTCGGGCGTCTTGGTCAGGCCGGTGACCTCGGTGTAGCCGGCCTTCTCGATGTGGCCGCGCGCCTGGTCCTCGGTGAACGAGTTCGAGGCGGGGCTCTGGCTGGCGTCGGCCATGTTGCCGTCGGCGTTGACGGCCTCGTTGCCGTTCGCCGGCATGGGCGAGACCGCCCCGCCCGGCGCCGCCGCATTGCCGGCCGCATCCGTGGCGCCCATGGGCGCCGTGGACGCCGCCGCGCCGGCGTCCGCCGTCGCTTCGGCCGTCGTCTCTGCCGGCTTCGAGCAGGCCGCCAGCATCGTCAGGGACAGTGCGGTGCCCATCAGGCCCGCTCTTCGCATGTTCATCTCTCAGGTCTCCCACTCTGGAAGCCGGGATAGCGATCCAGCGGCGCGGGGGTTCCGGCGGGCCGGAAATTTCCGGTCGCCGGCTGACGCTACGGCCCTGTCGACTTGGCCGCCCGGTACAGCTATGGCCAGTCCAGCGGCCGTCAGAGCCGGACGATCCATACCCAGGGGCATTCATGAAGTTTGACGACGTCATCCTCGGTCGCCGCAGCATCCGCGGCTACAAGCCCGATCCCGTGCCGAGGGCGCTGATCGAAGAGATCCTCCAGCTGGCGATGCGCGCGCCGTCGTCGATGAACACCCAGCCCTGGAACTTCTACGTGCTCACCGGCGAGCCGCTGGACCGGATCCGCGCGGGCAACACCGAGCGCAACCTGGCCGGCGTCCCCCACTCGCGCGAGTTCCGCACCGGCCATGCCTTCGAGGGCGCCCACCGCGAGCGCCAGATCGGCGTCGCCAAGCAGCTGTTCTCGGCCATGGGCATCGCCCGCGACGACAAGGCGATGCGTCAGGACTGGGTGCTGCGCGGCTTCCGCCAGTTCGACGCCCCGGTCTGCATCATCGTCACCTACGACCGCGACCTGGCCGACAGCGACGACACCCCGTTCGACTGCGGCGCGGTCACCACCGCCCTGGTCAACGCCGCCTGGTCCCGCGGCCTGGGCGCGGTGATCAACAGCCAGGGCATCATGCAGTCGCCGGTGGTGCGCGAGCATGCCGGCATCGCCGCCGACCAGGTGATCATGAAGTCCATCGCCCTGGGCTGGCCCGACGACGACTTCCCGGCCAACGCCGTGGTCTCCGAGCGCAAGTCGGTCGGCGAGGCGACCGTGTTCGTGGGCTTCGACGAGTAGGGTCCGGAGCGGGGGCGACCGCCCCCGTCAGCCGCCGTCCGCGTCAACGACGATCGTCACCGTCTTGCCGCGCGACAGCGGCTCCCAGCCCGCCGCGATGGCCGAGGCGATGGCCCTGGCCACCAGCTCCGGCGCGATCTGCGAGGCCAGAAGCTGCGCCGCCCCGAACCGGGGCTGCCGCCCCGGCGGAAACTCCATCAGCGCCTCGCGCTGCCCTTCGACATGCCGCGCGGCGATCACCATGCCTCGGAATCCCTGGGTGTCGCTCGACCACTGCGGCTGGCAGTGCAGCCGCCACAGATAGGGCTCGCCCCCGACCTCGATCTCGATCCCGGGACCCTGCTTGTTTCGCGCCATGCCGGTCAGTTACCGCGCCCTGCCCGCCCAGGCCAGCCCGGCCGGGGCGCCCGCGATCAGCGGCAGCGCTGGCCAAGCTCCAGGCAGCGGCCATCAACCTCGGGGGCGGCCAGGCCCAGGAAGGGCGCGAGGGTGGGCGCGATGTCCACCGTCTCCACCGGCCCGCCCTCGGCGGCCGTGACCCCGGGCCACCAGAAGATCACCGGGACTTGGCGGTCGTGGTCCCAGGGCGAGCCGTGGCCGGCGACGTTGTGTCCGGGGCGTGTGGGCATGCCCAGGGTCGCCGACGGGACGAAGCCGACGAGGATGTCGCCGCTGCGTTCGGCGTCATAGCTCTGCGCGAACCGCTCGATCACCGTCAGGTCGCCGGGCGGCTTGCCCCGCGGCGGCGCGGCGGCGGCCACCTCGGCGGCGGTGAAGACATCGGCGACATCGGCCTGAGCCTTCAGCCAGGCGACCGCGGCCGCCGTCACCTCGCCACGCCGCGCGTCCTCTTCGGGCCGGAGGCGCAGCATCAGCTGATTGGCGTCCTCGCCCAGGATCACGTCGCGGTCGAAGCCGAAGCGCGCGCGCAGCTCGCCATTGAGGCTGTTCACCAGGGCGGCGGTGTCCACGCGGCGGGCCGGCGGGCCGATGCGCTCGGCGGCGTCGATCCCGCCGTGGTCGGCGCTCAGCGCCACCACATAGGGCACGCCCAGCCGGTCCAGCTTTTCGAAGAAGGCGCCCAGCGCCGCGTCCATCGACAGCTGCTGCGCGCACATCTCCGCGCCTCCGGAGCCATAGCGATGTCCGATGTGATCGGTCCCCGACAGGCTGATGGCCAGCAGGTCCGGCTGTCTCCGTCGCCCCAGCCCCTGGGACCGGACCAGTTCCGCCGCCAGCTCCAGGGTGATCTGGTCCATCAGCGGCGAGGCGCGGAGCTCGGCGGTGAAGGCGGCGGACTTCGGATCGCCCTGCGCGGCGCGGGCGGTCTCGGGCGGCACGGCCCCCGACAGCGCCAGCCGGCCGAAGGTGTGGGGGACCGCCAGGGCCGCGCAGGCGGCCGGGGTCGCCGAGGGCCACAGGGGCGCCGGCGCCCGGCTCCAGGCGGCGAAGAGGCGGTGATTGAGGTCGGCCGCGGGCCGCACGGTGGCCGGGTCGGCGGGACCGGCGTACGGCGACGTCCCGAACCCGCTGCCGTCCTCCCACCAGAAGACGCTGGTCGGATGGTGGCCGCCCATCATGATCGCCGCGCGGTCCTTTCCCGACACCGACGCCACCCGCGCCGCCGGGCGCCGGGCGCGCAGCCAGTCGCCCAGGGTGTCGACCTTCAGGTTCGCCGCGCCCCGCGCCCGCGGATCGGCGACGCCGGGAACCGCGGCGCAGTAGACGCGGGCCCCGGTCGCCCGGTCGATCCAGTTGTTGGCCACGATGCCCGTGCGGTTCGGATGGTCGCCGGTCAGCAGGGTCGAGTGGCCGGGGCAGGTCTCGGTCATCGCGTGGCTCTGGTAGCCCAGGAACACACGGCCTTCCGACAGCCGCTTCAGCCCGCCGGCGTAGGTGGGCCGGTAGCGCTGGAACAGGCTCCACGCATACTGGTCGACCGAGATCGCCACCACCAGCCGGGGCGCCCGCGGCGGCGGCGCCGCCAGGGCGGGCGCGCCTGCGGTCAGGCCCAGGACCAGCGCCGCCAGCAGGGTGGTGATCTTCATGAACCGTCCTCAGTCCGTCGGCGCGGCGCGCCCGGGCAAGGCTGGCATCCACGGCAAGACGCGGCCGGACGCCAGTGAACTTTTCCTGACACCGCCCCGCCCGGAAAACCTGCGCAAGGACGCCGCAGATCGGCGGCGGCCCGGTCACGGGACGGTCAGTTCGCGCCTTTCCCCGGGGAACAGCGGCGTTCCCGTCGCCGGCCTGATGCCGCTAGGATGGCTCACCGCGCCACCGACCCTGGATCCGCCATGCCCCTGACCCGCCGCACCGCCCTCGCCTCAGCCTTCGCGGCCCTGTCCAGCCCGGCCCTTGCGGCCGATCCCGTCCCCCTGCCCCGCGTGGCTCCCGCCGGCGCCGGCCTCGACCCTGCACGCCTCGAGGCTGTGCTGGAGGCGGGCCTGGCCGGGTCGTCGCTGAGCGTCGCCGTGGCGCGCGGCGGCGCCCTGGTCGCGGAGCGCTATGCCCCCACCTACGGACCGGAGCAGGCGCGGGAAGTGGCCTCGGTGGGCAAGAGCCTCGTGGCGGTTCTGATCGGCATGGCCATAGAGGACGGGCGCATCCGCGGCCTCGATCAGCCGGCCGCCGACTTCGTGCCCCAGTGGGCGGGCAGTCCGCGCGCGGCGATCACCCTGCGCCACCTGATGAGCATGACCTCCGGCCTCGACGACCGGGGCCTGGCCCTGCGCAACGTGGCCGGAGACCAGTTCGCGCTGAATGCCGCCGCCCCCCTGCGCGACCCGCCCGGAACCCGCTGGGCCTACAACACGGCGGTCTACCACCTGCTGTTCCACGTGCTCGAGCGCGCGGTGGGCGAGCCGTTCCCGGCCTACGCCCGGCGCAGGCTGCTGGGTCCGCTCGGCATGACCCACACAACCTGGCTTACCAACACCGGCCAGGGCGCCGCGGGGCCGGTCACCAACTACTACACCGCCATCGCCTCCACCCCCGACCTGCTGCGCTTCGGAACCTTCGTGGGTCGGGGCGGCGTGTGGGGCGGCCGGCGGCTGGTGAAGGCCGATTTCCTGCGCACCCTCACCCAGCCGTCACAGGCGCTGAACCCCTCCTACGGCCTGCTCTGGTGGCTCAACAGCCAGCCGGGCACGACCTTCTCCGGCCAGGGCGCGCCCGCCCTGCGCTTCCCCGGCTCGCCGCCCGACACGGTGGCGGCGCTGGGCGCCGGCGGCCAGGCGGTGATGATCGTGCCGTCGCTGGACCTGGTGGTGGTGCGCCAGGGCATGAACCCGCCGGAGAGCCTGCTGCCGACCCTGCTGGAAGGCGTGGTGGGCGCCGTCCGCGGCCCGGGCCCGAAGGCCGCCCCGGTCAGGTAGGGCGATCTCCGGCGGCGGGTCCGAACCGTTTCACGCCGCGCATCTTGTTCCTTGTTTGTTCCGACCCCACTTGCGGCGCATGAAGCCCCGCGCCCCGTTCAGTCCGGAGATCGCCGTCAGCCTGCTGAACGGTCTCGCCGCCGGCCGCGGCCTGCGCGCCCTGTGCCGCGGGCCTGACATGCCCACCCGGCCCACGGTCATGCGCTGGCTGAAGCAGCACCCGGCCTTCGCCGACCTCGTCCGCGAAGCCCGCTTCGCCGGCGGCCTCACCCTCGCCGGCCGCCCCAGCGGCCACAGCGCCCCCCTGGTGGCCCACATCTACGACCGGATGTCCCGGGGCGAACCCCTGAGCCGCATCTGCGCCGACCCGGCCCTGCCCAGTCGCAGCACGATCCACAACTGGACCCACCGTGCACCCGCCACCGCCAGAGCCCTGGACATGGCCCGCGAAAACGCCGCCTGGGCCCGCGCCGACGCCTGGTGGGAGGCGAATGCCAGGTCCGCGGGCCTGTCCGACGACTGACCCCAAACGCCCCCTTTCCTCCCCCACCAGGGGGAGGGGGACCACGCGCAGCGTGGTGGAGGGGGCTTCCCCCCAACCGCCCCAAGTCCTCCCCCACCAGGTGGAGGGGGCTTCCCCCAGAACTCAGCCAGAGGCGCCCCCCGCCCCATCACGGGCGCGCGACGGACGGGCGCGAAGATCCACGCTAGTCCAGCGCGTGGAGCGCTCCTGCTTTGTCGATCATGTAGTGACGGCCTGTCTTCGGATCATGCACCACAGGGTGCCGGTGCCCATCGTTCCCCACGGCGTGCGCCACCACATAGACGGGGGCAGAGAAGGCTGCGATCTGAATTGCCCGTTTCGCGACCTCATCCCCGATAAAATCCAGATCATGCAACCGCTTACCGGCTCTGGCAAAGATCTGCTCGAGAGCCCTGATGATGTCCTGAACGTTCGCCATATCTCTCTCCCGTTGATGTTGCGGGAATAGTAATCCCAGGTTGTATTTCGAGTCACGGGCTATTGGGCGCGTCCTGAGCGCCGAGGTTCTCATGCGCCGGCGGCGGCGCCCGGAAGACTTGCGGGTCCAGAAAGCAACGATCAGCTTGCCTCGCACCGTTTCGGCTCCTATCCGCACGTCATGACCTCGGATACGGCCCCGCCGTCACCGCTACGGGTTCGACGTGCGCCGCCCCCGGAACTGGATGGGCGGATGGAGCGCAGTCGCGTGACGCGCCAGAAGATCGTCGCCGCTCTGCTCGACCTCATTCGCGCCGGAAACCTGAGCCCGACGTCCGAAGATGTGGCCCAGTACGCGAAGGTCGGAGATCGTACGGTTTTCCGACACTTCCAGGACATGGAATCGCTGTTTGCCGAGATGAACGCCAGGGTCCGCACGCTTGTGCAGCCCGTGCTGACGGAGACCTTGTCCGAAGGGTCCCTGGCGCAACGGATCGAGCGGCTCGTCTCGGCGAGGGCGGCCACCTTCGACCAGATCACCGCCTACTACCTTTCAGGTGAAATCAGGCTGCACTCTTCGCCGACGCTCCAGCGCGCCAGGACGCAGTTCGCGGCTCAGCAGCGTCGCCAGCTCTTCGCCTGCCTGCCGGAGGCGGAGGCTCGGCCCGAGGTCGCCGCCGCGATCGATCTGCTGACGTCCATGGATGGGTGGCTCAGACTTCGTCGCACACAGGGCCTGAGCGCGAAGCAGAGCAAGATGGCCATCGTCGCCGCGGTGAGCCGCCTTCTGGCCGACGAGGTCTGTCGCGCCTAAGCCTCCCGGACCGCGACGCGGGCGACGAGGCCCATCGAGCACCAATAGAAGTCGCGCCCCCAGCCCGGACTGGGGAAGACCACACCCTGCATCGGTCCTCCGATCCTGGCCCGCGCTCGGGTCTCACCGGTAACGATGTCGAGCACGGCGACGTATTCGCAGCCCTTGTCATAGTCATTGGTCACGAGCTCGCCGCTGCCCGGGTAGAGCAGCATATGGCTGGCTGCGCCGAAATTCCCGCGCTCCCAAAGCGGAGTCAGGGACCGCCGGCCCGCGTCGAAACGCCAGGCGCGGAGGTATTTGTTCGCCGAGTCCATGGCCACGACGATCTGACGGTCGACGTCGAAGACGGGCGGATTGGTGATGGAGCCGCCGCCCAGACCGCTCACCTCTACAGCGTCGTGATCGGCGCTGTCCGACAGGCTGACCCGGATCAGGCGGTTGGGGGTGGCTGAGACGCCTGCGCCGATCATGGACGTGCGGTAGCGGTGATGGCCATTGTCCATGAACCAGGCCTGATCGTCGGCCAGCACCGCGTCCCAGCCATAGCTCTGCCGGGCGCCCGCGGCGTAGTCATGACGCCAGTCCTCATCGAAGACCAGACGTCCGCCTGCGCGGTCCCAGTGGTAGCGGAAAATCGACCTCACGCCGACCACGTAGAGCGTGTCGCCGCGGGCCGAGAGGCGCGCAATCGACGGTTCGGGGCAATCCAGGTCTGCGCACACCGGCCGCAATGTTTCCGGATCGATGATGCTCAGCCGCGCGGGGACGTGATCGGAGATGTTCTTGCAGACCAGCAGCCCGCAATCGAGCAGTACAAAAGAGTTGTAAGGCAGATCATGAGCCAGGGTGAGGCTGGCGCGCAGGGAGAGGTCGCGGCCCAGCCGGTGCGCGTGATTGCCGTAGACCACATAGAGGTCGCCGTTCCGGTGCAGGGCCATGCCGCCGGGCCACATGCGCCCGCCTGGCAGTCTGGGGGACTTGGCGATCGGCTTCAGGGTGATGGCGTCGAGGCGGGTGACGCGCGAGGACGTGGCGAAGCCGAGCCGCGAGCGCATCGCCGAATGCGTGAGCAGGAACACCTCCCCAGGGGCGCCGAGAATCGTCATCGTCGACATCATGGTGCGGCGTCGCGTGACCTGGAGCCTTTCGTGAGGCTGGATGCCGAGCATCGACGTGGATGCGCACGCGAGGCGCTCTGGGCCGCCATCCTCGCTCGGCCACGGCGTGTCGAGATAGGCGTCCGTGCGCATCAGTCCTCCCCATTGACGGTGGCAGCGACCCGATCCGTCACGAGTCACGACTAGGGCGACCGGCCCGGTTCGACATCCCATTGCCAAGCTGCACCACGTCATATAATGACATAGACACTGTCAATACAAACTCCTGGTTGAGCCCTGCAGGCATTGAGCGGAGTTTCTGGCGCGGGAGGCCTGGCGATGGCGAGTTTCTGGGTCTGGGGTGTCGCCCTGGCGGCCTACGCGATCTTCCTGGGTTGGTACGTCAACTGGCTTGGGCCCCTGTCCAAAGGCGAGATCGAAGGGCTGATGGCACGAATGCGCGCCAGCAATGTCGGCCACGGCGACCAGGACGAAATGCCGGTCATCCAGCAGTTTCTGGAAGAGGATGACGGCCGGGAATTCTTCATGCTGAACGTCGTTCGCATGTCAGACGGCGACGTCGCCGATCCCGTGACCGGCACGATGCGCCCGGCGCGCGAGATCATGGCAGGCTACACGCGCATGTTCATGCCGGCGCTGTTCGCCCGCGGCGGACATCCGGCTCTGGCGGCGCGCCGCATCGGCGGCATGGTCGACACCTGGGGCCTCAAGGAGGTCCCGGCGTGGTCGATGATGGGCTACATGCGCTATCGGAGCCGGCGCGACCTCGCCCATCTGGTCTGCGACCCGCGCTTCGGCGGCGCCCACGCGTTCAAGTTCGCCGCCATGCCGCAGACGTTCAACTTCCCGACCCGCCCGATGATCATGACCCTGGCGAGCCCAAGGGTCTGGGTTGGCCTGTCGATGGCCCTCGCCGCCGCTCTGGCGCAGATCGCCCTGCTGCTGGCCACCGCGCAGGGCTGAGGGCCGGCTTTCGCCGCCGCCCGACCTTCAGACTGGAGACGATCCATGAAAATCATGCGCACGCCCGACGATCGGTTCGATAGCCTGCCCGACTTCCCCTGGGCCCCTTGCTACATGACCGTCCGGGATAACGACGGGACCGAAATCCGCATCCACCATGTCGATGAGGGCCCGCGCGACGCCCCGCCGATCCTGCTGATGCACGGCAATCCGTCCTGGGCGTACCTCTATCGCCACATGATCCCCGGCCTTCTCGCGACCGGGCGTCGGGTGATCGCTGTCGACCTCGTGGGCTGCGGACGGTCGGACAAGCCCGCGGCGAAGAGCGACTACACCCTGGCGCGGCACCACGACTGGATGGACAAGTGGCTCACCCAGATGGACCTGACGGATATCACCCTTTTCTGCCAGGACTGGGGCGGAACGATCGGTCTCCATCTGGTGGCCCGGCACCCGGAGCGCTTCGCCCGCGTGATCGCCTCCAACACCGGCCTGCCGCTTGGCGAGGGCGAGAGCGATTTCATGAGAATGTGGGTCGGCATGATGCGCGAGGCGACCGCCTTTCCCTGGCAGATGTTCGAGGCCGGCATGCAGCGCAAGCTGTCCGAGGGCGAACTGGCGGCCTACCGGGCGCCGTTCCCGTCATCGGACTATGAAGCGGGGATCATCCAGTTTCCGGTCCTGATCGCGGTCCAGACCGACAACCCCGGCGCGCCGCTGAACCGGGAGGCCTGGGCCAGGCTTGCCAGCTTCGACAAGCCCTTCCTGACGCTGTTCGGCGACCTCGATCCGGTGGCGCGGGGGTGGGACAAGCGGGCCCAGGCCCACATTCCCGGCGCGGCCGGTCAGAAACACCACAACAACCCGACCGCCAACCACTTCATCCAGGAAGACGCGCCCGATGAGCTCGTCGCCCACATCATTTCCTTTCTCGATGTGAACTAAGGAGTCCTACGCCGTGGCCCTGCTCCCCCCAAGCACCAACGCCGCCTATCGCGGTTCCATTCTCGCGCCCTGGTTTCTTGCCGTATCCGCGCTGCCGACCATCGTGCCGGGGTTGATCCACTATTTCCTCCCCGACGGCGGAGCGGGCGTCATCGCCCATATGGACCTGACAACCCGCGCAGACGCCATCATCGCGCTTTTCGCCTGGTACGGAGCCATGCAGATCCCGTTCGGGATTCTCATCCTGATCATCGCCCTGAGATACCGCACGCTTGTACCGTTGTTGTTGTTGCTCTCGATCCTCATGCAGGCGCTCAACGCCTATTCAGCGTGGTTCTGGAAGGGCTCGCACGGCGGCCATCATCCGCCGGAGCACTACGGGAGCGCGGCCTTCGTCGTGCTGGGGGCCGTCTTCCTCGTTCTCTCGCTGCGCGATCGCCGCGCCCAACAGGGACTGACAGCATGATCACGCAGATTCAGGTGCGGCGCTCGGCCTTCGCGGAAACCCGAACGATTTCCGTTGAGACGCCGGAACTGGCGGACGGCGAGATCCTGGTGGCCATCGACAGGTTCGCCATGACCGCGAACAACGTCAGCTACGCGCTTTCCGGCGATATGATCGGCTACTGGAAGTTCTTCCCGGCGGAAGAACCCTGGGGGATCGTCCCCGTCTGGGGGTTTGCCGACGTTGTCGCCTCCCGTGCGCCGGGCATTGCCGTGGGTGAGCGCATCTGGGGCTTCCTCCCCATGGCGAGCCACGTCGTGATGCGGCCGGCTGCGGCGACCGAGCGAAGCTTTTCCGATGGCGCCGCCCATCGCGCGGACCTGCCGGCCATCTACAACAACTATCAGCGGACCAGCGGCGATCCGCCCGCGCTGACCGCCCTGGAAGACGAACGGTGCCTGCTCTTCCCGCTCTTTTCGACCTCCTACGTCCTCTACGACTACCTGGTCGACAACGCCTTCTTTGGCGCACAGCAGGTTCTGGTCGGCAGCGCGTCCTCCAAGACCGGACTTGGCCTGAGCAACCTGCTGTCACGCCACGCCGACAGCCGCCCACGGGTCGTCGGCCTGACGTCTGCGGGCAATGTCGGCTTCGTGACGGGCCTTGGGACCTGCGATGAGGTCGTCGCCTATGACGCCATCGGCGCCATGGACCCGAACGTGCCGACGGCATTTGTCGACATGGCCGGCGATGGCGGTGTCGTGGCGGCCATTCACGCCCGTTTCGGCGCCAACCTGAAGCTCAGCTGCGCTGTCGGCGCCACGCACTGGGGGGCAGGCCGCTATCGACCCGAGCAACCCGCAACGCCGCATGCCTTCTTTTTCGCGCCGGCCCAGTTCGCCAAGCGCGACGTCGATTGGGGTCCGGGCGAGATCATGCGTCGCGCCCAGGCAGAGGCCACGCGCATGTCGACTGAGCTGAAGGGCACACTGGAAATACGCCATGAGCAGGGACCCGATGCGGTGGCGGCCGCCTGGCGCGGTCTGGTCGACAACGCCATCGCGCCGAGCGTCGCCGTGATGGCCTCGCTTGGACAGAATTGAGGAGAGTAGGATGAAAAGCATGATGCGAAATTGGACGTTCGCCACGGCCCTTGGCCTGTGCGCGTGGACCTTGAGTCTAGGTATTGCAAAGGCCGGCCCGCCTGAAGCGGAGGCCTGCGCGGCGCGTCTCTCCCAGACCGGGCAGAAGATGTTTCATGCCGTCGCCGGGGAGGTGAAGCCGGATTCCGATATTGCTTCTCTGATGCGAAAGAATGTCCGAGCGATGATCATGGGAGGCCGGATCAGTCGGGAAGATGCCGAACAGAGCGCCCCAGCGGTGTCCAAGTGCCTGTTACTCTTGAAATAGGTCTTCGATGGGGCTGATTTTGGGGGATCGAGCTCGCACGGCTGTGCGAGTTTGGTTCTGGAAGGCTGAGGTCCGCAACGGACCGCTTTCTCCCGCTTGAGTCAGGGCCAGATGTGGAGGTTGGCGTCTGGCTTCAGGAAGCAGATGTCGCCAACGTCGACATGGAGTGAGAAGCGGCCGTCCCGCACCCCAGCGGGCCCGCCTTCCGTGCTGTCAGCGCCTCTCGCAGCCAGGCCCCTCAGGGGGCCTCAGCCTCAGGTAAACCGGTCGCCCAGATAGACCCGCCGCACTTCCGGGTCGTCCACGATCTCGTCGGGGCTGCCCTCGAACAGCACCTCGCCGGCGTGGATGATCGAGGCGCGGTCGATGATGTCGAGGGTTTCGCGGACGTTGTGGTCGGTGATCAGGATCCCGATTCCGCGCTGCTTGAGGTAGCTGATCACCTCGCGGATGTCGGCGATGGCCAGCGGGTCGATGCCGGCGAAGGGTTCGTCCAGCAGCATGAAGCTGGGCTCGGAAGCCAGCGCGCGGGCAATCTCGACGCGGCGGCGCTCGCCGCCCGACAGGGAGACGGCGGGCGCGTTGCGCAGGTGCTCGATGTGCAGTTCTTCCAGCAGCTGGGTGACCGTGGCGCGGGCCTGGTGGTGGTCGCGCTGGCGCAGCTCGACCACGGCCATGACGTTTTCCCACACGCTCATGCCGCGGAAGATCGAGGTCTCCTGCGGCAGGTAGCCGACGCCCATGCGGGCGCGCTGGTACATGGGCTGGGCGGTGATGTTCTCGCCGTCCAGGTAGATCGCGCCGTAGTCGGCCGGGATCAGGCCGGTGATCATGTAGAAGGTGGTGGTCTTGCCGGCGCCGTTGGGGCCGAGCAGGCCCGCGACCTCGCCGCGGCAAAGGCGGAGCGAGACGCCCTTCACGACCGCACGGCCGCGGAACGACTTGCCGACGTTGTCGACGATCAGCCCCTCGGTGGGGATGGCGCTCTTGGCGTCAAGCCGCTGGGGCGCGTTCACTTGGCGCTGTCCGCTTGCTTCTTCGACGGATAGAATACGCCGCGCGGACGGGCGCCGGAGTTGCGGCCCGACTGGGCGCCCATCATGCGGCCCTCGCCGGTCTTGGTGTTGAAGACCATCTTGCTGCCGCGCAGCACGTTCTGGCCCTGGACGGCGATCACGTCGCCGGTGAGGGTCACGCTCTCGGCCGCGGCGTCATAGACCCCGGCGTCGCCACGGACCCGCTGGTCCTTGCCGGTGACGTAGAACACCGAGCCCTCGGCCTCGATCCGGATCAGGTCGCCGCAGGCGCCCGTGCCGGTTCCGCCGGACGGGGCGCCGGGCTTCACGGCCATGACCGCGCGCAGCAGGTCGGCGCGCAGGCGGGCCTGGCCCTGCAGGGCCTCGGCCTTGCCGCGCCAGACCGAGATGCAGGCCTTGTTCTGCACTTCCAGTTCGTCGGCGGTGATGTCGAAGGGCTCGCCGCTGGAATCAGGACCCAGCGACTGGGCGTGCGCGGCGGCGCCTGCGCCCATCAGGGCGGCGGCCAGGACGACGGAGGTGACCAGAGACTTCATGACTGCGTTGCGCCCAGTTCTACTTCTTGGTCTCGAGACGGGTCTTCACCCCGCCCTTGAAGACCATGCGATCACCCTTGCCGTAAACGCCATAGGACTCCGCACGGATTTCTCCAAGACCTCCCGCGCCCTGAATGGGTCCTGAACCGATCACCTCGCCCGACTTGGTGTCGAACAGCGAGGCGGCGGTCTCGAAGGTGTTCTTGGTGTCGGCCAGCTTCACCCCGTTGGAGAGTTCGAGCTTGCCGTCCTGTTCGTGGAAGATCCCGTCGGCGCCGTTGATGCGCAGCATGTCGGGGCCGTTCTCGTCAAGGACCAGGGCGGGCTTCTTGAGGATCACCCGCTGGTAGTCGAGGCGGTCGCGAGTGGCTGATTCGGCGGTGAGCACGAAGGCGCGGCCCTTGTCGTCGCGGCCCACGAAGCGCGGCGTGACCAGGCGGATGGGCTCGTCGCCGCCGCGGGAGGTGCGCGGGACGGCGTTGAAGGTCGACCAGGCGACGCTGCCCGCCAGGCCCAGGAAGATCGCCACGATCAGCACCGGCAGGGCGATCCTGAGCGTCCGGATCAGGCGCGAACGCCGGCGCCAGCGTTCGAAGTCGGCGCGGCGGGGCTCGGCCAGGGTCGGTTCGGCGGTCGTCATGGCGCGCGCCTAGGTGTGGGCGAAGATGTCGGTGTCCTCCCAGCCGGCCACGTCCAGCAGGGCGCGGTGCGGGAGGAACTCGAAACAGGCGCGCGCCAGGTGGTCGCGGCCTTCGCGGACCAGCATCTGGTCGAGGCGGGTGCGCAGGGCGTGCAGGTGCAGGACGTCGGAGACCGCGTAGGCCACCTGCTCGGGGCTGAGCTGGTCGGCGCCCCAGTCCGAGCTCTGCTGGGCCTTCGACAGGTCGACCCCCACCAACTCCCGGGTCACGTCCTTAAGGCCGTGGCGGTCGGTGTAGGTGCGGGCGAGCTTCGAGGCGATCTTGGTGCAGTAGACGGGCGCGGTCACGACCTTCAGGTGCAGCCAGAACATGGCGATATCAAAGCGGCCGAAGTGAAACAGCTTCACCACATCCGGGTCTGTCAGCAGGCGCTTGAGGTTGGGGGCGTCGTAGGTCGACCGGTCGAGCTTCACCACATGGGCGTCGCCGTTCCCGTCCGACAGCTGGACCACGCACAGCGGGTCCCGCCCAAGGCGCAGCCCCATGGTCTCCGAATCGATGGCGACCGCCGACGCGCCCGCAAGGGCCCCGTCGGGGAGGTCGCCGTCATGAACGAAAGTCGTCACAGTCTGCAGACCTCCGATACCGACGCCACCCCCGGTCTATCGTAGGGGTGGTGCCCAGGAAAGGACTCGAACCTTCACGGCCGTTAAGCCACTGGCACCTGAAGCCAGCGCGTCTACCAATTCCGCCACCTGGGCCCGGTCCGTCGGATCGGGAGGCGGC
>CAUJHW010000157.1 GCA_963205005.1 Pseudomonadota bacterium
GGTTTCTGCCATGCACTCGTACGCCGCCCGCTGGCTGGTGCCGCGTCTGCACCTGTTCAACGAGCGCCACCCCGACAATAAGGTGCTGGTGTCCGCCACCGACAGCGCCGTCGATCTGGTCCGCGACCGCTACGACCTGGCGATCCGCTTCGGCCGCGGCCCCTACCCCGGCTTCGCGGCGCAGAAGCTGGTGTCGCTGTTCCTGTTTCCGGTCTGCAGTCCGCGACTGCTGGACCAGACGCCGCTGAACACGCCGCATGACCTGGCCAACGCCCACCTGCTGGCCGACGTCTACCTGGCCCAGGGCGAGCCGCACTGGGGCGACTGGCTGGAGCTCGCCGGCGCGCCGGAGGTGGAGTGGCGCCGCGGCCAGCAGTTCTCCAACGTCTACCTGGCCATCGAGGCCGCCATCGCCGGCCGCGGCGTGGCCCTGGCCGAACGCGCCCTGGTGATCGAGGAGCTGGCGACCGGCCGGCTGGTGAAGCCCTTCGATATCGAGCTGCAGAGCAGCTACAGCCAGTGGATCCTGACCCTGCCGGAAAAGGCCGACCGACCCGACGTCCGCAAGTTCCGCAACTGGCTCCTGGCCCAGGCGGACGCCGACGGCCTGCAACGCTTCGAGTGATCTGAGATCACCTGAACGCCGGTCTTCTCCTTTGTCAGGGGGGCGGCGATGGCATCTATGCAGGTCATCCGAAACCTCCGGCTTCCCCAGGAGATCCCCATGACCAACGCCTACTGCGCCCAGCCGTCCATCCCGGCCCGGACAACCCTCTCGGCCGAAGCCCGGGACCGCATCGCCGCGGTCGTCGCCTCGGTCGGCATCATCCTGCTGCTGCCCGGCGCGGCGCTGCTGATGTCGGTTCTGGGCTAACCCACGATGGCGTGGGGCACGAACCGCGACAGGTTCTTGGTCACCCGGCTGCGGTCCTCGCGGATGCCGACGCCGGCCGGTTCATTGCCGACCATCCAGGCGCCGATGATCGGATAGTTCCCATCGAACGGGGTGATCGGATGCAGGGCCTGGCGGATGTGGCCCTCCTCGCCGTAACCCTGGTCCAGCACTTTCGCCCGGCGGCCCTTGGCGACCAGTTCGATGTTGGCGCCCTCGCGGCTGAACAGCGGCTTGCGGACATAGGAATTGCCCAGCTCGGCGTTGCGCGGATCGTCCTCGAAAAACGCCGGCAGCAGATTGGGGTGGCCGGCATGGCGGTCCCAGAGCAGCGGCAGCATTCCCTTGTTGGACAGGACCGCCTTCCAGGCGGGCTCCAGGAAGGTGGTCTTCGAGCCCTTCACCTTCGCGGCATAGTCCTCGCGGAACATCTCTTCCCAGGGGTACAGCTTGAACAGCGCCCCGATCAGGAAGTTGTCCTGGTCGACGAACCGGCCGTCGGCGTCGAGGCCGATCTGGTCGATGGGGACGAACTTGGGTTCGATCCCGGCCTGGACGGCAATGTCCTCCAGGTACTTCACGGTCTGGCGGTCCTCGACGCTGTCGGCGTCGCTGGCGAAGTGGACGAAGCCGCCCATCGGGAAGATGCCCCGGAACCGCGCCTCAAGCTTCTCGTGCAGGCTGTTGAACTGGTCGGCGTCGGCGGGCAGCCTGCCGGCAGCGATCATTTCCTCCAGCCAGATCCACTGGAAGGTGCCGGTCTCGTAAATGCTGGTGGGCGTGTCGGCATTGTACTCGAACAGCTTGGCCGGGCCGGTCCCGTCGTAGGCGAAGTCGAAGCGGCCGTAGAGCGACGGCGCGCGCTTCGCCCAGCTGTCGGCCACGTCGTCGCGGGAGGCTTCCGGGATCGCGAGCTTTCCCATCAGCTCTTCGGACTTCACCACCTCGGCCACCAGATCGAGGCATAGGGCGTGCAGCTCACGCGCCGGCTCCTCCAGCCCCTCCTCCACCTCGGCGAGGGTGAACTGGTAGTAGGCGCGCTCATCCCAGTACCGGGCGCCGTCGAGATGGCGCCAGGTGAAGCCCAGCCGCTCGGCCGTCTCGTCCCAGCCGGGCCGCTCGTCGACCTTGATGCGTTTCATCGGCGGATCAGGAACCCTCGCCGCGCGGGACAGCCACCGGCTGGGCCTCGATCTGCAGACGCGGGGCTTCCAGCATCGGCATGGGCTCGGCGGCCGGGGCCTTCAGCCGGGCGAGGACGTCGCTGGCCGAGGAGTGGCCCGGAAGGATTCCGGCGGCCTGCAGCTTGGCGTCGAGGTCGGCGCCGGTACGGCGATCCTCGAGCTCTCCGGCGGCCTTGAACTTCTCGTCGGCGATCGCCTGGCGCTCCTTGATGCGCTTGAGGCTGTCGGCGGCGGAGCCGAGGCGTGACGAGGCGCCGGCGCCCTGCGAGGCCACCGCGGCCTGGGCCTTCTGGACGGAGTCATTGACCTTCACCACGTCGATCTCGCGGCGCAGGTTCTCGACCCGCTGCTGGGTGGTGGCGATGGTCTTGTGCATCCGCTCCTCGGCGGCCTTCATCTCGGCCAGCTGCGGCGTCTTGGCGGTGACGTCGGTTTCCAGCTCGGAGATCCGCTGGGCCACTTCCAGCGCCAGGGCCTCGTCGCCCTTGGCAAGCGCCGCACGGGCCGAGCTCTCGTAGCGGACGGCCTGGTCGGTGAGGTTCTGCAGCTCCTTCTCGATCATGCGGCGCCGCGCCACCAGGGTGGCGAGGTCGTCACGGGCGCGACCGAGCGCGTTGTCGGCGTCGCGGATCTCCTGGTCGAGGATGCGCAGGGCATTGGCGTCCACCACCGCAGCCCCGGCCTCGTGGGCGGTGCCGCGGAACAGGGTGATGAGTTTGGTGAAGATCGACATCTCGGGTCCCCTTAGGCCGCGGAGGCGAAGTTCTGGCGCAGCTCGTCAGCGGCGCGGATGGCGTTCTCGGCCAGCATGCGCAGCTCGATCACCACGGTTTGAAGGGTGGTCTTGCACGACAGCTCACCGAAGATCTCGTAATAATCCCGCTCGGCCACGGTGGTGATGCCGAAGTTCGACAGCGGCACCAGCTTCTGCGCCTTCAGCAGGAAGACGTTGAAGGCGGCCTGGTGCTCCTGCTCGTCCACCGGCCAGAGGAGGGCTGAGACCACGATCTGCTCGGACCCCACGCTCAGGAAGATCGGCAGGTCGCCGAACTCGTTCATGGTGATCTGCAGCACCGGCTCTGTGCCTTCAAGCACGCGGGCGGTCATCTCGCCGTCACGCAGGAGCTTGGATTCGCTCAGCGCCTCGGCAAGTGAATTCACCGACCAGTCGGTGTCGATGACAAGATCCATCTGGGACGATCCTCGCGGAGGGTGGGGGTCTCGCAGCGCCGGTCCGCGGCTGGACGCTGTGATGATGGCGCGCGCGGCGGCCTGGATGTCGGAGCGGGCGCCGGGGGGCACCCAGAGCTCCAGCTTCACGAGCCCGAGGCGCTGGCGCTGTTCGCGCCACTGCCGGGTCCGCTCCGCGGGGCTCAGGCCCGCCGCCTTGTCCTTTGGCCGTCGCATTCGTTCGCGTATGCATACGCGTACATTTGACA
>CAUJHW010000158.1 GCA_963205005.1 Pseudomonadota bacterium
GACTCGCGCCTGGACCCGTTTGCTTGACGATGTGAAAAGCGCGCTGTTAAGGCTCGCCGCCGATCGCACGGCCCCCCATGTCAGTGGGCCTGCCCCTTCCCCCGTTGGAAACCCGCGTCCCCGCACATGAGAGACGACAACACCCGCAACACGATCATCTTCTTCGTGTGCGCGGCCCTGCTGCTGATGGTCTACCAGTTCTTCGTGATCGCGCCCCAGGATCGGGCGCGGCAGGCGGAGGCGGCGGCCGTCGCCGCGACCCAGCCCGCGGCCGCCATCGGCGCCGGGCCCGGCCTCGCCGCGCCTCAGGTTCCGCAGGCCATGACCCGCGCCGCCGCCGTCGCGGCCAGCCCGCGCGTGCCGATCGTCACCAAGTCGCTCAAGGGCTCGCTGTCCCTTCGCGGCGGACGGATCGACGACCTCTATCTGGTCGGCTACCGCGAGACCCTCGACAAGGCCTCGCCGCCCGTTGAACTGCTGCGCCCCGAGGGCGCCGAGCACGCCTGGTTCGCGGACATGGGCTGGACCGGCGCCAACGTGCCGGGCCTGCCCAACGCCCAGACGGTTTGGACGCTGGCCCAGGGCTCGGTGCTCGCGCCCGGCCAGCCGGTGACGCTCACCTACGCCAACGGCCAGGGCCTGACCTTCACCCGGGTCATCTCGGTCGATGACAAGTTCATGTTCACGGTGAAGGACACCGTGGCCAACACCGGCGCCGCGGCGATCACGCTCGCGCCCTATGGCTCGATCCAGCGCCAGGGCCTGCCCGAGGGCCTGGGCAAGAACTCCGTCGTCCACGAGGGCGGCATGGGCTGGATGGACGGCAAGCGCCAGCCGATCAAATACAAGAAGTGGGAAAAGGAGGGCGGCGGCCCGGCCCACACCTCCACCGGCGGCTGGATCGGCATCACCGACCACTACTGGCTGGCCGCCCTGATCCCGGCCCCCTCCGAGCGCTTCGAAGGCCGCTATCGGATCACCAAGACACCCGGCCTCGACATCTTCGACGCCAACTTCGTCGGCCAGGCCCGGTCGATCCCTGTGGGCCAGCAGGTCTCCACGACCCTCAACGTCTTCGCCGGCGCCAAGCAGGAGCCGGTGCTCAAGGCCTACCAGTCCAGCCTGGGCGCCGCCCACCTGGACGAAGCCATCGACTGGGGGATGCTCTGGTTCCTCACCCGGCCGATGTCGCAGTTCCTGGCCTACCTCTTCCTGCAGGTCGGCAACTTCGGCGTCGCCATCCTGGCCCTGACCGTCGTCGTCCGTCTCGTCTTCTTCCCGCTTGCCAACAAGCAGTACGAGTCGATGACGAAGATGAAGAAGGTCCAGCCGGCGATGGAGGAACTGAAGGTCAAGTTCAAGGACGACCCGGCCAAGCAGCAGCAGGAGCTGATGGCCCTGTACCAGCGCGAGAAGGTCAACCCGCTGGCCGGCTGCTTCCCGATCTTCCTGCAGATCCCGGTCTTCTTCGCCCTGTTCAAGGTTCTGCAGATCAGCATCGACATGCGGCACGCCCCGTTCGTGGGCTGGATCCAGGACCTGTCGGCGCGCGACCCGACGACGATCTTCAACCTGTTCGGCCTGATCCCCTGGGATCCCAGCACGGCCCCGCTGATCGGCGCGCTGCTCGGCACCAGCCTGCACATCGGCGTGCTGCCGATCCTCTACGGGATCACCACCTGGCTCACGACCTCGATGAGCCCGCCGGCGCCCGACCCTCTGCAGCAGCGGATCTTCCAGCTGATGCCGCTGCTGTTCACCTTCATCATGGCGCAGTTCGCGGTCGGCCTGCTGGTCTACTACACCTGGTCGAACTGCCTGACTGCCCTGCAGCAGTACGTGATCATGCGCCGCTTCAAGGTGGACAACCCGATCGACCAGATCATCCGCCGCCTCCGGGGCCAGACCCAGGCGACCGGATGACGGACGCGCCCGCCGGCCCCGTGGACGCCGCCTTCGACGAGGAGGCGCTGGAGGCCGCGCGGGTGTTCTTCGCCCACCCTGTCAGCTTCCTGATGGGCGCGGTGGCGATCGCCGGCCTGCCGCCGGCCGACCTGCCGGAAGTGGCCTTCGCCGGCCGCTCCAACGTGGGCAAGTCGTCGCTGATCAACGCGGTCACCGGACGGACCCACCTGGCGCGGGCGTCGACAGCGCCTGGACGGACGCGGGAGATCAACTTCTTCGTCGCCGACGAGACCCTGAGGCTGGTCGACCTCCCCGGCTATGGCTTCGCCAAGGTCAGCCGCGAGGCCAAGAACAAGTTCCAGAACCTGGGCCGGTCCTACCTCCGCGGACGGCCGAACCTGAAGCGCGCCTATCTGCTGATCGATTCGCGCCACGGCCTGAAGGACGTGGATCTCGAGGCCATGGAGGCCTTCGACCTGGCCGCCGTCTCCTACCAGATCGTGCTGACCAAGGCCGACAAGCTGAGCGTGCGCGACGTGGCCCAGGTCACCGCCGAGACAACCCGCAAGATCGCCAAGCGCCCCGCCGCCTTCCCCCGAGTGCTGGCGACCTCCTCGGAGAAGGGAACCGGCATCCCGCAGCTTCGCGCCGAGATCCTCGCCGCCTGCGCCCCCTGACAGAGGAACCCGGCGTGACCCGACCGCCCGTGCTGGACGTCTTCATCGGCTACGATCGCCAGGAAATCGCCGCCTATCACGTACTCTGCCAGAGCCTGATCGAGACCAGCTCGCGGCCGGTCCGGTTCACGCCGATCAACCTGTCCAGCCTGGCCGGCGTGTTCCAGCGTGAGCGGGTCGCGGCCCAGTCGACGGAGTTCTCGTTCTCCCGGTTCCTGACGCCCTATCTGTCGGACTACGCGGGCTGGTCGCTGTTCATGGACTGCGACATGCTGGTCCGGGCCGACATCGCCGAGCTGTTCGCGCTTGCCGACGACCGCTACGCCGTCATGGTCTGCCAGCACGACTACACGCCGCGCGGCACGGTGAAGTTCCTGAACAATCCGCAGGCGCGCTACGCCAAGAAGAACTGGTCCAGCGTGATGCTGCTCAACAACGCCCGCTGCCGGGCGCTGACGCCGCAGTACGTGTCGAGCGCCAGCGGGCTCGACCTGCACCAGTTCCGCTGGCTTGGCGACGACAGCCTGATCGGCGCCCTGCCGCTGGAATGGAACTGGCTGGTCGACGAGTACGATCACAATCCGCAGGCGAAGATCGCCCACTTCACCCTGGGCGGCCCCTACTTCGACGCCTACGCCGACTGCGACTTCTCCGACGAGTGGCGCGCGGTCGAGGCGCGGACCCTGTCCTCGGCCGGACGCTAGGCGGACGCAGCGTCAGGCGGTTAATTGGCGGGCAAACGCCAGGAACCCCGCCATGATCCAGACCGACAGCCGCGCCGTCTACGACCAGGACCTCAACCTGTTCCGCGACCAGGTCCGCAAGTTCTTCGACAAGGCGCTCTATCCGCACCTCGACCGCTGGGAGGAAGAGGGCAAGGTGGACCGCGAGTTCTGGCTGGCCTGCGGCGAGGCCGGACTGCTGTGCCCGACCCTGCCGGCCGAGTATGGCGGCCTGGGCCTGGATTTCCGCTTCAACGCGGTGATCGACGAGGAACTGGCCTACGCCGGCTCCAGCGCGGGCATCACCCTGCAGTCGGACATCGTCGCCGACTACATCCTCAACTACGGCTCGGAAGACCAGAAGCAGCAGTGGCTGCCGAAGATGGTCTCCGGCGAGGCGATCACCGCCATCGCCATGACCGAGCCGGGCACCGGCTCGGACCTGCAGTCGGTGCGCACCACGGCGCTGCGCGACGGCAATGAGTACGTGATCAACGGCTCGAAGACCTACATCACCAATGGCCAGAACGCCGACCTGATCATCGTCGTGGCCAAGACCGACCCCAACGCTGGCGGCAAGGGCATCTCGCTGATCCTGGTCGAGGCCACCCGCGAGGGCTTCAAGCGCGGCCGCAACCTCGACAAGATCGGCCAGAACTCGGCCGACACCTCGGAACTTTTCTTCCAGGACGTGCGGGTGCCCATCACCAACTGCCTGGGCGAAGAAGGCCGCGGCTTCGCCTACCTGATGAGCCAGCTGCCGCAGGAGCGCCTGGGCATCGCCATCTCCGGGCAGGCCGGCGCCCAGCGGGCCTTCGACGAGGCGGTGAAGTTCACCAAGGAGCGCAAGGCGTTCGGCCAGTCGGTGTTCGACTTCCAGAACACCCGCTTCACCCTGGCCGGCCTCAAGGCCAAGCTGCAGGCCGGCTGGGCCCACATCGACTGGTGCCTGGCGCGCCACCTTGAAGGCAAGCTGACCGCCGCCGAGGGCTCGGCCGCCAAGCTGTTCCACACCGAACTGCAGTGGGAAATCTGCGACGCGGCCCTGCAGCTGCATGGCGGGGCCGGCTACATGAACGAGTACCCGATCGCCCGCCTCTGGCGCGACGCCCGGGTCCAGCGGATCTACGGTGGCACCAGCGAGATCATGAAGGAAGTGGTCGCCCGCTCGATCTAGCCGTCTCTGCAATGTCGGGTGGCCGACGCAACAAGCTGGACCTTGGGGCGTTGAAGCGGGGTTGAGTTCGCGAGACCCCGCTCCGCCATGCCCAGGACTGTTACTGAACCGCACCGCCGGCCGACGACGCCGGCGGCGCAGCCCCGCGCAAACCGGCTGCTCGCCGCGCTGTCAGCTCCGGAGCTGGCCCTGCTGGAGCCGAGACTTGAAACGGCGCCTCTGGTCCGCGGCCAGGTGCTGTTCGAACCCGGCGACGATGTCGAGACCACCTACTTCCCCTGCCACCGGACCATGGCCTCCCTGCTGATCGTGACCCGCGACGGGCGCGAGGTGGAGGCAGCCACCATCGGCCGCGAGGGCGCGGTAGGCGGGATCGTCAGCGAGGGCCACAAGCCCGCGTTCGGCCGCGCCGTGGTGCAGATCGGCGGCGCCGCCCTGGCCATTCCCACCAGCCGCCTCGCCGCCGCCAAGGCCGCCTCTCCGCGCCTGGGCGATCTGTTCTCGCGCTATGCCGACGCCCTGCTTGCCCAGATGATGCAGTCGGTCGCCTGCAACGCCCTGCACAAGGCCGAGGCGCGCGCCTGCCGCTGGCTGCTGGCCACCCACGACCGGGCCGCCGACGACATCATCCACCTGACCCAGGAATCGCTGGCCGAGATGCTGGGAATCCAGCGCACCACGGTCACCGCGGTCACCGGCGCCCTGCAGGATCGCGGCCTGATCCGCACGCGGCGGGGCCGGGTCGAGATCCTTGACCGTCCGGGCCTCGAGCGCGCCGCCTGCGAGTGCTACGCCGCTGTCGAGCGCCACTTCGCGCGGCTGCTTCCGGAAGTGGATATCTGAACCGCACCGTTCACAATGCGCAGCGCGGGTGACAGGCCCGCCCCCGTCCGCTATCGGACCCCCGCGAGTTTCGAGGACGGTGCATTGAGCGAAGAGACGGAAGAGCAGGGCTGGGCGACAGCGAAGACCCTGGCGGAAGCCCTGCCCTACATCCAGATCTACGACCGCGAGACCGTGGTCATCAAATACGGCGGCCACGCCATGGGCGAGGAATCGGTTGCGCGCCTGTTCGCCACCGACGTCGTGCTGCTGAAGATGCTGGGCCTGCACCCGGTGGTGGTCCATGGCGGCGGCCCGCAGATCTCGGCCATGCTGGAACGCGCGGGCGTGAAGTCGACCTTCATCGACGGTCTGCGCGTCACCGACGCCGCCACCATGGAAGTGGCCGAGATGGTCCTGTCCGGCGCGATCAACAAGGAGATCGCCAGCTGGATCACCCAGGCCGGCGCCGAGGCCAAGGTGCGCGGCGTGGGCCTGTCGGGCAAGGACGCCCGGCTGATCACGGTGGAGAAGGTCACCCGCACCAGGAAGGATCCGGACTCAGAGATCGAGAAGGTGGTCGACCTCGGCTTTGTGGGCCAGCCCACAGCCATCGATACCACCCTGATCGACGCCCTGATCGGCGCCGACGAGGACTACATTCCGGTGATCGCCCCGATCGGGGTCTCGGCCGAAGGCCAGACCTACAACATCAATGCCGACACCGTCGCCGGCGCCCTGGCCGGAGCGCTGGGCGCCAAACGCATGCTGCTGCTCACCGATGTGGCCGGCGTGCTCGACAAGGACGGCAAGCTGATCCGCCAGCTCTCGGTGGCCGAGGCCCGCGCGGCCATCGCCGACGGGGTGGCGACCGGGGGCATGATCCCCAAGCTGGAGACCGCCATCGAGGCCGTCGAGGCCGGCGTCGAGGCCGTGGTCATCCTGGACGGCCGCCGCCCTCACGCCATGCTGGTGGAACTGTTCACCGAGCACGGGTCCGGCACTCTGGTCTGCAGATGAGCGCCGACCTGCGCCACGTCGACACCTGGCTGTTCGATCTGGACAACACCCTCTACCCGGCGGAATCCGGCTTCATGGCGGAGATCGTTGTGCGGATGACCGACTTCGTGGAGAAGGTCACCGGCCTGCCCCGCGACGAGGCGTTCCGGCTGCAGAAGGCCTACCTGGCCGAGCACGGCCTGACGCTGAAGGGAATGATGCTGAACCACGGCGTCGACCCGGCCGATTTCCACGCCATCTTCCACGACATGTCGCTGGAGGCCCTGGCCCACGATCCGGACCTGCTGGCCGCCCTTGAGCGACTGCCGGGCCGGCGGCTGATCTTCACCAACGCCGACGAGATCCACGCTATCCGCGTGCTGGAGCGGCTGGGCCTCAGCCACCTGTTCGACGACGTTTTCCACATCGGCTCGGCCGGCTACGAGCCCAAGCCCAGTCCCGATGCCTTTGCCCGCATCGGCGAGGCCCACGGCATCGATCCCGCCGTCACCGCCTTCTTCGAGGATGCCGAGCGCAACCTGGCGCCCGCCGCGTCCCTCGGCATGACCACCGTGCTGGTCGGGGCCCACGCCGCCGACTGCGCCGCCGACTTTGTCCATCACCGCACCGAGAAGCTCGCGCCCTTCCTGCGCGACGCCCGGCTGAAGGGGGCCGCCTGAATGTCCGACGACCTGAAGCGCATCATCGAAGCCGCCTGGGAGGCGCGCGACAGCATCAACACCGCCACAAAGGGCGAGGTCCGCGACGCCGTACGCGAGACGATCGAGCATCTCGACAACGGGAGCTTGCGGGTCGCCGAGCGGGCCGCAGACGGCCAGTGGATCACCAATCAGTGGGCCAAGCAGGCGATCCTGCTGATGTTCCGCCTGACGCCCAACAGCCTGGTCGAGGCCCCGCCCCCCGGTCCCTACTGGGACAAGGTGCCGTCGAAGTTCACCGGCTGGGACGCCGCCCGCTTCGAGGCCGCCGGCTTCCGCGCCGTGCCGGGCTGCGTGGTGCGCAAGGGCGCCTACATCGCCAAGGGCGTGATCATGACCCCGTCGTTCGTCAACATCGGCGCCTATGTCGATGAGGGCACCATGGTCGACACCTGGGCCACGGTGGGCTCCTGCGCCCAGATCGGGAAGAACTGCCACATCTCCGGCGGCGCGGGCATCGGCGGCGTGCTGGAGCCGCTGCAGGCCAACCCGACCATCATCGAGGACAACTGCTTCATCGGCGCCCGCTCCGAAGTGGCCGAGGGCGTCATCGTCCGCGAGGGCAGCGTGCTGTCCATGGGCGTCTACCTGACGTCCACCACCCCGATCGTCGACCGCAAGACCGGCGCGGTGATCACCGGCGAAGTGCCGCCCTATTCGGTGATCATGTCCGGCTCCCGCCCGAGCCCGCACGAGGGCATGCCGTCGACCTACTGCGCGGTGATCATGAAGACCGTCGATGAGCGCACGCGCTCCAAGACCAGCATCAACGAACTGCTGCGCGACTAGACGTCCGGCGACGACCGGCGATGGACCGCGCCAGGACGTATGCGATCGGCCTGGGGGCCGCCGCCGTTGCGGTCGGCATCGGTCTGATCGTACTGGCCTGGCTCGGCGCGCCACGGAGCTATCTGATCCTGAACGCAACAGGACTGGCCGTAGGCGCGCTGCTCGGCGCAGGTCTGCTCGCCTGGCCACAGCTTCCGGGACGCGGCCTCGGGGCGGCGGCCCTGGCGGGAGGCGCGGCCGTCCTGCTGACAGCCTTCTTCGGCGTCCCGCTGGAGGGGGTCCGGCGCTGGGTGCGGGCAGGCCCGCTCCTGATGCACGTCGGCGTCATCGCCCTGCCGTTCCTGCTGGCGGCGGCCGCCCGCCGGAACGGGCCGCTATCGATGCTCGCAGCGGGTCTGGCCCTGCTGGGCGCGGCCCTGCAGGCCGACGCCGCCATCGCCACGGCCATGGCCGCGGGCCTGCTGACCGTCGCCGCGCTCCGACCTTCGCCTACCGCCTGGCTGCTGTCAGGCCTGTCCGTCGCGGCGGCGGCCTGGGCGTGGACACGCCCCGATCCCCTACCGGCCGTGACCCTGGTCGAGGGCATACTGCCACTGGCGTTCCACCATTCGGCGCCTGCGGGGCTCGTGGCGAGCCTGGGTCTGGCGCTGCCTGTCGCCGCGCTTGTCGCCCTCGGCCTTGGTGACCCCACCCGGCGGGTCATGGCCCTGACGCTGGCGGCAGGTTTCGCCGGCGTCGTGGTGGCCGCCCTGACCGGCAACTACCCGACACCGCTGTTGGGCTTCGGGCTCAGCCCGATCCTCTGCTACGTGCTGGGCTGGAGCCTTCTGGCCGGATCCGGCCGCGACCCCGGACGCGCTCAGTCCTCCGGATAGGCCGTCCCGTCGCGGTGGCGGTAAGCGCCGTCGGGGCCGGCGATCATGTCGATGTCCGGATAATCGCAGGCGTCATGGTCGGGGTCGCGCGTGCCGATCTCCAGCAGCACGGCCTCGTTGTCCGATCGGTTCTGGATGTGGTGGCCGTTGGGCACGCCCGCCTTGAAGCCCGCGCAGTCGCCCGGCCCCATGACGGTCTCACCCTCGTCGGTGACCAGCACCACCTCGCCCGAGACCACCCAGACGAACTCGTCCTCGGTGGTGTGCCAGTGCCGCTGACTGGTCCAGGCCCCCGGCGCGAGCTTCTGCAGGTTCACGCCGAACTGGTCCAGGCCCACGGCGTCGCCCAGGGCGCGGCGTGTGCGCCCCGCGCAGGGCGCGTCGAATGGCGAGGGGTAGGCCGAGCCGCTGCGGACGGGCAGCGCGGCAATGTCGATCTTGGGCATGGGCTCGATCCGGTCTAGACGAGGCCTGAACCTAGCAAATCCTGTCCCGGGGACGAGAGTGATCGACGCCGTCGAACTGACCCGCCAGCTGATCCGCCGTCCATCGGTAACGCCCGCCGACGCCGGGGCCATGTCCATCGTCGAGGACACGCTGAAAGACCTCGGCTTCGTCTGCCGGAGGATGAAGTTCGGCGAGATCGAGAACCTCTACGCCCGCTACGGGACCGCGCGGCCGAACCTCTGCTTCGCCGGGCATACCGACGTCGTGCCGGTGGGTGACGCAGCAGCGTGGTCCAAGGACGCCTTCGGGGCCGAGGTGGTGGATGGCGTGCTCATCGGGCGCGGCGCCGTCGACATGAAGAGCGCCATTGCCGCCTTCGCAGCCGCCGTCTCGGAGGCCATCGCCGCCGGCAAGGTCACAGGCTCGATCTCGTTCCTCATCACCGGCGACGAGGAGGGCGTGGCCACCCACGGCACCAAGCTGGTGGTGGAGGCCCTGGCCGCCGAGGGCGAGGTGATCGATCACTGCGTGGTGGGCGAGCCCACCTCGGCCGAGACCTTTGGCGACATGGTCAAGGTGGGCCGGCGGGGCTCGATCAACGCCGAGATCGTCGTCGAGGGCATCCAGGGTCACGTGGCTTACCCGCACCGGGCCGCGAACCCGGCTCCGGTGCTGATCCGCCTGCTGGCGGCGCTGCAGGCGCGCCAGCTGGATGACGGCTACGCCGAGTTCCAGCCGTCCAATCTTGAAGTGACCTGGATCGACGTCCCCAACACGGCCACCAACGTGATCCCGGGCGTGGCCCGCGCCCGCCTGAACATCCGCTTCAATCCGAACCACACGGGCCAATCCCTTGCAGATTGGTTTAATATTGAAGCAAACAAGGTAGCTGACGGTTTCAAGGGAACGGTGACGGTGACCCCGCAGATCAGCGGCGAGGCGTTCCTGACCGAACGCGGCGCATTCACCGACCTTGTGGCGTCGGCGGTCTCGGATATCACTGGCGCGCCGCCGGAACTCTCCACCAGCGGCGGCACGTCCGACGCCCGTTTCATCCGCGCCCTGTGCCCGGTGATCGAAGTGGGCCTGGTTGGCCGGACCATGCACCAGGTCGACGAGCGCGCGCCCGTCGAGGAGATCCGCACCCTGCAGAAGGTTTATGCGCGGATCATTGAACGGTATTTTGACATTAAATGATCTGGATCAGCCGTAGCTGACGTCCGTCAGGTACAGCCCTTCCGCCGGCGCGACCGGGCCGCAGGCGCGGCGGTCACGGGCTTCGAGGGCGGCGGCGACGTCGGCCTTCGTCCAGCGTCCGACGCCCACTTCGGCAAGCGTGCCGGTCATCGAGCGGACCTGCCGGTGCAGGAATGAGCGACTGGCGAATTCGAGGATCACTTCGTCGGCCTCGCGGCGCACCACCGCCACATCCAGCGTCTTGACCGGCGACTTCGCCTGGCAGGCCAGGTCGCGAAAGGTGGTGAAGTCGTGGTGGCCCACCAGCACGTGGGCGGCGGCGTGCATGGCCTCGGCGTCCAGTGGTTTCTTCACGTGCCAGACCCGGCCCTGGTCCAGCGCCGGCGGGCTCCTGCGGTTGAGGATGCGGTAGCGATAGCGCCGCTCGGTGGCCGAGAACCGGGCATGCCAGCCCTCGGGCGCCACCGTGGCTTCCAGCACACAGACCGGTTCGGGGATCAGATGGAAGTTCACGGCGTTGCGGACGGTCTCCGCCGGCCAGTCCCGGGTCAGGTCGGCGTGGACCACCTGCCCGGTAGCATGAACACCGGCGTCCGTCCGGCCTGCCGCCTGCAGCCGGATGTCCTCGCCGCAGAAGGCCTTGATCGCGCGCTCCAGCGACCCCTGCACCGAGGCGAGCGCCGCCTGGGCCTGGTAACCGTGATAGGGCCGGCCGTCATATTCGATGAGCAGGCGGTAGCGGGGCATCAGCCCAGCCGCGTCCCGGCGGGCACGGGCGTCCCGCGCAGGAAGGTCTCGGCGTCCTGCGGCCCCCGGCCCTCGCGCTGCACCTTCAGCAGCCGCACCGCACCCTCGCCGGTCGCCACCAGCAGACGGTCGTCCAGGGTGACCCCGGGCTCGCCGGCGGCGTCCTCGAAGGCCGACAGCAACGCCTTGACCCGCACGGGGCCCTTTTCGGTCGGCAGTTCGAACCAGGCGCCCGGGAACGGAGACATCCCGCGGATCTTCCCGTCCAGCCCCGGCCCGGGCTTCGTCCAGTCGAGGCGGGCATGCTGCGGGCGGATCTTCTTCGCATAGGTTACGCCGTCGTCCGGCTGCGGCATCTCCACCGCCCGCCCGGCCTCGATGTCGGCGAGCGTCCGGACGATCAGCTCAGCCCCCGCCGCGGCCATCTTGTCGTGCAGGGTCCCGGCGGTCTCCAGAGCCTCGATGGGCACAGTGGCGGTGGACAGCACCGGGCCCTCGTCCAGCCCTTCGGTCATCCGCATCACCTGGACGCCGGTGACACTGTCGCCGGCCATGATCGCCCGCTGGATCGGCGCGGCGCCCCGCCAGCGCGGCAGCAGGGAGCCGTGGACGTTGAACGAGCCCAGGCGGGGGGCGTCCAGCACGGACGCGGGCAGGATCTGACCGAAGGCCACAACCACGGCGGCGTCCAGGTTCAGGTCGGCGAAGGCTGTGATCTCGGCGGGGTCCCGCATGGAGACGGGCGTGCGTACCGCAATGCCGTGGCTTTCGGCGAAAGCGTGGACCGGCGACGGCTTCAGCTCATGCCCCCTTCCGCGCGGCGCGGGTGGTTGGGAATAGACGCAGGCCACCTCATGGCCGGCCGCCACGATGGCGGCCAGGGCCGAGACGGCGAAATCGGGTGTGCCGAGGAAGGCGAGACGCATGGCCGAGGTGTAGCGCGCACGGGCGTCGGAGGGAACGTTCGCCCAATACCGCTCATCCCGGCAAATGCCGGGACCCAGATGGAACAGCGCTTGCGTGGGATCTAGGGCCGCTGGTGCTTCCCGTCAGCCTTCCGGCCTTAGAATCTGGATCCCGGCATTCGCCGGGATGAGCGGAAACCCTGAATCTGTGGACTGCGCACTCAGTCCGAACCCTAGGCCGCGCGGACCAGCTTCTTGACCTTCTTGATCGCCTGCTCACGCTTCAGGCGCGACAGGTGGTCGATGAACAGCACGCCGTCCAGGTGGTCCATCTCGTGCTGGATGCAGACGGCGTACATGCCGTCGGCGTCTTCCTCGATCTGCTCGCCCTGGTAGTTCAGGTAGCGCAGCTTCACCCGCGCCGGACGATCCACCTCGTCGAAGATCTCAGGCACCGACAGGCAGCCTTCTTCGTAGGGGGCGGTTTCGTCCGAGGACCAGAGGATCTCGGGGTTCACGAAATACTGCGGCTGCTTCGGCTCGTCCTGGCGGGCGAGGTCCATGACGATCACCCGCTTGGGCACGCCGATCTGGATGGCGGCCAGACCGATGCCGGGGGCGTCGTACATGGTCTCCAGCATGTCATCCATCAGGGCGCGCAGCTCGTCGTCGACCCTTTCGACGGGCTGGGACACCTGCTTCAGAGCCGGATGGGGAACGACGAGGATCTCACGCAATGCCATGGGCCGCAGGTAAGGTCCCTAAAACTGAGCGTCAAGGTAGGACAAGGTCGCTACCCTTCGTCTCCGGCGACAAGCCGAACCGGCGGCGCCTCGGCCGCCGAGAGTTTGGACAGCGGCCGAACAGCGCTTTCCAGCGGCTCCAGCAGCTCGACCGACTTGCCCTGGTGCTCGACCTTAAGGTCCTCGAACCGGCGGGCCTGGGTCAGAACCTGGGTTTCGAGCGAGCCCACGAACTGGTTGTAGCGGCTGACCGCCGCCTCCAGCGCCTTGCCCACCGAACCGGCGTGCGCGCCCATGACGGCGATGCGTTTGTAGAGCTCGCGGCCTAGCTCGGCGATCTTCTGGGCGTTGGCCGCCTGCTCCTCGACCCGCCAGCCGTAGACCACCGCCTTGCAGAGCGCGAACAGGGTGGACGGCGTGACGATCACCACGCGCCGGTCCATCGCCTCGTTCATCAGATCCGGCGCCCTGTCCAGCGCGGCCGCCAGGGCCGAGTCCAGGGGCACGAACATGGCCACGAAGTCGGGCGAGGCGTCGAACTGGTCCCAGTAGGCCTTGGCCGACAACCCGCGGATGTGGCCCCGCACACTCTCCACATGGCGCAGGCCCGCGGCGTCGCGGCCGAAATCGTCCACGGCCTCCTGCAGCTCCAGGAAGGCGTTCAGCGAGCACTTGGCGTCGATGACGAACAGCGCCCCGCCCGGCAGACGCACGGTCACGTCGGGACGGCGGCGGCCCTCCTCGGTGTCTGTCGAGGTCTGTTCGTCGAAGTCGTAGCGGTTGGTGAGGCCCGCGGCCTCCAGCACGTTGCGCAGGGTCTGCTCGCCCCAGCGCCCCTGGACGCCGGCGCCGCGTCGCAGCGCCGATGAAAGCTTGCGCGCCTCGTCCTGGGTGGCGGTCGCCGCCTGCAGCATCTGGGCGATCTGTTCCTTGAGGCCGCCGGTATCCTCGGCGCGGGCCTTCTCGACGGCGGTCACCTGCTCCTGGAACTTCTGGAGGGTCTCGGCCACGGGCTTCAGCTGGGCCTCCAGCCGCGCCTGGGCCAGCTGTTCGCGATTGAACACCGCCTCGTCATTCTTGCGCAGGATCTCCTCGGCGACGCTGGCCGCCGACTGGGTCAGCTGGGCGCGGACCATCTCGCCCTGCTCCTGCAGGAAGGCCATCCGCATCTCGGCCGCCGCCGCCCGCCCGCGCTCACGAAGCGCCCAGCCGATGGCGATCGCGGCCAGGACCGCGCAAGCAATGGCGAAGAGCAGCAACCCGTTCATGCTGTGTTCTTAAGGCCTTAAGTGAGTCGCGGCCAGCGGCGCTATGCCGGCCGGCGCGCCCGCATGGCCTGGGCGATGGTGCCGTCGTCCAGCCAGTCCAGTTCGCCCCCGACCGGCACGCCGCGCGCCAGCATGGTCACCGAGACCCCGGCGTCCGCCAGCCGATCCGCCAGGTAGTGCGCCGTGGTCTGGCCATCGACGGTGGCAGGCAGGGCAAGGATCACCTCCGAGATCTCGCCCGCCGAGGCGCGCGCCACCAGCGAGCTTACCCGCAGCGCGTCCGGCCCGACCCCGTCCAGAGCCGACAGCAGGCCGCCCAGCACGTGATAGCGGCCGCGGAAGGCGCTGGCCCGCTCCATGGCCCAGAGCGCGCCAACCTCCTCGACCACGCAGATCAGGGCGGCGTCACGGTGGTGGTCCGAGCAGATGGCGCAGGGGTCCTGGGTGTCGAGGGCGCCGCAGACCTGACAGGTCCGCACCCGCGCCGCCGCTTCGGCCAGGGCGTCGGCCAGCGGGTTCAGCAGCTGTTCGCGCCGCTTCAGCAGCGCCAGCGCCGCCCGCCGCGCAGAACGTGGCCCCAGCCCCGGCAGCTTCGACAGCAGGCTGATCAGCCGCTCGATCTCGGGTCCTGCGGACGCGGCCACGCTAGAACTTCGGCATGCCGGGAATGTTCATCCCCGCCAGCGGCCCGGCCGCCTCGCGCATGATGTCGGCCTGGGCGGCGTCCAGCTTGCGCTTGGCGTCGGCGTGGGCGGCGACCACGAGGTCGGAGACAACTTCTCCCTCGCCGGGGGCCATCAGGCTGTCATCCAGCACCACCTTCGCCAGTTCGCCCGAGCCACGCAGGGTGACGCTGACCATGCCGCCCCCGGACGTGCCCTCGACTTCCAGCGCGCCGATCCTCTCCTGCGCCTCGGCCATGCGCTGCTGCATGGCCTGGGCCTGCTTCATGATCGAACCGAGGTCTTTCATCGGGTCACACACTCACTCTGATGGCAGGGAAGCAGATGTCAGTCCTCATCGTCGTCCGTCTCCACCGGCGGCTCGGCGGCGGCCTCGACGGGTTCGGGCTGGGCCAGGTTGCGGATGCCGATGATCTCGGTTCCCGGGAAGGCGACCATTACCGACTGCACGAAGGGGTCCTGCTCGATCTCGACGCGGACTTCGCGCTGCTCGCGCTTTTCCTTTTCCCAGGCGCTTTCGGCCCCGCCGCCGCCCTGGGCGGCGATTAGCCAGCGCTCGCCCGTCCAGTCCTTCAGCCGGGCGACCAGCCGCTGGGCCAGGTTCGCCGGGGCGCCGGGCGCGGGCTCGTACTCGATGGCGCCCGGCCGGAAACTGATCGGACGGATGTAGCGCTCCACGTCCATCTTCAGGGTCACGTCGCGGCGCCTGTCGATCAGCGCCAGCATGTCCTCGAAGGTCTGCAGCACGGCCATCGGCTCGGGCGAGGGCTGGGCCTGCGGCATCGACTGGCGCGCCACCGCGTTGGTCGCGCCCCGCGCGGCAGTCCCGCCGCCGATGCCGCCGCCGGACGGACCCCCGCCGGCGCCCGGCCCGCCGGGGCCTCCGGCCAGGGCGTCGCCCGCCTGCAGGCGCTTCAGCGCCTCTTCCGGGCCGGGCAGGTCGGCGGCGTAGGCCAGCCGGATCAGCGCCATGTCCACCGCCGCCGCCGCATCCGGCGCACGACGCACTTCCTCATAGGCCTTCAGCGTCAGCTGCCAGATCCGCGACAGGGTCCCGGCCGACACCGCGCTTCCCACCGCCGCCAGCCGCAGCGCCTGTTCCTTCGGCAGCACCAGGGCCTGCGGCCCGATGGCCTTGGCCACCGAGGCGCCGTGCGTGTGGTCCAGGAGGTCCATGACCACCTGGTCCGGATTGGCCCCGTAGCCGTACAGCGCCCGGAAGGTCTCGATGGCCGGCCCCGCCTCACCGCGCATGATCTGTTCGAAGAGCGAGATCGTCTGGGCCCGGTCGGCCAGTCCCAGCATGTCGCGGATCGACGCCGCGCTGACCGTGACCCCGGCATCGGCCTGGACGATGGCCTGGTCCAGCATCGACTGGCCGTCGCGGACCGAGCCCTCCGCGGCGCGGGCGATGAGCATCAGCCCCTCGGCCTCGACGCGGGCGCCCTCATTCTCGCAGATCATCTCCAGGTTCTTGACCAGCACGTCGGGCTCGACCCGGCGCAGGTCGAACCGCTGGGTCCGCGACAGGATGGTCACCGGCACCTTGCGGATCTCGGTGGTGGCGAAGATGAACTTGGCGTGCGGCGGCGGCTCTTCCAGCGTCTTCAGGAGCGCGTTGAACGCCCCCGTCGACAGCATGTGCACCTCGTCGATGATGTAGACCTTGTAGCGGGCCTCCACCGGCGCATAGCGCACGCCCTCCAGCAGGTCGCGGATGTCACCGACCCCGGTGCGCGAGGCGGCGTCCAGCTCCAGCACGTCCATGTGCCGCCCCTCGATGATCGAGCGGCAGTGGACGCCCTCGCCCTTGAAGTCGAGCGTTGGCGTATCGACCGTGTCGGTCTGGTAGTTCAGGGCCCGGGCCAGCAGTCGGGCCGTGGTGGTCTTGCCGACCCCCCGCACCCCGGTAAGCATGAAGGCGTGCGCGATCCGGCCCGAGGCGAAGGCGTTGCGCAGCGTCCGGACCATGGCCTCCTGGCCATAGAGGTCGTCGAAGGTCTGCGGGCGGTACTTCCGCGCGATGACGGTGTAGGCGGCGCTTTCCTGCGTCGGCGCGGGCGGCGGCGCGGCCGCGGGTTCGCCGAACATGTCGACCGCGTTCGGGTCGCGCTCAGGCGGCTCGGAATCGTCGCGCGGGAAGTCGTCGTCGCCCATGGCGCCATGTAACGGGACGGCCAACTTCCGCGCCACGCGAAAGTTGCGGACCCTGAGGAAAGATGAGGGTGGAGACCGAACGGCAACCCGGAGCGTGACCCGTTGTGGCTGCTTCCTTCCGGACCTGACCAGGTTGGCGAGGCGCCCGTCCGCCGCCGATCTCCGCGGCGGCATATGGCGGTTTCCCGGCCCGGGGGCAAGTAGGCGCTAGATCAGCCGCCCCGGTTGGGCCGGGGTATAGGCGCCCCGATCCACCAGCAGCTTGCCGTTGACGATCACCTGGTCGACGCCCTGCGGCCGGCGGATGTAGCGGCCGTTGCCGCCGGGCACGTCGTCGACCCACTGCTCCTCGCCGCGGGCGATGGTCTGCGGATCGAACACCACCACGTCGGCGTACTTGCCCACCGCCAGTTCGCCCCGGTCGGTCAGGCCCCACTGGGCGGCCAGGTCCGAGGTGAGGCGTTGCACGGCCCGCTCCAGGGTCATGTCACCGCGCTCGCGCACGAACTTCTCGATCAGGTAGCAGGTGTCGCCGGCCCCGGAGAACTGGGTGATGTGCGCGCCCGCGTCGCCCGAACCCACCTGCATGGCCGGATGGTCCAGCAACTCGGCCACAGAGGCCGCCTCGTCGTGTAGGAAGCCCAGGAGGCCGAATTCGGTCTCAAGACCGTCCATGAGCGAGATGTCCATCATCGTCTCGACGAACGACTTGCCCTCGGTCTCGGCGATCTCGGCGACACTGCGCCCCTCATAGGGCCGGGCCGCGTCTGAACGGGTGCGCTTGACCGTCAGCGTGCTCATGGCGTTGCGCAGCCGGTCCCCTTCGGCGATCAGCACCTTGCGGGCCTCCGGGTCGGCGTAGCGCGCCTTTCGGGCCTCCATCGGCTGCTCGAAGCTGTCGCGCCAGGCCGGCGATTTCGACAGGATGGTCGAGCCGTGGGCCAGCTGGATGGTCATGTCGAGCGGCCGCACCTGGGTCTGGGCGTAGATCGGGGCGCCGCGCTCGCGCCAGTGGACCACCCGGGCCAGGATCGTGCGCCAGGCGCCCGGCATGTTGGGCATCACCAGGATCGGCGAGAGCGAGACCGTTGCTCCGGTCTCCAGGGCCAGTTCGCCCCACTCATCCACTGTGGGGATGCCCATGTCGCGCTTGAAGAAGTTGGGCGCGACCTCGACCACGCCGCCCGCCTTCGCCACCTCGGCCAGCAGGGCGCGGGTCTCGGCCCGTTCGGCATAGGAACAGGGCAGCGGCCCGCCGTGCTCGTCGAAGTGGTTGAAGGTGAAGGAGATGCCCCGGGCGCCGGCATCCATGGCCTCGCGCACGATGGCGGCCATCTGATCCACCTCGTCAGGCGTAGCGGCGCGGGACTGGGAGGCGGCCCCCATGACGAACAGCCGGATCATCGAGTGACCGATCATCACCGCGACGTTGGGCCCGAGCCCCCTGCGCAGGTAGTCCAGATAGTCGGGCACGGTCTCCCACGAGAACGGCACCGTCGCCTCCAGCAGCCGGCCTTCCATGTCTTCCACCGACCCGAACAGGTGGATGGCGCGGGTGCGGTCGGCCTCGCGCACAGGCGCCAGGCTGATCGAGCAGTTGCCCATCACCAGCGAGGTGACCCCGTGCTCGGGCGTCGGCGTGGCGTAGCGGTCCCAGCAGAGCTGGGGATCGTAGTGGGTGTGGATGTCGATGAAGCCGGGGGCGACCACCTTGCCGCGGGCGTCGATCTCCAGTTCGGCCGAGCCCTCGACCTGGCCCACGGCCACGATACGGTCGCCGGAGATTCCGATGTCGCCCACCCGGCCGGGCGAGCCGGCGCCGTCGACGATCATCGCGTTACGAATGGCCACCGAGAGCATGGGACGTCCTCCACCCGCCGGCGCTCTGCGGCGCGGCGGCCCGATCCTACAGCCCGCGGAGGGCCGGGGTACAGGCGCCGCGGGGGCAGGCGCGGGCGCCCGCCCTACGCCGCCGCGGCGTCGTTCCGCTCGACGTCGCGCTTGGACCAGCGGCCAGCCAGGAAGAACGCCGGGATCGCCAGGGCGGAGATGCCGATGAATACCAGGACCGAGGCCGTGTAGGGCTGGTCCACGCCGGCGGCGCGGAAATGGTCGATCGCCCAGCCCGCGCCGGTGTTGCCGATGCCCAGCCCGATCACGTTCAGGCAAAGGATGTAGAACGCCGTCACGGTGGCCCGGGCGCTGTCGGGCGCCAGCGACTGCACCGTCGAGAACGTGGGGCCGTAGAAGGCCGCCAGCTGGAACACGCCGATCCCCATGCCGATGTAGAATATCGGCGAGCCGACCGGCGCGAGACGGTAGACGAACGCCAGCGGCACCAGCACCAGCATCAGCAGCGCCAGCACCATCGGCCGGCCGGTCTTCATGTGGCGATGCCACCAGTCGCCGATGAAGCCGCCGAACAGGTTGCCCGCGACGCCCGCGACGACGGTGATGTATCCGGCCAGCCGGGCGATCTCGCCCTTCTCGAAACCGCGCTCCGCCACGAACCAGAGCTGGTCGAACTGGGCCGCGCCCACGGCGATATGCAGGGCCGTGCCGCCGGCCATGGTGGCCACCAGCGCCGGCGAGCGCTTCAGGGCGTCTCCCAGCAGACGCAGCTGGACGCCGACCCCCGGCCCCTTGGAGAGATGCGCCGCCCGCTTCGGGCGCGGCTCGCGCACGAACAGGAACGCCACGGACAGGATCATGCCGGCCAGCCCGATGACGTAGAAGCAGTTCCGCCAGCCCAGGGCCGGGCCCAGGTAGCCCGCGATCAGCAGGCCCGCTCCGGTCCCGATCGGCACGCCCATGTAGTAGATCGCGCTGGCCAGCCCCATGCGGGCGCGGGAAACCCGGTCGGCCAGAAGCGACATGGCCGAGGGCGTCAGCGCCGATTCACCGATTCCGATCAGGGCCCGCGGGATCGCCAGCGAGACGAAGCCCCGCGCCGCGCCCGAGGCCGCGGTCAGCAGGCTCCAGAGCGCGATGGCGCCCGCGATCAGCCGGGGCCTGTGCGACAGGTCGGCCAGCATGCCCATGAACAGCCCCGCCACCGCATAAAAGACGAGGAACACCAGGCCGGTGAGCAGGCCGTACTGCGTGTCGGTCAGGTGCAGTTCCGGCTTCAGGAAGTTCGCGAAGCTGGACAGCAGGTTGCGGTCGATCATGTTGAGCGCGTTGGTGCAGGTCAGAAGCACCAACAGGCCGACCGGCGCCCCCGACGTCGGTCGCGCGGCGGGCGCCGCAGCCGTGGTCTTTTCCGTCATGATCCGTGTTCCCCCCGTCCCGCCCGCGACACTACCGGTCGCATTGCAGGCGCCTCTCCCGCCGCCACTGTTTCAGAACTGGAGCCGTTCGGCACGCGGGGAGTTGGGCTTGGCGCGTTGCCGCGCTAACAACGCTGCCATGGCTCTCTCCTTCTTCCAGAACACCTTCGCCGGAAATCCCCTCGACCGCGCCAGCGAGCGCCGGGTCGACGCCGAGTGGCTGGCGCGACAGCTCGCCTCGCCGGACTCGCTCGGGATCGCCCTGTGGAACGGCAAGCCGTTCGTCGAAAAGACCAAGGATGGCGGCAGCCAGATCGCCTATCTGCCGGCCAAGCTGGTCGGCGAACTGGCGGGCGGCAATGAGCGGCTGCTGTTCATGGGTCTCTGGAAGGAGACCGCGATCTTCGCCCTCGACATGGAGGGCAGCGCCGACCCGGGCGTCGGGCCCCTGCAGGGCCTGGGCGAGTTCAAGGACCTGCGCCAGGTGGCCATGCAGCTTCCCGCCACCGAGGCGGCGATCTGCTCTACCGCCAAGGCGATGTTCGAGTGGCGCCGCAAGCACCAGTACTGCGCCGCCTGCGGCCAGCCCTCCGTCGCAATGGATGGCGGCTGGAAGCGCAAGTGTCCGTCCTGCGAGGTCGAGCACTTCCCGCGCACCGATCCGGTGGTGATCATGCTGGCCTACCATGGCGAGCGCTGCATGCTGGGCCGCCAGGAGATCTGGCCCGCCGGCATGTTCTCGGCCCTGGCCGGCTTCCTGGAGCCCGGCGAGAGCATCGAGGAGGCCTGCGCCCGTGAACTGGCCGAAGAGGCCGGCCTGCGCACCCGCAACGTCCGCTACCACTCGACCCAGCCGTGGCCCTACCCATCCTCGCTGATGATCGGCCTGCTGGCCGAGGTGGAGGACGATGAGGGCACGCCCGACCAGACCGAACTGTCGGAAGTCCGCTGGTTCACCCGAGCCGAGGCCCGCAAGCTTCTGGCCGGCGAGATCGACGCCACCTTCGCGCCGGGCCCCCTGGCCATCGCCCACCAGCTGATCAAGGCCTGGGCCGAGGAATAACTTCCCTCCCCTTAGTGGGGAGGGAAAACCTCACACCTGCTTGCGGAAGGGGTCGGCGGGGTAGGTCCCGAGGATCTCGAACCGCTCCGAGAAAAACGTCAGCTCCTCGAAGGCCCGCTGCAGCGCCGGGTCTTCCGGCCGGCCGTCGACCTCTGCGTAGAAGAAGGTGGCCGTGAAGGCGCCGTTCTCCATGTAGCTCTCGAGCTTGGTCATGTTGACGCCGTTGGTCGCGAACCCGCCCATGGCCTTGTAGAGCGCGGCCGGCAGGTTGCGGACGCGGAACACGAAGCTGGTGACGCAGTCCGCCCCCGCCGCCGGCGGTTCGGGATCGGCGTCAGCGGTCATGATCATGAACCGCGTGGTGTTGTTGTGCGTGTCCTCGATGTCGCGGGCCAGGATATCGAGGCCGTAGATCCGCGCCGCCAGCGCGGGCGCGATCGCCGCCCGGTGCGGATCGGGATGGTCGGCCAGCATCCGCGCCGCGCCGGCGGTGTCGCCCACCGTGTCGGCCTTCAGGCCCAGCCTGCGCACCGTCGCGCGGCACTGGTGGATGGCGATGGCCATGCTCTGGACGACCTTGAGGTCCTCCAGCTTCACGCCCGGATTGGCCATCAGCTGGAAGTGGATCGGCTTGAACCGCTCGCCGATGATCTTCAGCCCCGAGGACGGCAGCAGGTGATGGACGTCGGCCACGCGGCCGGCGATGGAGTTCTCGACCGGGATCATGCCCAGCTGGCAGTCGCCCGCCTTGATCGCCTCGAACGCGTCCTCGAACGTCGGGTGCGGCACGGGCTCCATGTCGGGAAACGCCGCGGTGCAGGCCTCATGGCTGTTGGCGCCCAGTTCGCCCTGGAAGGCGATGCGTCCGTTGGTCATGGGTTGTTCCTGGCAAAGTCACGGGCCCGCTCGAGATCGGCGGGGTTGTCGACGGAAATCGGCGCGTCCTCGGCGACGGCGGCCCAGATGGACAGCCCCAGCTCCATGGCGCGCAGCTGTTCCAGCTTCTCGCGGCGCTCCAGCGGCGACGGCGGCGCGGCGTTGAACCGCTCCAGCGCCGCGCGGCGGTAGCCGTAGATGCCGACGTGGCGCCACACCGGACCGTCGCCGTACAGGGTCGAGCGGGTGAAATAGAGCGCCCGTCCGGTCCGGCCGTCCGGCTGCATCGCCAGCACGGCCTTGACCACATCGGGGTTGCTCCGGTCGACGGGCGAGGACTCGGCGGCCACGACGGTGGCGATGTCGCAGGCGGCCTGCGTCTCCAGCAGCCGGGCGCAGGCGACCAGGATGCCCGGGGCCACGAACGGCATGTCGCCCTGCAGGTTGATCACCGCGTCGTACTCATTCTGGGGGTCGAGTTCCCGCAGGGCGGCGAGGATCCGGTCGGAGCCCGAGGGCAGGTCGGGATCGGTCAGCACCGCCCGGCCGCCGGCCGCTTCCACGGCCTCGACGATCTCGCGGTCCCCGGCCGCGACCGCCACCGGTCCGGCGCCCGCCGCCTGCGCCTGGCGCAGGACACGCACGATCATCGGCAGGCCCGCGATGTCCGCGAGCGGCTTGCCCGGCAGGCGGGTCGCGGCCATGCGCGCGGGGATTATGACGATCGGATTCATGTCGCGGGGGTGAGACGTGCGAGGGCTGTTGCGCGAGCGCCGGTAGCGTGTAAGAGAGCCGCACGCAATAAGGGGCGGGATTCCCGCGCGTCCGTGGGCCTGGACCCATGGCCGATGAGAGGCGTGACTAGGGGATTATGAGCGACCTTACGTTCAACAAGATCGCCG
>CAUJHW010000159.1 GCA_963205005.1 Pseudomonadota bacterium
CCATGGTCCGCCCCGATGCGAGGATCTCAACCTAGCGCATCCGCAATACCGGCCGCCAGATCACTTCGGAAACTCGAAGGGGCTTGGTGTCGCAGGTATCTCGAACGGATTTGTGAACGTGAACGGTTGCTCTGGACTGTCACCGCCCGATGCCGCTGTCGTTTCACTGGCCGGCAGCGGGGCGGGCGCCCGGCCCGTCCGCGCGGCGGCGATCATTTCCCGGGCAGCGGCGATCACGACCTCCGGCCGGGCGATCATCACCAGGTGCGGGGAGATCACTGTGGTCTGAAAGCCGAGGCGAGACAGGCCGGCGATCTGCTGGTGCTGGATTTCCCAGATCGAGACAGGCGGCCCGAACGGGGTCGATGGGGCCGCGGCAGCTGTCTCGGACGCCGTGATGACATAGGCGGGAATGTCACCCAGCACCGGCGCGCTGCGGGCGACCTGCTCGGAGGTGCGGCCGAAGATGCTGTCCAGTTCCGAGAGCTGGCCGCGCCAGGTTCCGGGCTCCAGGGCGAGCTTCAGGGCCTGCGGCCCCGATTTCGCGGATATGCAACCTGACCACTGGGGGTCCGTGAGCGGCGGCTGCGGTGACGCTTCCGCAACGGCGAGACACCGCAGGAGCCGCCGACGGATGCCAGCCAGACCATCGCCCACCGGCCTCGGCGCCTGTCGCTCCACAGTGGGGTCCAGCAGGATCAGACCCTGAACGTTTCCGGGCCTGCGCGCCGCGAACAGCCGGACGTAGAGGCCGCCTGCGGAATGGCCCACCAGGATGTAGGGCCCCTTGACGCCGGCCGCCTGCAGCGCCTGATCCAGGTCCCGGGCGATGGCCCCGCCGTCGCGGGGAAGGGGCCCGAGATCGCTGAAGCCGGTTCCGGCCCGATCGTAGGCGCAGACCTGGGTCTCCCGCGCCAGGGTCGGCTGAACCTTGTACCAGGCGGTCGAGTCGGCGCCGAAGCCGGATTCCAGCAGCACGGTCGGCGCGCCGTGGCCGCTGCAGCGCAGATTCAGGTGACGGCCGTCCGGCAACGTCACCAGGCGTCCGGGACTCTCGGCCGCTGCGGCGGGGTGAACCCGGCCGTCACCGCAACCCGCGAGGGCGAACAGAAACAGGGCCAGGCCGGCAAGCCGCCGGCGGGAGGCCGGCCGCGGATCACCTGAGGTCCGAAACACGATGAACAGTGGCTCCGCTGCGACGCCTGAAACAATAGAGCACGAAATTCCATTGCGGCACGCCCATAGCGGCATGGAGTTTGCTAGTCTCTGCGCAGTGTTGACCGAATGGACGGCTCACCGGCAGATTGCCGCGGGCGTCTGGCCGGTCGGGTCTTAGGGCAAGTAGAAAGAGGCGCAGGGTGGAAACCGTCTACGACTGGATCACGGTGGCGATCTTTGGCGGCCTTGTGGTCCTGTTCCTGCACCGCTCTGTCCAGCCGGGCGAGCCGCAGGACACGATCCTGCACTATCTGCCGCCGGCGGTGGGCTGCGCTGTGGCGAACTGGCTGGGCAATCCGCCGCAGAACCAGGGCCTGTTCTCGTTCCTGATGGTGCTGGCCGTCGTCATCTACGTGATCCTGGTGCTCAAGCCGTTCGGCCTGGGCTTCAAGTTCCCCAAGCGCTAGACGCGAGAAATCGCGTCGATGTCCGGGTCGGCGGATCGTCAGAACACGCTGGGCGCGCTTCGGCTCCTGTTTGCGTCACTCGTCATCGCATCCCATACCCCGCAGATGTTCGACGGCACTTTCGCCCGAGAACCGCTGCACATGATCTTCGGCACCGTCAGCCTGGGTGAGCTGGCGGTGGATGGGTTCTTCCTGATCAGCGGCTACCTGATCACGGCGAGCTTCATCTCTGATCCGCGGACCTACCTGGCCAAGCGGATGCTCCGGATCTATCCGGCGTTCATCGCCTGCTTCCTGCTGTGTGTCTTTGTCGTCGCGCCTATCGGTGGCGCGGATCTCAGCGCGCTGGGGGGACGCGACTGGCTGAAGCTCGCGGCGAGCGTGGTGATCCTCAAGGCGCCGGCGATCCCCGGCGCCTTCGAAGGCCTGGCTTATCCGGCGCTCAATGGTTCGATGTGGACCATCAGCTACGAGTTCCGCTGCTACCTCCTCGCCGCCGTCCTGGGCCTGATCGGGTTCTATCGCGACCGACGGCTGTACCTGGCGTTCACGCTGGTCGTCGTGGCCGCGAACTTCCTGTTCCTGTTCCCCGTCGGTGCGTCCATCGAGGCGCTCATGCGGCCGCTCAATGCGGTGCTGGGCGAGCCGGCGCAGACCGTCAGGCTGACGGCGGCGTTCGCCTGCGGCGCCTGCCTGAAACTCTACCCCATCCACTATCGGGGCCGGTTCGCCCTCGCGGCCGCTCTGGCGCTGGCTGTGGCGCTGTTCGTACCCGCCCTGGCGAGCGTCGCGCTGTTCACCCTGGGCGCCTACATCGTGTTCTGGGTCGGGTTCGAGGTCACCTGGACGCCGCTGCGGACCCTGAACGCCAAGGACGACATATCCTACGGCCTCTATCTCTACGCCTGGCCGATCGCGACGCTGCTCCTTTGGTACTGGCGCGACGCGCCGCTGCTGGCGCATGGCGTGATCACCCTGGCCGGATCCGTGCTCATGGGCTTCGTGAGCTGGCATGTGCTCGAAAAGCCCTGCATGCGGCTGAAGTCGCGCATTGGCGTTCAGGACAAGCCGGTCATCGGGGATAGGTCCGCCGCGGCGAAGGCCGGTCCTCACCGGACTCTCTAGCGGTCCAATCCGTATCGGTAGAGCACCCGCAGGCCGACGTCGGCGACACCCGGGTTGTAGTGGCCGGCCAGCCTGCCGTGGCTGAGGTGGATCCAGGACAGTTCCAGGGAAAGCCGACGTGTGGCCTTCCATCCCAGAGACAATTCCGGCTCGAACAACACGCGCGAGCCCAGGTCCAGCTTCGACTGGCGGTCCCGCTGGCGCTGGAGGCGCTCGTCGGGCGAGAGGCCCGGTTCATTGGGCGAAGGCAGGTTCACGCGTCGATCATGCAAGGCGACGCCGAGGCCGGGTTGCAGGTAGAAGCGGGGGCCAAGGTCGAAGCGCCATCCAAGTCCGGTGGCGAGGTAGTTCACCCCGCCGGAGGTGTTGGCGCCGGCCAGGAGATGAACGCGGGGCCTGCCAAGGAAGCCGAGTTCATCGAGGGCCGTGGTCCTGACGCCGGCGACAACCTGGGCGCCGTCTTCGAATCGTCCGTACGAGATGCCGTCGTCCACATCGTGGGCGTAGAGCCCGACAAAGGCCTCCCCGGCGATCGCCGGGCCGCCGCAAAGACAGCTCAGGGCCGCCGCCGCCAGGACCCAGGTCCCCGGTCTGGCGCCGGCAGGTGGGCGCTTCACGAACGGCGGCGAGGGGCGAATGGACATCGTCCCGAACAATCCTGTCAGCGGAGCTGGATCAGGGCGAACCGGCCCTGTTCGGCAATCGGCGCGGTTGGCAGGGCGGCGCGTCCGGGGCCTGC
>CAUJHW010000160.1 GCA_963205005.1 Pseudomonadota bacterium
CGAGCCCTATCCGGAGAGTCCGGCCGGCACGCTGCGATACCTGATGTCTCCGCGCGCCGGCCTCTTGCAACCCCCGCCGAGCACGGCTCAGATCAACCCAGGACTCTCGTTACGACTGGATGAGAAACGGGGGTCACGTCACCTCATTGACGGTTTTCACCGCGAGAGGAAATTCGCAGGGCTGGACGGCCCACACTTTGATCTTGCGCAATTCGATGCGGAATTTCCGGAAAATCGAACCGACTATTCGAAATTTCTGGCGACTGCGGTTCGGACATCGTCGAGGGCGGCGCGGTAGGCTTCGACGGTGATGCCGGAGACCATGCCGCCGATGTGGACGTGCTCCAGGACCCGAAGGCCGGTGACGGATCCGAGGTAGGAGTCGAACTGTCGGGTGAGTCCCTCGACGGCCCCGGTGTCCTGGATCCAGCGATCCGGAGCGCCCGAGGTCGTGATGCTGATCAGGCTGCGGCCGCCCAGCGCGGGCTCGGTCGCCCCCCCGCCTGGCCGGAAGCCGAACCCCATGCCGAACACGCGATCGACATACCCTTTCAGGATGGCGGGCGGGGCGTTGAACCAGAGCGGATAGATGAAGGCGAACACATCGGCGTCGGCAAGGCGCGCCCGCTCGGCCTGGACGTCGTCGCCGAACGTCGGCGCGCCGGGGCCGGGAATCTCGTCGGCCTTCAGGCAGGGATCGAAGCCCAGAGCATAGAGGTCGCGCATCTCGGCGTGGTGTCCAAGGCCGCGGACTGTCTCGGCATAGGTCCTGGCGATGGCCAGGTTCAGGCTATGAGGATCCGGGTGGGCGACGATGACGGCGTGCTTCACTTCGTCTCTCCCCGCGGGTCACCGGTACGGAGATCGAGCCGGACCTGTTCGCGGAGGCGCAGCTCGCGCACGGCCCAGGGGGTCAGCGCCGTGGCCAGAAGGCCGAGCGGCATGATGTCACCCTTGAGCAGATCGTAGCCGGAAAGAATCTGCGACCAGCTCATGCCCATGGCCCGCCCCAGGCCGAACTCGAAGGCTAGGGTGAGAATCACCCAGATCAGCCCGATGACGAGGGCTTCGGCGGTGCTGCGCAAGACCATCCAGCGGCGGCAGAGCCAAGCGATGGCGAAGACGATCAGGACGGCGAAGATGACCGAGAGCTGACGCAGGGCATAGGCGAGGTCGGGGTTCAGAAGCAGGCGGCGGAGCGCACCGTGCACGCTCTCGGCGGTGATGATCAGGAGCCAGACAAGAACGCCGCGAATCAGGGCCGTGAGGCTGAAGGCGGGCATGGCGCGGTTTCCTGTGATGGCCGCCGCAAGGCCACGGAGAAGGCGGCGAGCCCGGCCAACACTAGGCCCGCCGCTCCGTAGCACCAGCCACAATGGGGGTGTGAGCCGACGCCGCAGATCGTCCCGAGGAATATCATGTGCTCGCGCGCAAGGCTGGCCGCGAGGCTGGCGGCGGTCAGCAGCACACAGCCGACGAGTCCGGCGCCAAGGCGCAGGACCAGGGCTTCGTCGGGAGTGTGGCGGGAACGCATGGCTATCTCCGTGAACAGGCCGAGCGTTGCCTTCGATGCGGACCGGTGTCGTTGACCCATATCAAGGCCGCCCATTCCGCAGTGCGGCAAGGACCGTTCACCATTTAACACCCGCGTGGATTCCATGACGCAGACAGCCACGACCCGGGAAGGCGCCTCCTTCGACGCCATCGCCCTATATGTCTTCACAGGTGTCGCCGCATTCGGCGCGCTTCTGGCGACAGCTCTAACAAAGGACCCGCTGTTCCGGTTCCAGGGCTGGATCGCCCTCATCGCCTTCGTCCTGGCCTTCCTCGCCATGACAGTGGGCATGGGCTCCGGGCGCTGGAAGTCGGACAACGGCCGCTACGCCGACGGCGTGATCCGCGCCGGCGCCATCGCTACCATGTTCTGGGCGATCGCCGGTCTCGCGGCCGGGGTGGTGATCGCGGCCCAGCTCAGCTGGCCGACGATCTTCTACTTCCCGGACTTTCCCTACCTCAACTTCGGGCGACTGCGGCCCCTGCACACCTCGGCGGTGATCTTCGCCTTCGGGGGCAACGCGCTGATCTGCACATCCTTCTATGTGGTCCAGCGGACCAGCAAGGCCCGTCTGGCCGGCGGGGTCTGGCCCTGGTTCGTGTTCTGGGGCTACCAGCTGTTCATCGTCCTGGCGGCCACCGGCTATCTGGCCGGCATCACCCAGAGCAAGGAATACGCCGAACCCGAATGGTATGTGGACCTGTGGCTGACCATCGTCTGGGTCGCCTACCTGCTGGTGTTCCTGGCCACGCTCTGGAAGCGCAAGGAACCGCACATCTACGTGGCCAACTGGTTCTACCTGGCCTTCATCGTCACCATCGCGATCCTGCACCTGATCAACAACGCGGCCCTGCCTGTGGGCCTGCTGGAAACCCAGAGCTACCCGGTGTTCGCCGGCGTCCAGGGCGCCCTGGTGCAGTGGTGGTACGGCCACAATGCGGTGGGCTTCTTCCTCACCGCCGGCTTCCTGGCGATGATGTACTACTTCGTCCCGAAGCGGGTTGAGCGGCCGGTCTATTCCTACCGCCTGTCGATCGTTCACTTCTGGTCGCTGATCTTCATCTACATCTGGGCCGGCCCGCACCACCTGCACTACACGGCGCTGCCGCAGTGGGCCCAGACCCTGGGCATGACCTTCTCGATCATGCTGTGGATGCCGTCCTGGGGCGGGATGATCAACGGCCTGATGACGCTCTCGGGCGCCTGGGACAAGCTGCGCACCGACCCGGTGGTCCGGATGATGGTCGTCGCCATCGCCTTCTACGG
>CAUJHW010000161.1 GCA_963205005.1 Pseudomonadota bacterium
CCAGAAGTCGAGGAACTTCCTCAGTGTCGGGAACTCGGGGAACAGGTCGTACTCCTGCCAGAGATAGCTCTGCAGCAGGGCCGGGTGGTCGGGCATCCGGTAGAGGATCTCGGCCGTGGTCAGGCCGTAGCCTTCGAGCTGTTTCCGGAAGGCAGGGGAAGCTTGCATGGGCGACCTCGCGTTGGGTGCGGGTCAAGCTAGCCGAGATTCGTATTTATCGTCTGTAAAAACAGTATCTTAGCACTCGCAATCGGTGCTGGCTGCTAATCAAACAGCTCCGGCCGCCTCACCCGCAGCGACAGGATCAGCGCCAGCGTCTTCAGTTCCTCGATCCGGCGCTGCTCGACCTGGGCCCACAAGAGGCTCAGCGGGATCTCCTGCACGGTGATGTGCTCGTCCTCGCCGGACACCCCGCCGCCCGCGGCGACGCGGTCAGCGGCCGTGTAGACGGCCAGGAACAGGTCCACCCGCTCGCTCGACACCCCCGGGCAGGAGAAAGGCGAGCCCACCGGCTCCAGTCGGGCGAGGCGCACCCCGCACTCCTCCATCGCCTCGCGCACGGCGGTGTCCTCGGCGTCCTCGTTCTCGACCATGCCGGCGGGCGCTTCCAGCAGTTCCGCCGGCCCCCCGGCCCAGATCACCGGCGCCCGCGGCAGGTTCACCAGCAGGGCGGTCCGCCGCACGGGGTCGTAGGGCAGCACGCACGCCGCCCGGCCGTGGTGCTCGATCTCCCGGGTGAACGTCCCGCCATCCGGTCCGGAGAATGTCGCCGACATCACGGTCAGATAGCCCTGGTAGACGGTCTCGACCCTGCGCAGTTCGACAGTCATGGGGGCTCCGCTTGGCTGGCGCGAGGCTGCCCGACGTGCAGCGTGCCGTCGAGACGGAAGCTCAGAAACCCTTGAAGGTGATGTGGTCCTCCACGGTCACGCGCTCGCGCTTGAAGGTGTTCACCGCCGCCGACGTGTCAGCCCAGCCGATCGCCAGCCCGCAGAACAGCAGGACGTCGTCTGCCAGGCCCAGGTGCGCTTTGATCGTCCGCCCGTAGACGCCCATGTACTCCTGCGGGCAGCTGTCCAGCCCCTCGCCGCGCAGCAGCAGCATGATGGTTTGAAGCCACATGCCCATGTCCGACCATTGGGCCTCCTTCATCAACTTGGGGAAGTGGCACAGCAACAGCACCGGCGCACCGAACGACGTGCAGTTGTCGCTGGCGAACTTCGCCCGCGCCGCCGCGTCCTGGCGCTGGATGCCCTGGGCCTCATACATGGCCGCGCCGACCGCGCGCAGGCGGGCCTGGTATTTCTCAACCTGGCCCGGCGCGGAGAAGTCGTATTCCTGCGGATTGTCCGGCGCGCTGGCCAGCAGCCTGTCCTGCAGCGCCTTCAGCGGCGCGCCGGTCAGCACCGTCGCCTCCCAGGGCTGGAAATTGCAGCCTGAAGGCGCCCAGCGCGCCTGGTCCAGGATCCGCCTGATGGTCTCGAACGGTACGGGCCGGGGCGAAAAAGCCCGGATCGACCGCCGCGTGGCGACGGCATCGGCGACCGACGAACTGGTGACGATGGCTTCGGCGACACTCATGCATGGCTCCTTGCGCTTGCACCGCACGCACGACCGAGGCGCGCGGGGAGCGGAGGCATACCAGACCTTCCCGCTTCCGCTGGGTGATGCTCAAGGTTGCGCCGGTCCGCTGTGCATCAGGCGTAACGCCTGGACAGCGACTGGTGGTCACTTCTTGGGCGTCAGCTTCACCAGCTTGCCGTCGGAGCCGCGCAGGCCATCGGTGAGAAGATAGATCGAGCCGTCAGGCCCCTCCTCCGGCTCGCGGATGCGTGTACCCAGCGCGAACTGGTCGCCTTTCGTGGCCTGGGTTCCGTTGACATCGACCCTGAGCAGACTCTGGCTGGACAGACCGCCGATGAAGATGTCCCCACGCCACTGCGGCCAGAGCTTGCCCGAATAGACCATCATCCCTCCGGGCGAGATGGCGGGATTCCACCAGACCTTCGGCGCCTCGAAGCCGTCTCCAGGGCTATGATCCGGGATCGCCGCTCCATTGGTCGGCGGGCGCGGATAGTTGTCGCCATTGGAGACGACCGGCCATCCGTAGTTGCGGCCGGGCAGGATCAGGTTGACCTCATCCCCGCCCCGAGGGCCCATTTCCTGTTCCCACAGGTTGCCTTTCGCGTCGAACGCCAGGCCCAGGAGGTTGCGGTGGCCATAGGTCCATATGGCGGGATCACCGCCTCGCGCCGCCAGCGGATTGCCGGCTGCGGGCGTGCCGTCGTCCTTGAGGCGCAGAACCTTGCCTGAGAGGATTTTGATGTCCTGGGGCGTGGTGCGCTGGAAACCGTCCCACTGCTGGCGATCACCGACGGTGAAATACAGGTTGCCGTCGGGCGAGAAGGCGATGCGGCCGGAATAGTGGCCTGTCGTGGTGTCATACTTTGCGCCGCGGAAAAGCGTCTGCACGCCGCTCAGCGACGGGGCGTCTCCGTCGTTGAACACGCCGCGCGCCAGAACCACGCCCGTGTCCTTGCCCGCACCTTCCGAATAGCTGAAGTACACCATCCGGTTCTTGGCGAACCGGGGATGAAGCACGACATCCATCAACCCGCCCTGTCCCTGGGACATCACGGCGGGCGTACCCGTCACGGTCTTTCGCTGCTTGCCGTCTGCGGAGAGCAGTAACAGCTCGCCAGCCTTCTCGGTGATCAGCATGCGGCCGTCGGGCAGGAAGGTCATGGCCCAGGGCTGGTCGAGGTCGGCGATTTCCTCGATCCGGAACGGCGCGTCGGGCGGAGCAGAGGGCTCTGTCAGGGCGGCGGCGATGGCGCCGCCGGTCAGCACGAACGCCCCGGCGAGCGCAATCGCCCATGGACGACGTGAACGGTCCGGCCTGTTCGCAACAGTCGAGCTCGGCTTGATCATGGGCGTTCACCTGTCGCTGGATTGGGTTTGCGGGACTGACGCGTGAGAACAGTGTGGGTCTTCAGACAATGCACGGGCGACCCTGACGACGCCAAGCCGGAACCACCCCTGATGTCGCCACTCAGCCCGCCGCCTGCGGATCGCGTTGTCCGCCAAGCCCCCTTTGGCGGGAGACCTTTGCGCCAGACGCGGACTCTATTTCTTCACCGCAGAGCGGACGTTCCGAATGTCCGGGATGGGGGAAAGCGGACCCTGCGCACCCGCGCCGGCGCCCTCGCTCTGCCAGATGCCTTTCGGCTATACGGATCGGAGGGGGCACAATGGAAGCTTCGGGCATACTCGCGGCGGGTGAAAGTACTGCCGCCATGGCCTACATCAAGGCTCGCCGGGGTGTTTCGCCACGCCAAATGAAAGCCACCCTCTTGCTCTGCATGTTGGCCGTCGGCATTCCCCTCGGGACATGGGTGTCGGGGTCTTGGCTGACAGCCATGCTGACGGTCGAGTGCGCGATAGCGGGGCTCCTTCTTGGCGTGCTGATCGTGAACGGATTGGCGGCGCCCGCGATGCGCAAGGCCCTCGCTGATCGGGGACAGAGTTATGAGCAGGCGCTTACGCTGCGCCTGATGCCTGAAGCCCTTGTGTATGACCTTGCCGACCTGACGATGACCGCACGTTGGCCATGCGTGACGGACCTCTATCAAACCAAGAAGCATTGGGTTTTTCTGGTGCAAAGCAGCGCCATGGTCCTGCCAAGGCGGTTCTTTGCAACACCCGAGGCGGAACGCGATTTCATCGCCGAAGCCATGTCGCGAATGGCGGACGCGGCGCGGGCGAGAAGTCCGGATGCGGTCAGAGTGATCGGTGGTTAGCGCGAACTTCGTCGATGTCCGCTATGGGTGGTCAGCCGACGCCGCTCGGGACCGGCTCGCATATCTACCTTGCAAGCTGCCTAGATGTAGGATTTCCAGTAAGTAGCCGCCCAAGCCCCGGCCACGAGGGCACTGAGAAGGCCGAATACGGCCCACCACCTGCGCCGTGCGCGGAAGTCTGCGATAGACCGCGCTAGGCTGAAGCCCGCGACGAACGTCAGCGAGAGCGTCATCAGCAGGATGAACTTAGCGAACTCAGCGAGGCCGTTCATTCGGGCTTCTCAGGCTCCGGGCCCTTCGCCGCGATCTAGCATGATGAGGATCGCCATTTTGGCGAAGCCCGCGAAGGCGGCCCAATCAAAGTAGTCGTTCGACACGGGCGACCCCTGGCAATTGGCTAGTTGTAAACTCCACTGCTCAACGTCCGCAACGGGTCGTGAGCGGTCCTGAGCACCGTGCCTGAAACCGGACGTTCAGCACATCGCGCCCCGAGCGGACGCTGTGGTCGTCCGAGATGGGGGGTTAGCGGACGTTGCGCCCTGCGCAATTCCAAACACAGAAACGCCGCCGATCCTGAGACCGGCGGCGCGTGTCTGCCAGACGTAGAGGTCTAGGCCATCACCGCCTTGCGACGGCGGATCGTCGAGCCGGCGGCGCCGAAGCCGATGATCATCAGAGCCCAGGTGGCGGGTTCGGGCACCGCGCCGTCGGGCGCGGAATACACGTCGCCCCAATACTGATCACT
>CAUJHW010000162.1 GCA_963205005.1 Pseudomonadota bacterium
TCGATCCAGTCGCGGTTGAACTGATGCTCGTTCAGCACGGTGCTAGCTGTAGACCTGAAGCCGTGGACAGTGGCACGCCCATGGTAACCCATCCGGTAGAGCGCATAGAGCATCGTGTTCTCAGAGATGACCCGGCTTCGCGTAGGTGCCGGGAAGAGAAAGGCGCTTTTCCCAGTGAGCTGCTTGAGCTCCTGCAGCGTCGCGACGACCTGCGGCGCAAGAGGCACGAGATGTGCCTTGCGCATTTTCATCCGACCAGCGGGGATCCGCCACAACGGCTCGTCCCCCTCCACTCCCTCGAACTCAGACCACGTCGCGAACCGCAATTCGGCTGTCCGGACGAATGTCAGAACCGCCAACTTGACGGCGAGGCGTGTCATCGATTCCCCGTCATAGTTGTCTAAACGTGTGAGGAACTCAGCAAGCTCATGGGCTGCGAGCGCGCTGCGGTGCTTGACTGGACCTTGGGCTTTCAAAGCCCCACGGAGGTCTGCGGTAGGGTCCCTTGGGCAGCGCGAGGTCGCGACGCCGTATCTGAAGATGGCGCTCGCCATTTGCATCACGCGCCTCGCCATCTCGACGGCGTCTCGCTTCTCGATGGCTCTGATCACATCAAGGACTTCGATCGGTTCAATCTGCGATATGCGCCGCTGCCCCAGCTTCGGAAGTAGGTCGCCATCGAGGCGGCTGCGGAGCCGACTAGAATAGGAATCGGCCCACCTGCCGGACTGGTTCCGAAACCACTCCTCTGCGACTGAAGAAAAGGTGTGTCCCGCCGCGATCCGTTCCCGGCGATTGTCGGCTTTGCGAGCCTCCGATGGATCGATCCCGGCTAGAAGGAGCTTGCGCGCCGCGTCCCGGGCGTCCCTAGCAGCCGCTAGTGAAACCAAGGGGTACGATCCGAGAGCAAGCTGCTTTTGCTTGCCCTGGAAGCGATAGGCTAGGCGCCACAGCCGCGAGCCGTTGGTTGTCACCACGACGAGAAGCCCCCCTGAGTCGGAGATCTTTTGCGGTCTCGCAGTGGGCTTCAACGCCCGGAGCTTCGCGTCTGAAAGCGACATGGTGTTGGCATATTAGACTCCCCTGTTGGCATCAAGCCCCTATAGTGCCAACAGAAGGCGTGGATACACCCGGACCTCAAAGGTCCCTCATGGAGGGATAATACATTGTTTTTATACGCTAACTGTCGAGCTTTCGGACCTCAATGGAAGCCAGCGGAAGCGCTGCTGGTGGGCCCGGCAGGACTCGAACCTGCAACCAGACCGTTATGAGCGGTCGGCTCTAACCATTGAGCTACAGGCCCCTGCAGCGCAGGTCTGGGCGTTACCATGGGCTGCACGGCGCTTAAAGCTTGCGTTCATGTGGGAATTGCGAGGCTTGTCGCCGACCTCTTGGACTGGAGCCTTTCTATGAAGACCCTGATGCGCGCCGCGGCCCTCGGCCTCGTCCTCACCGCCACGGCCAGTGCGCCCGCCGCGCTGGCCCAGGCGACGGCGCCGGTGGCGGCGGACTCGCCGTTCCGCGCCACCACCTTCAACCTGTCGGCCTATGGCGAGACCCGAGTCGCGCCCGACATGGCCACGATCACCCTGGGGGTGATGACCGAGGGCAAGACCGCCGCCGAGGCCTTCGCCGCCAACGCCACGCGGATGACCACCGTGCTGGCCAGCCTGACGAAGGCCGGGATCGCCGACCGGGACATCCAGACCTCGAACCTCAACCTGAACCCGCGGTACCGCTATGTGGAGAACCAGCCGCCGGTGCTGACCGGCTATCAGGTCTCCAACCAGGTGACCGTCACCGTCCGCGATCTGAAGAAGGTGGGCGCGGCCGTCGACGCCACGGTGAACGCCGGCGCCAACCAGGTGAACGGTATCAGCTTCGGCCTGGCCGACCCCACCGCCGCCGAGAACGCCGCGCGCGAGGCCGCGGTCCGGGCCCTCTCCGCCAAGGCCGAACTCTATGCCCGGGCCACCGGCTTCCGGGTCGCGCGCCTGGTCACCCTGAGCGAAGGCGGCGGCTATCAGGCCCCGCCGCCGGCTCCGGCCCCCATGTACGCCATGCGCGGGGCGGCCAAGGAGTCGACCCCGGTCTCCGCGGGCGAGCTGCAGGTCCGCATCGACATCAGCGGCCTTTATGAGGTGACCCGCTAGGGGCCGGAATCGATACCGCTCATCCCGGCGAAGGCCGGGATGAGCCCAAGTTGTTGGCGTCAGGGCGTCTTCGACACCTTGCTGCGCCGGAAGACGCCCTCCAGGCGGTCGCCGATCATCCGGCCCGGAAAGGCGCGGTCGCCCTCCATGACCGCGGCATAGACCAGATCGGTTCCCGCGACGGGGCCGGCCGCCCAGCCGACGCCGCGCGAGGCATCGGCCTGGGTGTTGCAGCTGGACTGGCGCGCCTGCCGGTCCTGGGCGGTCTTCTCAAGCAGCTTGCCGACCCGGATCAGGCCGGGCGCGTCGCAGGCGGGCAACTCGCGCTCGCAGACCGTCGTGGAGTTGTAGCGGTAGAGCAGCTTGCCCGAGCCCGCCTTGCCGATCACCACGCAGGTGGCGGGGTCGCCGATGGCCCTGGCGATCTCCGCGTCGAGATCGTCCTGGTTCACCCCTGGCGGCGCGGTGGGCTGGCAGGCCGACAGCGCCAGCGCCGCGACGCAGGCGAAGGCGGCCGGGGCGGCGGCGGCGCTAGGCGGCCGCCTTGATGATGTTGGCGTCATCCAGCAGGACCACGGTGGGCGCATAGTTGCGAGCCTCCTCGGCAGGCAGAATGCCATAGGTGACGACGATCACCTTGTCGCCCTTCTGAACCAGCCGGGCGGCGGCGCCATTGACACCGATCACCTTCGAGCCGCGCGGCGCCTCGATGGCGTAGGTGGTGAAGCGCTGACCGTTGGTGATGTTCAGCACGTCCACCTGCTCGTGCGGCAGGATGCCCGAGGCGTCGAGCAGGTCGCGGTCGATGGCGATCGAGCCCTCATAGTCGAGGTCGGCCTGGGTGACCGTGGCGCGATGCAGCTTGGCCTTCAGGAGCGTGAGCAGCATGTGGTCCTCGTGGCGTGGGGCCGGTCTGGCGTGGGGGGCCGGTGTGGCGCGGGGCGCATATACGCACCCGGACGAGGGGATTCAATGCGCGTCGGCGGCGCGGTTCACGTCGAGGCAGCGGGGACGGAACGCCTTACAATGTAAGGACTTGCGGGTCCGCCGAACGGGCCTTCAGACCGCGTGGCGGCGCAGGAACCCGGTCATCTCGTCCAGCACCGGCGCGCGGCCGCGCAGGGGTCGCGACAGGGCCAGGACCATGCGGACGTGGTCGACGCCGGGATAGTGCCGCTCCTCGACCTCGACGCCGGCGGCGCGGAAGCGCTGGGCGAGGGCGATGGTGTTCTTGGGCCAGACCATGTTGTCGGCGTCGCCCGTGGCCAGGAAGGCCGGCGGACTGGCCGGGCCCACATAGGCCAGCGGCTGGGTGGCGGGCAGATCGGAGGTCTGGCCGAAGACCCGGTTGGTGATGTCGCCCTTCAGCGGCAGGAAATCATAGGGCCCGGAGAGCCCGGCCAGCGCCCGGACATGCCGCGGGTCGACGCCGGCGGCGGCGAGGTAGCGTCCGTCCAGCCCCAGCATCACCGCGTTGTAGGCGCCCGCCGAATGTCCGGCCAGCACCAGCCGCTCCGGATCGCCGCCGAACCGGCGGGCGTTGTCGGCGGCCCACCGGACTGCGCGCGCGCCGTCTTCCAGGAACAGCGGATAGCGCACTTCGGGATAGAGCCGGTAGTCGGCCACCACGGTCACGAAGCCGCGCGACGCGAGCGCGTGTCCGACCCAGTTGTAGTCCTGACGCCGGCCGGAATCCCAGGAACCGCCGTAGAAGAACACCGCGATGGGCGCCAGGCCGGCGATCCCGCGCGGCGCATAGACATCCAGGGTCTGACGGGGATGGTCGCCATAGGCCTCGCCGCGGGAGACGCGGGCTGCGGCGTCCTTGGGTGACAGGGTCGCGAACAGGGTCAGCGGGGAGCATGCCGCCGTGAAGGCTCCGGCGGCGGCGGCGAGCGTCAGGCGCTTGGTCACGGTGGGCGGCGGCATCGGCCTCAGTTACGTACGCGGGGCGCGGCGCGCAACTCTCGCCGGCCCCATCCGACATACGCGCGCCCGGGCGCCGAGGATGCAGGCGCCGTAACGGACCCTTGACGCCACCCCCTCCCCCCGGCGCAATGTGGGTGAACAGCGATAAGGGAGGATGCGAGATGGACGGAGCCCAGGCGCCCGCGGGATTCAATCCGGAGACCCTGGCGCAGATCGCGCCCGCCCTTCAGAGCATCATCGACCAGGGAACACTGTCCGGCGCCGTGACCCTGGTGTGGCGGGGCGGCGAGGTGGTCCAGTCCCTGGCCATCGGCCAGCGCGACATCGAGGGCGGTCTGCCCATGACGCGGGACACCCTGTTCCGCATTGCGTCCATGACCAAGCCGGTCACCTCCATCGCGGTGATGATGCTGGTCGAGGAAGGCAAGCTGAAGCTCACTGACCCGGTGACCAAGTGGCTGCCGGAACTGGCCGACATGCATGTGCTCGACGACGCCACCGGCCCGCTGGACGCCACCGCGCCTGCCCTGCGCGACATCACGGTCGAGGACCTGATGACCCACCGCGCGGGCCTGGCCTACGCCTTCACCTCGTCGGGTCCGATCGCGCACGCCCACCACGACAAGCTGGGCTCGCCGCTGGTCAATCCGATGACCCCGGACGAGTGGCTGAAGGCGCTGGGCGAGCTGCCGCTCAGCTACCAGCCCGGCGATCGCTTCCACTACAGCCACGCCACAGAGGTGCTGGGCTTCCTGGTGGCCCGCATCGAGGGCAAGCCGCTGGGCCAGGTGCTGAAGGAACGCATCTTCGACCCGCTGGGCATGAAGGATACCGGCTTCTGGGTTCCGCCGGAAAAGCGCGACCGCATGGCCAAGCTCTATGAAGCGCCGCCCGAGGGGCCGCTGAAGGACGTCTCGATCCCGCACGGTGATACCCCGCCGGCCTTCGAGGGCGGCGGCGGCGGACTGGTGTCCACGGCCGACGACTACCTGAAGTTCGCCCGGATGATGCTGGGTCGCGGCGAGGTGGACGGCGTGCGGCTGGTGAAGCCCGAGACCGTCGACCTGATGATGCAGAACCGGCTGACGGAAGAGCAGCGCGGGCACGGTTTCCTGGGCATGCCCTTCTGGCTCAGCCAGGGCTTCGGCCTGGGCGTCTCGATGATCCTCGACGCCGAGCAGCACCAGTGGATGGGCGCCGGCGCGGCAGGCGCCTTCGGCTGGCCCGGCGCCTTCGGCACCTGGTGGCAGGCCGACCCGGCCAACGACATGATCCTGATCTACCTGATCCAGGATTCCATGCCGCTGGGCCCCGAGGCCGTCACCGCCATGCAGGGCCAGCGCCCGACCGGCCGGATCGGCGGCCCGATGTTCCAGAAGATCGTCTACGGCGCGCTGGGGTAGGCCTGGGCGCCGCAGGCGCTTTCAAGGGAGCCACGGAAAACACGGAAAACACGGAGGTGTGCGGCTGGGACATCCCGCTCCAATGGCTTTCCGTGTCGTCTGTGATTTCCGTGGATGATTTCAGCGACGATGACGCGCCGCGGCGGCGGCGGGACCGACGCGCACCCTCATCCGTCGGCCGTCATCCCCTCCGGGGCGCCACGCAGATGGGCTTGCCGTTCAGTGTGTCACCGACCAGGGAACCCTCCCGGATTCCCGTCCGGCGGGCCGCGTTCAGCGCGCGGCTTTCCGGCGGTGGTGTCTGACCGTTCGCGCACACAGAGACCTCCACCCGCTGGCCGCCGTTGGGACAGGTGCAGAGGATCTCCCGCGGGTCGAGGCGGCTGCCGGGAACCTGGCACACCGGCGGAACCGACTGGCCGCCTACCTCGATGCACTGGATCGTCTTCGTCGGCGGGGTCTCGGCGATGGGTTGCGCCAACACGGTCGCGCCGGTGAGGCCGGCGATGATCAGCGCAATCGTGGACAGTCGCATGCGGCGCTCCCTGGCTCGGAGAAGATACGCGCGCCCCACGCCGCCGGTTTCCGGAAAAACACCGTTCGTTCACCACGTTTCTGAGCCGGCGGTTAAGCCTGGTCGGCGCAAGGTTGCGGTCATGGACCCGATCGCCACCGCCCGCTACGGCCTGATGGCCGCCTCGAACCGCTTCGAAGCCTCGGCGACGCAGGTCGCCGGCATGGGCGCTGGCGCCGACAGCTTCGATCCCGCGGAGCCGATGGTGGAGATGATCCAGGCCAAGCACGCCTTCTCGGCCAACCTGACGGTGATCCGCTTCGCCCAGGACATGTGGGACTCGCTGCTGGGCCTTCAGGCGAAATAGCCACAGCCTTCCGCGCACGAAAAAGGGGAGCCTCGCGGCTCCCCTTTCCGTATCGACTGTCCGCAGGGACTATTTCTTCTCGGTGGGATCCGAGCCATCGGTCGGCGCGCCGGTGCCCGACGAGCCCATGAACAGCTTCTTGCCGTCCGGGAAGGTCACGTCGCGGCCGTTGGCCTTGCAGGCCGGGCGGCAGAGCTTGTCCTTGGACTGGTAGCCGCGGACGATGATCTCGGTGCCGGGCTTCAGCGAGTTGCGGTCGATGCCCGAGCGCAGGAGGGTGTTGGGCGTGCCGCCCTCGACCATCCACGCGGTGGCCTTGCCGGCCGAGTCGACCACGTTCACGTGCACCCAGGCATGGGGGTTGATCCACTCCACGCGGGTCACCTTGCCACGCAGCAGGACCGGAGCCTTGCCGTCGAACTCGGCGGCGAAGGCGTGGTGCGCCAGGGCCGCGCCGCCGGCGGCGGCGATGCTCAGGGCGGCCCCGATGGCCCCCGCGATAATCAGGTTCTTCTTTTTCATCTCGCGCCTCCAACGCCGGATGCAGATCACGTCCATATGTCCCCGTGAGCCGGGGCCAGCCTAATCGTTACTTCAGGGGTTCCTTGCGCAGGTCACCGTACATCAGCTCCTCGACGAACTCGACGCACTTGAACTGGTTCAGCCGCGCATCCTCGCCCACCCGCTTGTACAGGTTGACGCTGAGCTTCCACGGCTTGGTGAAGGTGTTGGCATCGGTGATCGTCGCCTCATAACGGACCACGCCGGGGCCGGTCGGGGTCCAGCGTTCCACCACCGTCATCTGGTCGGAGTGATGATTGCCGGCCCGGTCGAACCAGGTGCGGTCGTTCATGCCCGAGACCGTCACCACCAGGGTGTCGCCGTCCCACTTGGCCACCGACTGGCCCATCCAGCTGTCGACCGGGGCCGGGCCCGGGTCGTTGAACAGCACGTTGCGCACGGCGCCGGCATATTCATAGGCGATGATCATCGACTTCTCAGACTGGAAGATCTGGAAGGGGAGATGCATGTAGTTCGCCCGCGGCACGCCCGGCAGGTAGCACTTCACCTCGGGGTCGCGGTTCAGATAGTCGGCGCGGTTCTCGTCGCGCATCTTCTTGGCGTCGGCCGTGTAGGGGATCTCGCCGCCTTCCACGATGCCGAGGCCGGCCGGGACGGCGCCGACGGCGCCCAGGGCCACGACCGCCTTGGCCGGAACCGGCACGAACGGCCCAGGGCGAAGCTGCAGGGCCGCGCGCGCCGCGTGCGGCTCGATGTCCCAGCCCGCCGTATTGAGCGCCTGCCAGACGCCATTGAGGTCCGGATGCTTGCCGTCAGGGCCCCGGGGAGCCTTGTAGGCCACCGCCGCCGGCTTGGCCTTCGTCTGGGCCTGAACCGGCCCGGCCGCAACAAGGCCAACCACAGCTAGCGCCGCCACGATCCTGATCATGTTCTCGTTTCCCCCAACGCCCCGTCCTGGATTCGGCGGAGCCTGTTTGGCTGCAACCTAAACAACGTTCGCACGCCGCGCCAGAAGGCTCGGCAGTTTGAAATCTTCCTGGGCTGGTCTAAGCCGCCCACCATGACGATACGACAGCTCTTCGCCACGCCTGTGTACGAGGCCAGCCTTACAACAGACCGCAGCTTCGAAAATTTCAACAGCGAGATTTTGCAGGCCTGCGAAGCCCTGGCGCAGGAGGACCTGGCCGGCCGCGCCTGGTGCCGCGAGCACGGCTACGGGGGCTACACCTCCTATGCGTCCCTCGACGACCTGCCCCGGCGAATGAGTGTCTTCGACGACCTGAAGACCCGTATCGACCGTCATGCCCGCGCCTTCGCCAAGGCGCTGGACTTCGACCTGGGCGCCGGAAAGCTGCGGATGGACAGCCTGTGGGTCAACATCCTGAAGCCGGGCGCGTCCCATTCGGGCCACATCCATCCGCACAGCGTGCTGTCGGGCACCTTCTATGTGGCCACCCCGCCGGGCGCGAGCGCGCTGAAGCTCGAGGATCCCCGCCTGCCGCTGATGATGGCCGCGCCGCCGCGCAGGGCCGATGCGCCGGAAGCCGCCCAGACCTTCGTCTATCTGCAGCCGGCGCCGGGCACGCTGTTCCTCTGGGAAAGCTGGCTCCGCCACGAGGTCCCGGCCAACAAGGCCAGGACCCCGCGCGTCTCCGTGAGCTTCAACTACGGCTGGCGCTAGGCCCTGTACGCAATGCCGGTCATCCCGGCATTTGCCGGGATGAGCGGAAGGTGTTGAAATTGTTGACCGTGTGTCGAGTCCCGTCCCGAGACCTCAGCGGTCGGCGATCAGCGCCGGCGGGGCGTACTTCATCCCGAAGAAATCGCCCTTGTTCCACAGCGGCCGGGCCGGCGCGTCGGCCAGCTCGCGGGTGATCTCGTAGTTCAGCGCCGCGAACTTCGCGCCGACGGCATAGTCGATCGGCTGGGACAGGTCGTCGCAGGGCCGGTGATAGCAGCCCGCCAGGAAGCCGCGGAACTTCGCCTCGCCGCCGTTCTGGAAGCCGGTCATCAGGAACACCGCCGGAATGCCCACCTCCACGAACCGGTAGTGGTCCGAGCGCGTGAAAAGCCCCTCCTCCGGCATCGGATCCGGCGACAGGACCACGCCCATGCGCTCCGCCGCGCGGCGGACCGCCGGCCCCATGCCGGAGCGGTCCGATCCGAAGGCGATCACATCGGTGAAGTCGTAGAACAGGATCGGCATGTCGAGGTCGACGTTGGCGACAATGTCGCCCTTCGGCACGGTCGGATTGCGGGCGAAGTACTCGGCCCCCAGCAGGCCCTTTTCCTCGCCGGTCACGGTCAGGAACAGGATCGACCGGCGCGGCGGCCTGCCGCTGGTCATGAAGCTGCGGGCGACTTCCAGGGTGGTGGCGACGCCGGCGGCGTTGTCCAGCGCACCGTTGTTGATGCCGTCGCCGTTCACCGGCGGGGTGACCCCGATGTGGTCGAGATGGGCCGACAGCACCACGACCTCGCCCTTGAGCTTCGGGTCCGAGCCTTCGATCAGGCCGGCGACATTGGCGCTCTCGATCTGCCTGCTCTCGGTGCGCAGCTCGGCCTCCAGCGAGGTCCCCAGCGCGAACCGCGGCGGATCACCCTTGGGCAGGGCCGCGGCCTCGGCGACCTTGGCGAAGGGCACGCGGGCGCCGGCGAACAGCTTCTCGGCGCCCTTGAGGCTGATGCTGGCCAGTTGCGGCGTTTCCGGCGCCACATCGCTGGGCGTCCCATCGGGCCCGCGCCAGGTCATGGCCCAGCTCTGCCAGGTTCGCTTGCCGGCGGCGAACGGCCTGCGTTTCTCGTCGGCGGGCAGGTAGAGCGAGACCACGCCCACGGCGCCGTGGGCGGCGGCCAGGGCCCGTTTGGTGCGGCCGTTGGCGTGGTAGGCCCGCTCCTCGGTCTGGAAGCCGGACGGCGCGCCCTGCAGCACGACGACGATCTTGCCCTTCACGTTCAGGCCCTTGTAGTCGTCGCGCCGGTGCTCCGGGGCGACGATGCCGTAGCCGACGAACACCAGCGGCGCGGACACCCTGCGCTCGGCCGGACCCACGGGGCGTCCCACGATCACGTCCTCGCCGAACACCAGCGGCGTCCGGGCGCCGTCCGCCCCCCGCAGCACGAACCGGCCCTCGTCGGCCGGTCGGGTGGCCAGGAGGGGAACCGGCTGGAAGTATGTGCCATTGGCGCCGGCCGGCTTCAGCCCAAGCTGCGCGAACTGCGAAGCCACATAGTTGGCCGCGATGTCGAAGCCGACCGAGCCGGCCTCGCGGCCCTGCAGCAGGTCGCTGGCCAGGAAGGTGATGTGCGCCTTCACATTGGCGGCGGAGGCCGCGGCGGCGACGGCCCCGGCAGGTTGCGCAGCGGCCGCGCCGGAAAGACAGGTCGCGGCGGCGACCGTGGCGGCGAACAGGCGGATCAGGTTCATACGAGGCCCCGTGGTGTCGGGTCTGTCTAGCCCAGCGGGCGCGGCCCACACCAGTCGACACCGAAGGATGAGCGCACACAAAGACGCCGCCGGTCCTGCGACCGGCGGCGTCTTTCGCGCCCTGGACCTGAGCCCTAGCTGTCGAGGAAGCTGCGCAGCTTCCGCGAACGGCTCGGGTGCTTCAGCTTGCGCAGCGCCTTGGCCTCGATCTGGCGGATCCGCTCGCGGGTGACGCTGAACTGCTGGCCGACTTCCTCAAGGGTGTGGTCGGTGTTCATGCCGATGCCGAAGCGCATGCGCAGCACGCGCTCTTCCCGGGGCGTCAGCGAGGCGAGCACGCGGGTGGTGGTTTCCCGCAGGTTCGACTGGATGGCCGCATCGATGGGCAGGATGGCGTTCTTGTCCTCGATGAAGTCACCCAGGTGGCTATCTTCCTCGTCGCCGATCGGGGTCTCGAGGCTGATCGGCTCCTTGGCGATCTTCAGGACCTTGCGGACCTTTTCCAGCGGCATGGCCAGCTTCTCGGCCAGTTCCTCCGGGGTCGGCTCGCGGCCGATCTCGTGCAGCATCTGGCGCGACGTGCGGACGATCTTGTTGATCGTCTCGATCATGTGCACCGGGATACGGATGGTCCGGGCCTGGTCGGCGATCGAGCGGGTGATCGCCTGCCGGATCCACCAGGTGGCGTAGGTCGAGAACTTGTAGCCCCGGCGGTACTCGAACTTGTCCACCGCCTTCATCAGGCCGATGTTGCCTTCCTGGATCAGGTCCAGGAACTGCAGGCCGCGGTTGGTGTACTTCTTGGCGATGGAGATCACGAGGCGCAGGTTGGCCTCGACCATTTCCTTCTTCGCCTGGCGGGCCTCGCGCTCGCCCTTCTGCACGGTCTGGACGATCCGGCGGTAGTCGTCGATCGGCACGCCGGTCTCGGTGGCGAGCGCGGCCACCTCGGAGCGGATGTCGTTGATCTGGCCGGCGTCGTTCTCGGCGAACTTGGTCCAGCGCACGCCCAGCTGCTTCACCTGGGCGCCCCAGTCCGGGGTCATTTCCTTGCCGAAGTAGGCCTTCAGGAACTCGGCGCGGCTGATGCCGTAGCTGTCGGCGAGGCGCAGCAGGCGCCCCTCAAGAACCATCAGGCGCTTGTTGATCGCATAGAGCTGCTCGACCAGCGCCTCGATCCGGTTGTTGTTCAGCTTCAGGGTCTTCAGGTGCTGGACGATGGCGCTGGCGCTGGCCTGATAGGCCGCGCGGTCCTTGTCGCTAAGGTCCTCGCCCTTCAGCCGGGCGCCGACCAGCTTTTCCTGCAGCAGGCGGAAGCCCTCGAACTCGGCGGCGATGGCGTCCAGGGTGACCATCACGCCTTCGCGAAGCTCGGCCTCCATCGCGCTGATGGTGGGGCCGGCGCCGTCGTCGAAGTCGTCGTCGTCGTCGCTCTCGGCCTTGGCGATGGCCTCGCCGTCCTCGCCCACCTCGGCCGACTCCTCGACCTCGGCCGGCGGCGGCGCATTGGCGGCCAGTTCCTCGGCGGCGGCGGCGTTGACGCCGCCGTAGGTCTGCTCAAGGTCGATGACCTCGCGCAGCAGGATGCGGCCGCCCTCGAGCTCCTCGCGCCAGACCATGATGGCTTCGAAGGTCAGCGCGCTCTCGCACAGCCCGCGGATCATGGTGTCGCGGCCGGCCTCGATGCGCTTGGCGATGGCGATCTCGCCCTCGCGCGACAGCAGTTCGACCGAACCCATCTCGCGCAGGTACATCCGGACCGGGTCGTCGGTGCGGTCGTAGGCCGCTTCCTTGGTGGTCTCGACCACCGCGGTGTCCTCGCGGACCGCCACTTCACTGGTCTCGGCGTCGTCCTCGGACTCCACGACGTTGACGCCCATCTCGCTGAGCATCGCCAGGGTGTCTTCGATCTGCTCGGAGGTGACTTCCTCCGACGGCAGCACCTTGTTCAGCTCGTCCATGGTGACGTAGCCGCGGGCCTTGGCCTGCTTGATGAACTTCTTGACCGCGGCATCGGTAAGGTCGAGCAGCGGCCCGTCGTTACCCGAACTTTCGGTGGCGGTGGTGGTGTTCGTGTCGCCTTCGGCCATCGTGTTCTTCCAATTCTCCGAACTCGGCTGCCGCCCTTGCTAGGGGCAGGCCGAAGGTGGGGTCCGACGGTCGATAGATCGAGGGGCCGCGACGTTACGACCCTCATCCGCCAGAATTGTTCCGTTCGATTTGCGCTCAGTGGATACGCCGGTATTGCAGGAACGGACGCCGCCAAGAATCGATCACCGCGAAGGTTGCCCCCACGGCGTCAGGCGGTGTCATCCCCTGCCCGGTCCTGCTGGACCGACGCCGCGGCGCGACCACTGGGACTTCCGCGCGTTGAGGGAGACATCATCATCCGCGAAGGGGGCGCGCCCGGAAGCCGCGGCGGCCCATCGATGTCTGTCAAACGCGCGCTAAATCCGCACGACGGCAGATGGCGCGCCGGCCCTGACATGTCAAGACGGTCACATCACTCGGAGGCGCCAAAGCGACGGTTCCCAACCCACCGGCCTTCGTAGAGAGTGCGCCAAGGCCCGGCCGAAGTCCGGGCGCAACATTGGGGTTGGGGATGCGGCGTTTGGGCTTGATCGCGGGACTGGCGACCCTGGCTGTCGCCACGGGAAGTGGCGCTGCGGATCTTTCGAAGAGCCTCGTGCCGGGCGTCACCGGCGTCGTCGGCGAGTACATGCAGGTTCCCGGCGGCAAGGCGCCGGGAACGCCTGCGGCCCTCAACACCGCGACCTTCCTGCGCCTGCGCGCCGCCGCCGACGGCGAATCGCCGCAGCCCGCCAACGCGGTGATCGTGGCCCTGCCCGGGTTTTCCTCCACGCCTTCGCAGTGGCTCCTGGTCGCCGGCCAGCTGGTCGAGAAGGCCCAGGCCCGGACCTGCGACGGCAAGCCCTGCCGCGTCGAGGTCTGGGTGCTGCAGCGTCGCGGCGCGAACCTCGCCGACGCCTCGGCACTGCTGGCCGCCCGCAAGGCGCGCGATCCGAAGGTGGCGCTGAACTACTACTTCGGCACGCCGGTGATGACGCCGGTCCAGGGCAAGGACGCGCCGGCCCGCATCGCCGCGCCCGGACCCGACGCGAAGTGGAAGCCGCTGACCCAGGGCGACCTGGCCTTCATGGCCGACTGGGGCTTCGAGACCTATGCCGGCGACGTGGACGCCATGATCGCCCAGGTGCGCCAGCGCTCGGGTGGGAAGAACATCTTCCTGGCCGGCCACAGCCAGGGCGGCGGGTTCGTCGCCAACTACGCGGCCCGCCTGAAGCCCGACGGCAGGCGGGGCGTCGAGGGCCTGTCCGGTCTGATCTTCCTCGACGGCGGCCCGTCCGCCGGCGCCGAGGCGGCGCCCACGGAGGCCCAGCTGAAGTCCTACCTGACGCGGGTGGCGGCGCTCCGCAGCGGATCGTCGAAAGTCTATACCGACGGCAACGGCCTGCTGGGCGCCATTGCCGGGCCGATCTCGGTCATGGGCCAGTCGGTGACCGGCCTCTACTACGCCTTCTCCGACCCGAACGCCGAGGCGATCTTCCCCATGCGGGCGCAGGGCATGGGCAAGGCGCCCGGCGACGACTTCCTCAGCGCCGTGCGGGTGACCTGGCTGGCGCGGGCCGGCGTGACCTTCGACACCGATCCGGTGGACGGCGGCGGGGTGCAGCTGTCGTTCCTGCGGTTCCTGGGCCAGGGACTGGGCAAGCTGGACTTCAGGCCCCAGCCCGGCACGGAAGGCGCCTGCGACAAGACCCCGGAGCCGATGATGATGGGTCCGGTGCGGCCCTCGGCCTCGACGCCCACCTGCACACCGACCGCCGCCATGGTGGATCGCGACCGCGTCTACGGCTGGATCGAGGCCGGCGACGGCGGCCCCCGCGAGGCCGGCAGGGCCGGCCACTGGGTCAACGCCCAGGCCTGGGCGCCGGCGCGCACCAATGTGAAGTCCCTCGCCGTCGACTTCCGCGACAGTGGCCGCAAGACGATCGACGCGTCCTCGATGGTCCCGTTCAACTGGTACCAGTCCGAGCGCTGGGACTTCGACGCCGGGTTCGTGGGCCGCTACCGGACGCTGAAAGTGAAGCAGGACGGCGTGGACATCGACGTCGACAAGTCCGTCATCGCCAATGTGCCGGTCTACGTGGCCCGCCAGGGCGCGGGTCCCGGCCAGGCCGGCAATCCGTTCCCGGGCGTGACCGACTACACCGAGATCAACAGGACCGGCACGCAGCAGACCGAGGCGGCCCGCCAGCTCACCCCCATCGATCCGCAGGTGAACGTGGCCATCTACAACCACACCGACTTCATCGCCGCCGACGACTCCCGCGCCGGCAAGGCGCGGCCCGGCGAGCCCGGGGTGGCGGCGGTCCCGGCCACCCTGATCGACTGAGTCCTGAAGCGCTCGAAAGGCGTCGCCGCGACGCCGAAGCCCTCGGCGCTGGGGGTGCGGGAGATCTACTGAGGTCCGGACTCGATCCAGCGCGAGTGAATTCAATAATTTCCGCTCATCCCGGCGAATGCCGGGACCCGGATCTCGAAGCTGGAATGCGTGTTGGAGAAGCTCGGCGACCGTAGAGCCCAATTCCTACGCCACGCCATCTGGGTCCCGGCATTCGCCGGGATGAGCGGCGGTGTGGACAAGCCCTAGTGCGGCAGGATGCTCTGGGCCTCTTCCGGGTGAGCCCAGTCGCTGTTCAGCAGCCGCCGCAACTGGTCGCGCTCGCCCTTCAGCGTCATCAGCGTCGCCGCGTCCTGGTCGCGTGACAGGTCCTGGGCCGCGCCCTCCACGGCCCGTTCCAGCGACTCCAGCTGCATCAAGAGGTCGAAGGCCTGGCGCCACAGATCGCGCGCCCGCTCGCCGGTCTCGGTAAGGAACGGCGCGCTGGCGCCCGCTCTCTGCGCGTCGCGCTCCAGCTTCGCGAAGTCCTCAGGGCTGAACCCGCGCGACTGCAGCCGGCGGACGGCGGCGTCCATCTCCAGGCTGTCGGCCTCATAGCGCAGGCTGACCAGTTCCTGCGCCAGCCGGTCCAGCTGGACATCGCCGAAGCCGTGCGAGCCGACGCGCTCGATGGAGTCGTCGATCACCCCGGGGTCGCGCACCGCCGCCATGGCCAGCGCCGCCGCCAGCGGCCGGGGCGCCTTGCGCAGGCGGTCAGTCGCATCCTTGACCTGGGCCGAGGCGCCGAGCGCCGCCGCCGTGGCCTTGCGACGGGATTCCCAGGTTCCGCCCGCGAAGTCGCGCCGACCACCTCCGGCGTAGCCTGCGGCGCCGGCCTGATAGACCGGCTCGCGGGTGGGCCACAGCGCTTCATAGCGCGCCAGCAGGTCCTCTCGGTACGCCCCCGCCAGGTCCGGATCGGCGATGCTGGCGGCCACCTTGCGCAGCTTCACCTTCAGCGCGGTCTTGCGCTCGGGCGTGTCCAGCGGGTCGTCGCCGCGGTGGAAGTTGAACAGGGCCTCGGCGAACGGCGTGGTGTTGGCCATCTGGGCCTTCAGCACCAGGGCCCCCTGCTCGCGCAGCACCTCGTCGGGATCCTTGCCGCCCTCGATGAACACGAACTTGAACGTCCGCCCCGGCTTCAGCAGCGGAAGCGCGCGCTCCAGGATGCGGTTGGCGGCCTGCTTGCCGGCGCGGTCGCCATCCAGGCAGATGGTCGGCTCAGGGTGATGGCGCCACAGGACGTCCATCTGCTCCTCGCCCAGCGCCGTGCCCATGGCGGCCACGCCCGCGATCCCCGCCCGCTGGCAGGCGATGACGTCCATGTAGCCCTCGACCACCACCAGCGGCGCGTCCTCGCCGGTGGCGGCCGCGGCCAGGATCTTGCGGGCCTCCGACAGGCCATAGAGCTGGTGGCCCTTGTGGAAGATCGGGGTTTCCGGGCCGTTCAGGTACTTGGCGCGGGCCTGGGGATCCATCGCCCGGCCGCCGAACGAGACCACCCGGCCCCGCGCGTCGAGGATCGGGAAGATGATCCGGTCGCGGAACCGGTCATAGGGCGCGCCGCCGTCCTCCGGCGCGATCAGCAGCCCGGCCTCGACCAGTTCCGCCGGCCGCGCGCCCTTGGTGACGAGGTAGTCCTTCAGCGCCGTCCGCCCCGCCGGCGAGAACCCCAGCCGGAACCGCGCCCACTCCTTCTCGGGCAGGCCGCGCCGCTCCAGATAGGCCCGCGCCTCGCGCGCCGGCGGCCGCTTGAGCTCGCCCTCGAACCACTTGGCCGCCAGTTCCAGCCATTCGGCCAGCCCCTGGCGCACCTTCTCCTGCTCGGCGCCGCGCGGATCGACCGCCGGCAGCGGCACACCCGCCTCCCCCGCCAGTCGCTCCACCGCCTCGGCGAAGCTCAGCCGCTCAGTCTCCTGCAGGAAGGTGATCAGGTCGCCGGTCTTGCCCGACGAGAAGTCGAAGAACTGGCCCTTCTCGTCGTTCACGTAGAACGAGGGCGTCTTCTCCTTGTTGAACGGCGACAGGCCCACGTACTCGCGGCCCTGCTTGCGCAGCTTCACGGTGCGCCCGATGACGTCGGACGGCCGGAGCCGCGACTTCACCTCTTCCAGAAAGCGCTCATCATACCGGCCGGCCATAGCGGCTAACCGCTATCACAGACCTGACGGCCACACGACAGGATCGCAGAGGTCAAACGACGTGCCGCAGCTTCTCCGGGTTGCGCATGGCGTAGATGGCGGCGATGCGGCCGTCCTCGCCCGGCTCGAAGGCGATGGTCTCCGGCCCGTCCGCCAGATGCAGCAGCAGGCCCGGATAGCCGTTGACCCGCACCGTCTCGAACTGCGCGATCGTCGGCAGCCCCTGGCGCCAGCGCAGCCCCTCCAGCAACGCGATGATATCGCTGCGGCCCACCATGACCCGGAGCGCCGCCTTCCGCTTGCCGCCGCCGTCCGTGACCATGATCGCGTCCTCGGCCAGCAGGCCCGTAAGGCCGGAAAGATCCGCGGAAGCCATGGCGCCGACGAAGGCGTGGGCCAGTTGCATCGCCTTGTCCTGGCTGACCTGGAACCGGGGCCTGGCCTCGCGAACGTGCTCCCGCGCCCGGCTCGCCAGCTGCCTCACGGCGGCCTCGCTGCGATCCAGCGCGCCCGCGACGGCGGCATAGTCCTCGTCGAACACGTCGTGCAGCAGGAACACGGCCCGCTCCAGCGGCGAGAGGCGCTCCAGCGCCAGCAGGAACGCCACGGACACATCCTCCGCCCGCTCGAGTGGATCCTCCGCCAGCGGCTCTATGAGTGGCTCCGGCAGCCAGGGCCCGCGATAGGCCGCGCGCTCGACCTTGGCCGCGCGCAGGCGATCAAGGCACAGGCGCGTCGCCGCCCGCACCAGCCACGCGGCCGGATCTGTCACTCCGGCGCCCGCCCGCGCCCACCTGAGCCAGGCATCCTGGACAACGTCCTCGGCCTCGCTCACCGAGCCGAGCATCCGGTAGGCCAGGCGGTGCAGCCGCCGGCGGTTGACCTCGAAGGCGTCGGTGAGCGCGGCATCCATCCGGGCCAGCCTACGCCGCCATCGGAAGGTGTGCGACGGGTGTGTCCTGCCCGGCCACGGTCACCTTCGAGCAGGTCCTGCCGTAGCCCAGCGCGTACTTGAGCGTCGGGTACATGCGCGCCGTCGTCAGCGAGAGGCCCAGGGCCACCAGCCCCGCGTCGCCCCAGCGCCGGACCACCTCTTCGCGGAGGGGTTCTACCGCCTCCAGGTCGCGGGCCAGGCTCGCGCGGGCGAAGCGGAAGGCCAGCACGGCGTCGTCGCCCATCGCCGCCTCGTCACCGGCCAGGATCGCCCGCAACACCTCGGGCCGCGCGCCGCCGGCCGCGGCCATGTCCACCGAGATCTGGGTACAGGGCCCGCAGTCCTCGGCCAGCGTGCCGACAATCCCCGCCGCGGCCAGGGCTTCCGGCGGCGCGGCGCGGCGGTCGACAAGACCTGCGACCAGCCCGAACCTCAGGAAGCTTGCCGGGCTGGCCCGCAGCAGGTGGCGCATGTAGCCGGCGTCATAGCGCCACTGGCGTTCGAAGCGGTCGATCGTGCGGGAAAGAAGGGCCCTGAGCATGGTTCAAGCTCCCCGAGGTTTGCGCAAAAGGGCGAGCACGAGCGGGACCGCCGCGGCCAGGTAGACCCCGACGAAATCGCGCTGGATGTCCGCCAGCGGACGGGCGCCGCAGGTCGCGTCATAGACGTGGACGGCCGCATGCATCGTGAGCCAGGCCGCGCCCAAGGCCATGGCCGGCCAACCCTGCGCCGGGCGCCAGGCAAACCAGCCCAGCCCCAGCGCGCAGGCCAGATAAACCGCCCCGATATCGCGGACGAAGTGCGGATTGAACGGCCCGGTCGCCGGCACACCGGGCACAGCGTCATACCACCCGAGCGGCGCCGCCAGCATCGCCGCCCCATTGGCCGACATCATCAGAGCCATCAGCCCCGCCAGACCCCGATCCCACCCCCGCATCTAACCCCTCCGTCCCGTTCAGAGCGAGGACGCGCGGGGCAGCGGGTCTGTGACATCGCGGAGCCTTGAGAACCACGAAAGTCACGAATGACACGAAACGCCACTGCCGGACGCTGGCTAGGCGCCGCTAACCCGCAGATACTTGAAGCCGCTTCGCGGCGCCGATCGTTGAAGGGCCTTTCGTGCGTTTCGTGCCTTTCGTGGTTCCTCCTACCTGAGCCCCCTCACCCACGCCGGCAGCTCGGAGATGCCGCCCAGTTCCGCGAACCGGTCATGCGCCCCCGGCGGCTCGGCGACTTCGTGGGCCCAGGTGATGTGGTAGGGCACGTAGGCGCCCCAGGCGCCGGCCTCCAGCGCCGGAAGGATGTCGGAGCGCATCGAGTTTCCGCACATCACCGCCTCCGCCGCGCCCGTCCCATGGCGCTCGAAGACCCGCACATAGGTCGAGGCGTCCTTCTCGCTGACGATCTCCACCGCCGCGAACAGGTCGCCCAGCCCCGAGGCGGCCAGCTTCTGCTCCTGATGCAGCAGATCACCCTTGGTGATCAGCACCAGCCGGTATTCCTCCGACAGTTCGGCCAGCGCGTGCTCCACCCCGGGCAACGGCTCGACCGGCTCGGTCAGCATCTCCCGGCCGGCGGCCAGGATGTCGGCGATCAGCCGGCCAGGCGCGGCATTGCCGGTCAGCTCCATGGCGGTCTCGATCATCGACAGGGTGAACCCCTTCACCCCGTAGCCGTAGAGCCGCAGGTTGCGTGTCTCGACCTCGGCCAGCTTGGCGTTCAGCGTCTCGACCGGGGCAATGTCGGCCATCAGCTCGCGCAGCCGGTCCTGGGTCAGGCGGAAGATCGTCTCGTTGTGCCAGAGGGTGTCGTCGGCATCGAGGCCGACCGTGGTGATGCGCATGGGCGGCTCCATAGGCTGGCCGGCCGGGTCTGCGCAATCGCGGCAGCCTCAGGCGGCGCAGGCCTTGTGCGACCCGATCACCCGCTCGGTGGAGGCCGGAAAGCGGGCCAGGGCGGCGGCGGGGCGGATCGGACGCGGTACGAGGCCGCCCCCGCAGTTGGGGCAGGCGCCCTCCAGCCGCATCTCCACGCACGCGGCGCAGAAGGTGCATTCAAAGCTGCAGATACGGGCGTCGGGGCTGTCGGCCGGCAGGTCCCGGTCACAGCATTCGCAATTGGGGCGTAGCGCGAGCATGGGCGAAGGATAGCTCCGGGCCGGACCTGGCCGAAATGACGAATTTCCCTCGTTTTCCGCCAGCTATTCGCCGAAGCCGTCGCCCAGTTCGTGGACCGGCTCCATCCGCACCAGCCGGCTGTCGGCCACGCCGGCCGTCCGGTGGATCACCAGGTCGCGGTACTCGGGGTCTCGGACCATGTCGATGAAGGCCTGCGAGGTCGGGTATTCGGCAATGAAGGCGATGTCCCAGGCTTCCGAGCCCGGTCCCGTCACCGTCACCTGCGGCCGCCCCGCCCACACCTGCCGGCCGCCCAGCCGACCGAAGATGTGTGCCGTCGTCCGCCCATAGGCGCGGTAGGCGTCGAGACCGCTGAGGTCCTTTCCATGGTCGGGATGACCGACCGGATATTCGGCCTTCGGCTTCAGCCGGATCAGGTTGAGCATCTGGATTGGCTGGTCGCGCGGCAGCCCCTTAAAGATATCCCAGGCCTCGCGATCTGGATCGATGTAGGTCATACCGCCTCCGCGCCGCATTGACCGGCTCGCCGGGACTCACTACCTACGCCGCCGTTTGCCCACAAGGAGCCTCCACCATGAGCCGTGATCTGCTGCCTGGCGTCACCGGCGTTCTGGTGCTGGCCGACGGGACTGTCCTCCAGGGCATCGGCGTCGGCGCGGTCGGCGACGCCGTGGGCGAAGTCTGCTTCAACACCGCGATGACCGGCTATCAGGAAATCCTGACCGACCCGTCGTACATGGCCCAGATCGTGGCCTTCACCTTCCCGCACGTGGGCAACGTCGGCACGAACGTCGAGGATCTCGAGCAGATGTCGGGCTCGGCCGAGACCGCCGCCCGCGGCGCGATCTTCCGCGATGTGCCCACCCCGCCGGCCAACTGGCGCTCCGACGTCGATTTCGCCACCTGGATGGCGCGGCGCGGCGTCATCGGCCTGGCCGGCGTCGACACCCGCGCCCTGACTCTTTCGATCCGCGAACACGGCATGCCGCACGGCGTGATCGCCCACGCGCCCGACGGTGTGTTCGACCTCGACGCCCTGACCGCCAAGGCCAAGGCCTGGGCCGGCCTTGAGGGGCTCGACCTGGCCCGGGACGCCACCTGCCTGCAGCCGTTCGTCTGGGATGAGGGCCTGTGGTCCTGGCCCGAGGGCTATGATCGCTCGGTGACCCCGAAGTACGAGGTCGTGGTCGTGGACTACGGCGTGAAGCGCAACATCCTGCGCTCGCTGACCTCGGTGGGCGCCCGCGTCACCGTGGTGCCGGCCAGCACCTCGGCCGAAGACATCCTGGCCCGCAAGCCCGACGGCGTGCTGCTGTCCAACGGCCCCGGCGACCCGGCGGCCACCGGCGAATACGCCGTGCCCGAGATCCGCAAGCTGGTCGAAAGCGGCAAGCCGGTGTTCGGCATCTGCCTCGGCCACCAGATGCTGGCCCTGGCGCTGGGCGCCACCACCGTGAAGATGGAACAGGGCCACCACGGCGCGAACCATCCGGTGAAGGACCTGACCACCGGCAAGGTCGAGATCGTCTCGATGAACCACGGCTTCACCGTCGACCGCGACAGCCTGCCCGGCCCGGTCGTGGAAACCCACGTCTCCCTGTTCGACGGCACCAACGCGGGCCTGGCCCTGAAGGACCGCCCGGTCTTCTCGGTCCAGCACCACCCCGAAGCCTCCCCCGGCCCCACGGACTCGCTCTACATCTTCGAACGCTTCGCCCGCCTGATGGACGCCGCGAAGTAGCAACCACGAAAGACACGGAAACCACGAAAAGGGTTCAGAGCGCGAAGCGCTCGATCTCAACCTTCGGCGTTGCCCCAAAGTTAGCGAGCACGGCGAGTTTCATGCCCGTTGCACGGAGGTAGTTGATGGCTTGCGCCCGATGCTCGGGCGCGATGGCCCTGACTGCCTTCAGTTCCAGGATGATCCGCTCGTAGCATATGAAATCGGCGACGAAGATCTGACGCAGGGGTTCGCCCTTGTAGGTAAGTGGCAGTGGCGGATGCCGCACAAACGGCACGTCCCGCTTGGCCAACTCGAGCGTCAGGCACTCCTGATAGACGCTCTCAAGAAAACCCGCGCCCATCGTTCGGTAGACCTCGAACAAGGCCCCCTGGATGCGGAAAGATTCTTCCGCAAAAATGATGTCGCCGCCGCCCGAGCCTCTCATGCCGGCAACCTAGCTCAGCTTGCAAATTGGAACAATACGTGAACGCTAAGCCGTTTCGTGTTTTCCGTGTCTTTCGTGGTTCCAAAGTCCGCCTTTGCCGGCGCGCTACAGCTTCGACAGCTTGCCCACCGAGATCACCGGGCCGCTCGGGCCGTCGGGGCTCTTGGAGCCGCCCGGCGGTTCAAGCGAAACGGCCAGCGCGGCGCCCTCCGCCATCTTGGCCATGGCCTCGGTCGGCAGGGCGATGATCTTGGCCTTGCCGGATTCCAGCAGGCCCAGCGACTTCGGCTTGTCCTGGCCGGCGATCAGCCACAGCTGGTGCACCTTGTCGCGGTCGGCCTTCTCCGGCAGCAGCGAGGTGATGATCAGCGCCTTGCGGTCCGGATCGTAGGCGGCCACGAACAGCGGCTGCGGCGCCCCCGAGGTCGCGGTCAGGCTGGCGTTCAGCATCTGGCCCTGCGGCGCGACCGGAACGTTCTTTTCCACGACAACCGGCGGCTGGCTGATCTGGACCATCACGCCGGCGAGGCTGGCGGCGGCCAGGGCGAAGCCGCCCATCGCCGAATTGCGCCAGAAGCGCAGGCGGTTCATCACCGCGCTGTTGTCGTTGGCGGGGATGGCGGGAAGCTGGGCCTCGATACGCGGCCACACGCCCTGCGGCGCGGGAACGGGCTCGACCGCGTCCAGCATTGGCGCCAGGCGCATGCGCCAGGCCTCAACGTCGGCGGCGAAGGCGGGCTCGCGGGCCATGCGGTTCTCGGCCTCGGCGCGCTCGCGGGCATCCAGGACGCCCAGGGCGTGCTCGGCCGCGAAGGCCTCGGCTTCGGTCAGGTCGGGGGCTTCGCTCATGACTGGAGGCATCCCTTGAGTTTCGCCAGTCCCCGACGAATCCAGCTCTTAACCGTCCCCAGCGGCGCATCCATGTTGCGCGCCAGGGTCTCGTACGTGACGCCCTCGAAGAAGGCGGTCCGGATCACCTTCTCTGTGCGCTCGTCCAGTTCCGACAGGCAGCCGTGCAGCTTGTTCCGGTCGTCGGCGGCCGACAGCAGGGTCTCGGCGCTGTCGGCGCCGTCGGCGATCTCCAGGTCGTCGATCGGCCCGGCGTAGGCCAGCGGCCCCCGGGCGCGCAGGCGGTCGATGGCCCGGTTCCGGGCGATGGTGGACAGCCAGGTCATCACGCTCGCCCGAGCGGAGTCGAACCGGTCAGCCCGCCGCCATATGGTGACGTACACGTCCTGCAAAACGTCCTCACTCTCCTCGCGGTCGGAAAGGATACGGAGGCACACGCCAAAAAGCTTCGCGGAGGTGGCCTGGTACAATTGACGCAGGGCTTCACGCTCTCCGGCGGCGATGCGCGCCATGAGCTGGGCGAGTATGTCTGGGGTCGTCGCGGCGGCGGCCAAGGTGGTCCCTATGGTTGTGTCGTCGGTGAGGCGAACGCTCCAGGGTGAAGCTGCCTTCCCGCGCAGCAAGACGCAAGCCTTGCGACAATTTGGGGACTTGCCCGCCGACGGACGTCAAACGGCCGCCGCCGGCGGAACCGGGCCGATTCGCGACTAGGCGGCGACCGACTTCGGCAGCTTGCGGGTGGCGGCGCGCTTGGCCGCGGCCCGTTCAAGGCGCGCCGTCTTGCGCGTCTCGGCCTCGACCTCCAGGGCCGGAAGCAGCTCGGCGGCGGCGGCCTGCTGCGCTTCGTTGCCCTGCTCGGCCAGCCGGCGCGCATTGGTCAGGAAATTCACGACCTCTTCGTCGCTCATGGCGGGGATACGTTCGAGCAGGGACATGAGGCACTCCGTGGGACGCCGCGCCGAGCACATGACGCGTCCTGACATAAAGGGGTTTGCGGCCACGTTCGTTGCATGTTCCGGGGGATTAATTCCCGGTCGGCGGCCCGCCGCGACCCTGCGTCCGCGGCCGTTCGCGCGTGGGTGCTTGCGCGGGCGTGACTCCCTCTCTAAACCGCCCGCTTAACCTGCAGTTCTGACCTAAGCGGCGGCGCGAAGCGTGCGCCGGCCCTTGCGCGCGAGACGTAATGCCCAAACGTACCGACATCTCCTCGATCCTGATCATCGGCGCGGGCCCGATCGTCATCGGCCAGGCCTGCGAGTTCGACTATTCGGGCGTCCAGGCCTGCAAGGCGCTGCGCGCCGAGGGCTACCGGATCATCCTGGTCAATTCGAACCCGGCGACGATCATGACCGATCCGGACGTCGCCGACGCCACCTACATCGAGCCGATCACGCCGGAGATGGTCGAGAAGATCATCGCCAAGGAGCGCCCCGACGCGCTGCTGCCCACCATGGGCGGCCAGACGGCCCTGAACACGGCCCTGGCCCTGGAGGCCTCGGGCGCGCTGGCGAAGTACGGCGTCGAGATGATCGGCGCCAAGGCCGACGTCATCGACAAGGCCGAGGACCGCCAGAAGTTCCGCGACGCCATGGACAAGATCGGCCTGGAAAGCCCCAAGTCCAAGGCCGCCCACTCAATGGACGAGGCGCTCGAGGGCCTCGAGTTCGTGGGTCTGCCGGCGATCATCCGGCCGTCCTTCACGCTCGCCGGCACCGGCGGCGGCATCGCCTACAACGTCGAGGAATTCCGCGAGATCGTCGAGCGCGGCCTGGACCTGTCGCCGACCACCGAGGTGCTCATCGAGGAGAGCGTCCTGGGCTGGAAGGAGTACGAGATGGAGGTCGTCCGCGACAAGGCGGACAACTGCATCATCGTCTGCTCCATCGAGAACATCGACCCGATGGGCGTCCACACCGGCGACTCGATCACGGTGGCGCCCGCGCTGACCCTGACCGACAAGGAATACCAGTGGATGCGCCACGCCTCGATCGCGGTGCTCCGCGAGATCGGGGTGGAGACCGGCGGCTCCAATGTGCAGTTCGCGGTCAATCCCGCCGACGGCCGGATGGTGGTCATCGAGATGAACCCGCGCGTGTCGCGGTCCTCGGCGCTGGCGTCCAAGGCCACCGGCTTCCCGATCGCCAAGGTCGCCGCCCGCCTGGCCGTCGGCTACACCCTCGACGAGCTGATGAACGACATCACGGGCGCCACGCCCGCCTCGTTCGAGCCCAGCATCGACTACGTCGTCACCAAGATCCCCCGCTTCGCCTTCGAGAAGTACCCGGGCGCCGAGCCCTACCTCACCACCTCGATGAAGTCGGTGGGCGAGGTCATGGCCATCGGCCGCACCTTCGCCGAGAGCCTGCAGAAGGCGCTGCGGGGCCTGGAGACCGGCCTGTCGGGGCTCGACGAAGTGGACATCGCAGGCGCCGACGATCCGGAGATGGGCCACGCCGCCATCCTGCGCGCCCTCGCCACCCCCACGCCCGACCGGCTGCGGGTCATCGCCCAGGCCTTCCGCGCCGGCCTGACCTGCGACGAGATCCACGCCGCCTGTTCCTATGAGCCCTGGTTCCTGCGCCAGCTGGAAACCCTGGTGAAGGAAGAGGCCCGCGTCCGCGCCGACGGCCTGCCGAAGGACGCCGCCGGCTTCCGCAAGCTGAAGGCCCAGGGCTTCTCCGACGCCCGTCTGGCGAAACTCACGGCCGGCCGCGAAGGCGACGTCCGCGAGGCCCGCCGCGCCCTCGGCGTCCGCCCGGTGTTCAAGCGCATCGACACCTGCGCCGGCGAGTTCCGCGCCTCCACGCCCTACATGTATTCCACCTACGAGACCGGCGCGCTGGGCCAGCAGCCCGACTGCGAGAGCGATCCGTCCGACCGGAAGAAGGCGATCATCCTGGGCGGCGGTCCCAACCGGATCGGCCAGGGCATCGAGTTCGACTACTGCTGCTGCCACGCCGCCTTCGCGCTCGACGAGATCGGCGTCGAGTCGATCATGGTGAACTGCAACCCCGAGACCGTCTCGACCGACTACGACACCTCCGACCGCCTCTACTTCGAGCCGCTGACGGCAGAGGACGTGCTGGAGCTGATCCACGTCGAGCAGTCCAAGGGCACGCTGCTGGGCGTCATCGTCCAGTTCGGCGGCCAGACGCCGCTGAAGCTCGCCCAGCCGCTGGAAGACGCCGGCATCCCGATCCTGGGCACCTCGCCCGACGCCATCGACCTGGCCGAGGACCGCGAGCGCTTCCAGCAGCTGCTGCACCGGCTCAACATCGCCCAGCCGGTGAACGGCATCGCCCGCACCCGCGACGAGGCCTTCGCCGCCGCGCACAAGGTCGGCTACCCCGTGGTGATCCGGCCCTCCTATGTCCTGGGCGGCCGCGCCATGGAGATCGTCCGCGATGACGAGCAGCTCCAGCGCTACATCACCACCGCCGTGCAGGTGTCGGGCGACAACCCGGTCCTGATCGACCAGTACCTCTCCCGCGCCACCGAGGTGGACGTCGACGCCCTGTGCGACGACACCGGGGCCGTCTTCGTGGCCGGCGTGATGGAGCACATCGAGGAGGCCGGCGTGCACTCGGGCGACAGCGCCTGCTCCATGCCGCCCTTCTCCCTGCGCCCCGAGACCATCGCCGAGCTGAAGCGCCAGACCGAGGAGATGGCCCGGGCGCTCAAGGTGCGCGGCCTGATGAACGTCCAGTTCGCCATCGAGGAGCCGCACAGCGAAAGCCCGCGAATCTATGTGCTCGAGGTCAACCCGCGCGCCAGCCGCACGGTGCCCTTCGTCGCCAAGACCATCGGCCGCCCGGTCGCCGCCATCGCCGCCAAGCTGATGGCCGGCAAGCCGCTGTCCGACTTCAACCTGGTCGACAAGCCCTACGACCACATCGCGGTGAAGGAAGCCGTCTTCCCCTTCGCCCGGTTCGCCGGCGTCGACACCATCCTCGGCCCCGAGATGCGCTCGACCGGCGAGGTCATGGGCCTGGACTGGATGCGTCCCGGCGAGGGCCCCGGTCCCGCCTTCGCCCGCGCCTTCGCCAAGGCCCAGCTGGGCGGCGGCACCGTCCTGCCGTCGAAGGGGTGCCTGTTCGTCTCGGTCCGCGACGCCGACAAGGACTGGATCGCCGAGCCCGTGCGGCTGATGCTGGAAGGCGGCTTCCGCGTGCTCGCCACATCGGGCACCGCCGCCTACCTCGCCAGCCAGGGCCTGAAGGTGGAGACGGTCAAGAAGGTGCTGGAAGGCCGGCCGCACATCGTCGACCGCATGAAGAACGGCGAGGTGCAGATCGTCTTCAACACCACCGAGGGCAAGCAGTCCCTGAAGGACAGCTTCGAGATCCGCCGCACCTCGCTGATGATGAAGATCCCCTACTTCACCACCACGCCGGCCGCGCTGGCCGCAGCCCAGGCCATCGCCGCCGTCGCCCAGGCCCCGCTCGAGGTCCGGCCGCTGCAGAGCTACAGCTAGGAGCGAATCGAAGGCCCCCCTCTCCCCCCGAACGCAGCGAAGAGTGGGGAGAGGGTAGGGAGAGGGGCGACGCAGGCCGAGCCTGCTTGCACGACGGCCCAGCCATGATCCACCCTTGGCCGACCACCCCCTACCTTTTCAGATGTCCCTCGAACCACCGCACCATCTCCGCCATGGCGTCGGTGGCGTAGGCGTCGGTCCGGACAGGGTCGCCCCTGACGTAGAAATCGTGGTCGGCGCCCGCGTACATCTTCAGCCGGTTCTCCACGCCCACCCTGTCCAGGGCCGCGTGCATGGCCTGCGACTGCGCCGACGGCACGCCCCCGTCCGCATCGCCGTGCAGCATCAGCGTCGGCGGATCGCGGGCGTCGACGCCGTGAATGGGCGAGACCGAGGCAAACAGCTTGTCATCGAACGCGATGGGCCCGGCCTTGGGGCGCCCCTGCAGCAGGGCGGCCAGGTCGGTGGGCGGGAAATAGGCGACGACGGCGGCAATGCGATTGCCTGACCGCTCCAGGGGATTGGTGGCCGCCGGGTTCCCGTCATCGGCCATCATGCCGGCGACAAGCGCCAGATGGCCGCCCGCACTCGCCCCCCATACGCCGATCCGCGCAGGGTCGGCGCCGTACTCTGCCGCGTGCAGCTTGATGTGACGCATCCCCAGCCGCACATCGGCCACCGCGTCCGGAACCTGAAAGCGCGGCGCCGAGGAATGGTAGAGCGCGACCACCGTGAAGCCCTTGTCGATCAGCGCCTGATAGCGCGCCTGCCGCTCCTCCGGCGCCGCCCACGAAGATCGCCAGCCGGCCGACACCATGTTCACCACCAGCGCGCCATTGGCCTTCTTCACCGGCCGGAAGACATCGTAGGTCAGCGCCATGCCGTCGCGGTGGCCATAGATCACGTCGCGCACATAGGTCGCCGTCTTCAGCTCCGCCGGCGTCGGCGGCCGCAGGGCGTTGCGGGGATAGCCGCTGAGCGGCGGGCCGGGGTCGGCGGGCGCCTGCGCCACGGCGCCGGAGCCGCCCAGGGTCAGCACGAGCGCGAACGCTGCCCCAAAGAGCCTGTTCATTGGCGGTCCTCCCGGTTGTCTCATCCCGGACCCTAGCCATGGGACGCACCGGGCGCCAACAGCGGCGCGGCGATCGGCTCCGGCCTTCAGGATCGCGTCGCCGGCGCGCGGGTCGAACCGCCGCCAGCGCCATCCCTGCCGCTACGGCAACAAACTGAGCACTGGCGCCGCCGGCAGGGACGGCGGCAATATCGGCGCGTTGCAGTGATGAGAATGGGGAACGCTCAATGAAGATCGACAATACGATCGCAGCCGTCGTCACAGGCGGAGCCTCGGGACTTGGCCGCGCCAGCGCCGAAGCGCTCGCCGCCGCCGGGGTCAAGGTCGCTATATTTGATGTGAATGAGGCCGGCGGCCAGGAGGTGGCCACGGCCATCGGCGGGGTCTTCTGCAAGGTCGACATCACCTCCGAGGAAAGCGTCGTAGCAGGCTACGCCAAGGCGCGCGCGGCGCACGGACAGGAACGCATCGTGGTTCACTGCGCCGTCGTTTCCGGCGGCGGCAAGACGATCTCCTTCGACAAGGAGACCGGCAGCTACAAGCGCAACCCGACCGAGATGATCGCCCGCGCGGCCGACGGGATCTTCACGGCCAGCTACCGGATCGCCTCGCACGGGGCGCTCGGCATGGCCAATTCCGACCCGCTCAACGAAGATGGGGAGCGCGGCTGCATCATCCTGACCTCGTCGGCCGCCTCCCAGGACGGCCAGATCGGTCAGGTCGCCTATGGCGGCGGCAAGGGTGCGGTCAATTCCATGGTCCTGCCGATGGCGCGCGACCTGATGGACCTGGGCATCCGGGTGAATGCGATCCTCCCCGGCATCTTCGCCACGCCGCCGATGCTGTCGGTGAAGGACCGGGCGCCGTCGATCTTCGCGGGTCTCGCGGCCTCCGTGCCGTTCCCCAAGCGACTGGGCAATCCGCCCGAGTTCGGAAGCCTGGTCCTGGAACTTGCGCGCAACGGCTACTTCAACGGGCAGTGCATTCGCCTCGATGGCGCGATCCGGATGCCCCCGAGGTAGTCCGTTCCCCCCAGGGCAGACCTCGGTCCGCCAGCTTCCAGCCGCGCCGTCAAACGCGGCGCGCCTTCACCCCCTCTTCCCCCGAGCGCCACGAAGAGGGGGGAGAGGGGCGGCGCGGGTCGCACCACTTTTGAACGTCATGGCCGGGCCGGAGCAGCGGTTCTCGCAAGCTCAAGGGGGCTCTTGTCGTCCGGGTTGGGGCGCCTCCCCTCTCACTCCGCTTGGGAAGGGAAGAAATCACAATCGAATTTTGACTTCCTCCCGCGCGCATGTTCCCGTTATGTTCATACCCGCCAGCGCCCTCCCCATCGACCTGCCCGACGACGAGGCGGTGCTGCGCGAGGTCGCGGCGATGGATCTGGCGCTGGCCCGCAAGCACTTCGCCGAGGCCATGGCCGAGAGCGATCCGCAGATTTCCGCCGAACTCGGCCGTGCCTACCAGCGCATGGCCCGTTCGCTGCGCCAGTCCATCGCGCTCCGCGCCCGCCTGGCACAGGACGCCGAGAACCATCGCATCGCTCACACGCCGATCTGGACCGGAGAGTCCGTCCTGGCCGCCTTCCGGCGCGCCCCGGCGACGGCGGCTGCCCGGCCCAAGTCCGCAGCGCCCGAAACCCCCGCCCCGGCCCGCGACGAGGACGCACATGTCCGCGCCCGCAAGGTCCAGCTCCGCCTGGCCCTGCAGACTGTCATCTGGTCCGAGCGTGAGGCCGGTGAGCTCGACCGCGCCGCCGCCGCCCGCCTGCGCGACCGTGTCGACGATCTGCTCTGGCGCACCCAGCACCCGCCGGACTTCGCGGCCGGCCCGCTCGGCGACCATGTGGCCGCGCTGTGCGATGAGTTCGGCCTCACCTTCGACCCCGACTGGGCCGAACGCCGGCCGCCGCCGGACATCTGGGCAAATCCCGCTCCGTTCGAACCCTGCGACGGCGCGGACGAACCCGTTCCCCTCCCCAGTCCCGCCTGCGCCCACCCACGCCGGGCCACGCCCTCCGGATAGCCCGCGGCTATGTCGCGCCGGCGCCTGTCGGTGCTAACCTTCCGGAAAAGCGGGAGGCGGCGGATGTTGCGGACGATGCTGGGGGCGATGCTCGCCCTGGTGCTGGCGGGCGTGGCCCAGGCCCAGCCCGCACGGCTGGAAACCATCGAGCTCAGCTCGAAACTCGTGCCCTCGCCCGTGAAGGTGTCGGTCCTGCTGCCCGCCGGCTACGACGCGGCCAAGAGCCTGCCGCTGTTGCTGATGCTGCACGGGGGCGGGGGCGACAACGGCTTCCTGACCACCATGCGTCCCATCGTCGAGGCGGCCTGGGCGGCCGGAGAATTCCCGCCCGCGGTGGTGGTGACGCCCGACGTCGGGCGCTCGCTCTACATGGACTACCGCGACGGCTCGCAGAAATGGGAGACCTTCCTGGTCACCGAGATGATCCCCGAGCTTCGCCGCCGCTACGGCCTGTCGGCCGAACGCAGCAAGACCGTGGTGACCGGCATTTCCATGGGCGGCCTGGGCAGCCTCAGGCTGGGCTTCGACCACCCCGAGGTGTTCGGCGGGCTCGCCGCGCTGGAGGCCGGCATCGAGCCGGCGCTCAGCTTCGACGACGTGAAGATGCGCAACCGCTTCCAGCGCAACGACCAGTTCTTCGGGACCATCTTCGGCAATCCGGTCGACCGGGCGTTCTGGCGAAAGGCCAACCCGGCCAACATGGTGCTCGACAACCGCGAGAAGATCCTCGCCTCGGGCCTGTCGATCTACATCGAGGTCGGCGACCTCGACATGTTCCACCTCGATGAGGGCGTCGAGTTCCTTCACCGGGTGATGTGGGACCACGGCATCCCGCACGAGTACCGGCTGGTGCGCGGCGCCGATCACCTCGGCAAGACCATGCAGCCGCGCATGCGCGATGCGCTGAAGTTCCTGAACCTGCACGTCCTGAACCCGCCGCCGGCCGACACCAGCTTCGCGGCCAACAAGGCCACGATCGACCGGCTGCGCCGCGCCATGGGCGTGCCCGACGACCAGGCCCGCCCGCCCTTCCCGTCCACGAGCCCGCCGAAATGATCGCCCGCCGCACCCTGCTTTCCGCTGCCCCGGCGCTCGCCCTAGCCCGCCCGGCCCTGGCCGCGCCGTCCAGAGACATCGCCGTCCGCGGCAGCAAGGCCTACAGCGAATCCGCCATGGTGATGTCGGTGTCCGCCGACGGATCGAGCGCGATCACCCTGCGGTTCTGCCGCTTCCCGGTGGAGGGCTACACCTGGCTCTGGTGCCATGTGCTGAAGGACGGCGAGCTCTACGCCTTCACCAGCCACGACCTGCCCTGCGCCTCCGACCGGCTGGCCGGGACGCCCGAGGCTGCCTACGCCGCCCCGCCGATGGCGGCATCGCTGATCCGGACCGGCCGCGGCGCACAGCTGTCCGACGTGCGCCTCAAGGCTGCCCTGCCCTTCCACCGTAGCACGACCGCCCCCCATGGCCCGGGCGCCTCGCCGGGACGCCTGGAAGGGCGCTTCACCCCCACCCGCGCCCTGGTCACCCAGGTCAACGAGGGCCGAGACGAGGTCTACGGGACCTTCCGCGCCGAGGTCTCGGTCGGGGGCAAGCGCTTTGTCCACGAAGGGCCCGCCAAGTTCCACGAGCAGCGGCAGGAGGCCGCCCGCTTCGACGTCCCGTTCTGCTACGGCTGGCTGGCCGGCAAGGGCGCGGCCTCGACCTTCCTGCTCGGCCCCAAGGCCGGCGGCGGCGGCTGGGTGCTGGACGGGACCGAGCATGTCGCCGGCGACATGCGGATCGACCCGCCAGGCATGGACCGCCAGGCGCTCTGGCGCATGAAGTCCGGGTCCGACCTCCCCGGCCGGGTCCAGGCGCTCGTCCGCTACGAGATCCCCGTCTATGACCGCCGCTGGAACGGCAGCTTCGTGCGCGGCGAGGTGGGCGGACGCCCGATCGTCGGCGCCGTCAACGACTGGGTGACAGCCCCCGACATCTACGCCCCGGCGCGCGCCCGGACCGCCTGACCGTCGGGCGCCCGCCCCGGTTGACCTACTCGCGTTCGAGGCGCAATCTCGATCCATCGTCTGACTGAGACAGGCGGCAAGGGCGCGCTCCGGCGGCCCGCATCTGGGCGCCTCAGGGCGTCGGCGAACTTCCGGGGGACGCCGTTGGCGTCGGCCGCAGTCCGGCGTGGAGCCGCAAAGCTCCACAACGAACATGCGAGGAAGCGCCATGCAAACCGAGCCGCACTCCGGGGAAGTCCGCCATCAGAAGCCCAGGCACCTGGCCGAACGCTTCGAGGGCCTGGTCGGCGTGATCATGGTCATCGCCATCGCCATCCTGGCGGTCGGCCTTGTCTACGGCATCCTGACCACCGGCAGCACCGACCCGAAGTGGATGCAGTAGGGATCTACAGATCCCGCGCCAGCACCAGATCGTCATAGGTGTTGGCGCCGACCTGGAACTGCCGGACGCCCGCCTGGCTGAAACCCTGGCGCGCGTAGAAGGCGATTGCGGCGTGGTTGATCCCATACACGCCGAGGAGCAGCCGGCGGGCGCCTGCCGCCGCCGCGGCCTCGCAGGCGGTCGCCATCATCCGCGCGCCAGTTCCGCCGCCCTGATACTTTGACAGCAGGTAGATGCGTTTGAGCTCCCGGTCGCCCACCTGCAGCGGCACGGGCAGGTCCGGCGGCGACAGCACCGCATAGCCGATCC
>CAUJHW010000163.1 GCA_963205005.1 Pseudomonadota bacterium
AGAGTGGAAGAACGGATCGTCCACGGTCGCGAGCACGCGCTTTGGTTTTTCTTCGGCCATTTCCCCGCCCATCCCCACTTCGGATGCATCTAAGCCTGATCATGGGATTTCTCGGTACATGTCGCAAGGGGATATAGCCGCGCCGGGGTTTGTCGAGTCCCCGCCGATGGCCTAAAGCGGAACCCTGTTTGAAGGGGCGCCGTCCTTGACCGAAAAGCGGGTTCTCCTGATCGTGGGCGGCGGTATCGCGGCCTACAAGGCGCTGGAACTGACGCGCCTGCTGCGCAAGGCGGGCGTCGCGGTGCGGCCGATCCTCACCCGGGCCGGCGCGGAGTTCGTCACGCCGCTCAGCCTGTCTTCCCTGGCCGGGGACCGGGTCTATTCCGAGCTGTTCTCGCTCACCGACGAGGCGGAGATGGGTCACATCGAGCTCAGCCGCTCGGCGGATCTGGTGGTGGTGGCGCCGGCGACAGCGGACCTGATGGCCAAGGCGGCGAACGGCCTGGCCGGCGACCTGGCCTCGACGACCCTGCTGGCCACCGACAAGCCCGTGCTGATGGCCCCGGCGATGAACGTGCGGATGTGGGAGCATCCGGCCACCCAGCGCAACCTGGCGCAGCTGAGCGCCGACGGGGTGCGGTTCGTGGGACCGGACGAGGGCGCCATGGCCTGCGGCGAGTTCGGACCCGGCCGGATGGCCGAGCCGCCGGCCATCCTGGCGGCGATCCTGACGGCCCTCGACGGGGCGGCGGCGCGGCCTCTGGCCGGTCGGCGGGCCATCGTGACCGCAGGGCCGACCGCCGAGCCGATCGACCCGGTGCGCCTGCTCACCAACCGCTCGTCGGGCAAGCAGGGCTATGCCATCGCCGGGGCCCTGGCGGCGCTGGGCGCCGAGGTGACCCTGGTCAGCGGCCCCACCGCCTTGGCCGCGCCCGCGGGCGTGCGGCGGGTGGACGTGGAGACCGCCCGCGAAATGCTGGCGGCCTGCGAGGCGGCGCTGCCGGCCGACATCGCCGTCTGCGTCGCTGCGGTCGCTGACTGGCGGCCGGAGACGGTCGGCGCCGGCAAGATCAAGAAGGGCGCGGGCGGCCCACCGGCGATCTCGCTGGTTGAGAACCCGGACATCCTGGCCACCCTCTCGAAGGCGGCGGCGCGGCCCCGGCTGGTGGTCGGTTTCGCCGCCGAGACCGACGACGTCGAGGCCCACGCCACCGCCAAGCTGGCGCGCAAGGGCTGTGACTGGATCGTCGCCAACGACGTCAGCATCGAAGGCACCATGGGCGGCGACCAGAACGCCGTGGCCATAGTCTCGAAGGCCGGAATCGAGCGATGGGAGCGCACGGCGAAGGGCGAGGTGGCCCGCAAGCTCGCCGCCCGCATCGCCGAGGACTTCCAGTGACTGGCCCGACCATCCCGATCACCCGCCTGGCCCACGCCGAGGGCATCCCGCTGCCCGCCTACGAGACCGCCCAGGCCGCGGGCATGGACCTGCGGGCCGCGGTGCCGGAGGACGCGCCGCTGGTTCTGCATCCGGGCGACCGGCATCCGGTGCCGACGGGCCTGGCCTTCGCCCTTCCCGATGGCTTCGAGGGACAGGTGCGGCCGCGCTCGGGGCTGGCGGCGAAGTCAGGCGTCACCTGCCTGAACACGCCCGGCACCATCGACGCCGACTATCGCGGCGAGGTGAAGGTGATCCTGATCAACCACGGCGCCGAGGCCTTCACCATCCGCCGCGGCGACCGGATCGCCCAGCTGGTGATCGCCCCCGTGGTCCAGGCGCGCTGGGCCGAGGTGGACACCCTCGACGAGACGGCCCGCGGCGCCGGGGGCTTCGGGTCCACTGGCGCGGCCTAGGGCCGGCCACATCCCCGGGACGCGCCCATGAGCCTGCCCGCCGCCCTGTTCGTCATTTTCATGGCCTTCGTGACCGCGACGCTCTCGGGCGTGTTCGGCATGGCCGGGGGCCTGGTGCTGATGGGCGCGCTGGCCCTCGTGCTGCCGGTGCAGGCCGCGTTCGTGACCCATGGCCTGCTGCAGCTGGTGGCCAACGGCTGGCGGGCGATCCTTCACCGCAGGCACGTCCGCTGGGACATTGTCGGATGGTACGCCCTGGCATCGCTGCTTGCCGGGCTGGCGGTGGCGGCGCTGTCGTTCACCCCGTCGAAGCCGTTGCTGTTCCTGCTGCTGGGTCTCGTGCCCGGCCTGACCTGGCTGCCGCAGCGGTGGATCAATCTTGACGCAGGCCGGCCGGCGCAGGCCTTCCTGTCCGGCCTCACGGTCACCGGACTGAACCTGACCGCCGGCGTCGCCGGGCCTCTGCTCGACATCTTCTTCGTGCGCACCGAGCTGACGCGCCACGCCATCGTCGCCACCAAGGCCGCCACCCAGGTGTTCGCCCACCTGGCCAAGATCCTGGTCTATGGGGCGCCGCTGTTCGCGGGGCAGGGGGTGGGCTTTCCGCCCGCCTGGGTGTTCGCCCTCGCGATCCCGCTGTCGATGGCCGGCACGGCCGTGGGCGGGGCGATCCTGAACCGGCTGTCGGACGTGAACTTCAAGCGCTGGACCCGCTGGATCATCACCGCCGTCGGCATCAGCTACCTGATCCAGGCCGCCCAGCTGATGCTCTGAGCAAAAAAACGGCCGGGTCCATGAGGGCCCGGCCGGAAGTCATTAGGGAGGAAACGCCCAGGAACGGGCAAGGCTGAGATATGTCGGCAACCCCGCGCTTCAAGTCCGCGGCCCCATATTTTTCACCGCCGCGCAGAAAGCGGAGCCGTGGCGCGCCAAGTGGTCTGTGTCCCGGGGCGGAATTGGACGTTTCGAGCAGTCCGATGGACGCCTAGGCCCTGCGGCCATACCAGGAGACCCGCATGATCCTCGACACCCAGGTGCTGGAGAACCGTTTCGTCCGGCTGGAACCCCTGGCCGAGACCCACAGGGAGGGCCTGCGCGCCGCCTGTGCGGCCGATCCGGAGACCTGGAACCAGCTCTACCCCTTCTCCATGCTCGACGGGCATTTCGAGCCCGCCTGGGACCGGATGATCGGCAAGACCATGGGCGGGTCCAGCCAGTCCTTCGCGGTGATGGTGGGCGGCGAGGTCGGCGGCATGACCTCGTACCTCAACATCGACCTCGCCAACCGGAAGCTGGAGGTGGGCGGCACCTACTACCGGCCCGACCTGCGCGGGGGCGCGGTCAATCCGGCGGCCAAGCGCCTGATGCTGGGCCACGCCTTCGACAGCGGTCTGCAGCGGCTGCAGATCTGCGTCGACGCGATAAACGCCCGTTCGCGGGCCGCGGTGGTCAAGCTGGGGGCGACCCAGGAGGGCATCCTGCGCAGCGACCGGATCACCTGGACCGGCCGCGTCCGCGACACCGTCTTCTTCTCGATCCTGGCCGATGAGTGGCCGGGCGTCCGCGAAGGCCTGGACGCCCGGCTCGCTCGCGTCTAGGCGCTGGCCGCCGTCCGCTCGGCGGCGTCGGCGAAGAACACCTTGGCCGCGTTCTCGGCGACCTCCTGGGCGGTGTAGGGCCGCCCGGGCTGGAAGCCTTCGGTCTGCAGCATCTTGATCTCGCGCACGCCACGGCTGGAGACGCCGAGGATCTTGCCCGAGTGGTCAGCCGCCAGATCCGAGACCATGAACAGCACGCCGGGGGCGACGTTCTCCGGCAGGCTGAGCGGATCGGGCTCCTTGCCGATGCGGCCGGGCAGGTCGGAGGTCATGCGGGTGTAGGCGCCGGGCGCCAGGCCCATGACCCGGATGTTGTACTTCCGCCCCTCGATCGAGAGCACGCGGACCATGCCGTAGATGCCGGCCTTGGCCGCCCCGTAATTGGTCTGGCCGAAGTTGCCGTAGAGCCCGGAGGTGGACGAGGTCAGCACCATCGAGCCGCCGCCGTTCTCCTTCATCCACTTCCACACCGGCAGGACGCAGCAGTAGGTCCCCTTCAGGTGGACCTTGATGACCAGGTCCCAGTCCTGTTCGGAGGTGTTGGCGAACGACTTGTCGCGCAGGATGCCGGCGTTGCAGACCAGGATGTCGACCCGGCCGAAGCTGTCGAGCGCGGTCTTCAGGATGTTCTCGCCACCGGCCATTGTGGAGACGTCGTCGGCGTTGGCCACCGCCTTGCCGCCGGCGGCGATGATGTCGTCGACCACCTTCTGGGCCGCCGCGCTGGTGCCGTTCCCGGAACCGTCGCGTGAGCCACCCAGATCGTTGACCACCACCGAGGCGCCTTCCTTGGCGAAGAGCCTGGCGTAGGCCTCGCCCAGGCCGCCGCCGGCCCCCGTGATGATCGCAACCTTGCCGTCCAAGAGACCTGCCATGATCGTCCTCCCATACCGTTGTTTGGAAGCATCATCCCGCCGGGACGGCGGTTCTGGCAAGCCGCTAGTTGATGCGGATGTAGCGCCAGTCCTCGGCGCGGGGCTTGCCCGCCACTTCGCCCTCTATGCGCGCGCAGAGGTCGGCGCCGCAGCGGCGGTAGATGACGCGCCGGGGAAAGTCGTGCGCCCTGTTCTCGAAGACGGCTTCACCGGCTGCGCCGGGGACGAGCACGAACGGCGTTGGCGGCTGGCCCGGCAGGATCGCGGTGAAGGTGACGCCGGCCTGTTCGGAGGTGATGGTCATGAACTCGACGAAGGGCCTGCGGCCCGGACGGTTGGTCTGGCTGACTCCGGACATCACGCCGTCCTTCGGCGGAAGCCAGGTCTCGCGGACCCTGACGCCGTCCCGGTCCTGGGCCCAGGTCCCGGCCATCCAGGACAACGCGTCAACCTCCGCCGCGCCCGTCGAGATCGCGGCCGCCGCCGCCAGCACCGCAAGGATCATCAAGTCGCTCCCGACTTTCGTCTCGCCCGGAAGAATCCCTTGAGCATCGCCGAGCTCTCCCCGGCAAGCAGACCGCCTTCGACCTCGGGCCGCCAGTGGCAGGTCGGCTGTTCGAAGAAGCGCGGCCCGTTCACCACCGCACCGCCTTTGGGGTCCTCGGCGGCGAAGACGACGCGGCCGATCCGTGCGTGGCTGATGGCGCCGGCGCACATGGCGCAAGGCTCAAGCGTGACAACCAGGGTCAGGCCGGTCAGACGGTAGTTGCCCCGCTTCCGCGCCGCCTCGCGCAGGGCGACGATCTCGGCGTGGGCGGTGGGATCGTGGGTTCCGATGGGCTGGTTGGCGCCGACGGCGACCACCTCGCCGGTCTCCGGATCGACCACGACGGCGCCGACCGGCGTCTCGCCGGCGGCCGCCGCGGCTTGCGCCGCCTCAAGCGCGATGCGCATGGTGCGAAAATCATGGTCCACGATCCACTACGACCCCAGCCCGACACGTCGGGTCAAGCCCGCGACGACGCCGAATCCCCGGAGAGCGGCGAGCGCATCGCCAAGCTGCTGGCCCGTTCGGGGGTCGGATCGCGCCGCGACGTCGAGCGCCTGATCGCGGAAGGCCGGGTGGCGATCAACGGCCGCACGCTGGACACGCCGGCGGTCAAGGTCGAGCCGGGCGACATCCTCACCGTCGACGGCGAGGTGGTGGGCGAGCCGGAACCGGCGCGCGTGTTCCGCTATCACAAGCCCGTCGGGCTGGTGACCACGCATAAGGACCCGGCGGGCCGGCCGACGGTGTTCGACAACCTGCCGGATGGCCTGCCACGACTGATCTCGGTGGGGCGCCTCGACATCAATTCCGAGGGCCTGCTGCTGCTGACCAACGACGGGGGGCTGGCGCGGGCGCTGGAGATGCCCTCGAACGCCGTGGTCCGCCGCTATCGCGCCCGGGCGCACGGCCGCGCCACCCAGGCGACCCTGGACACCCTGAAGGACGGGATCACCGTCGAGGGCGTCCGCTACGGCCCCGTGGACGCCAAGCTCGACAAGGCCAAGGAGGGGCCGCAGGGCGCCAACCTGTGGCTGACGGTCAGCCTGCAGGAAGGCAAGAACCGCGAGGTCCGCCGGGTGCTGGAAGCCATCGGGCTGAAGGTGAACCGGCTGATCCGCCTGGCGTACGGGCCGTTCGCGCTGGGCACGCTGGGCGAGGGCGAGCTGGAAGAGGTGGGCCCGCGGGTGATCCGCGAGCAGCTGGCCGAGCACATCGATCCGGAGAACCTGCCCCTCGGCGAGCGGCCACAGTACCGTTCCGCGCCGAAGAGCGCCGCACGCCGCGCCCAGGAAGCGGCCAAGATCGAGGCCGACCTGGCGCCCGTCCGTGCGGTCAAGGAAAAGCCTGTCTACAAGGCCGGCTGGGCCAAGCCGAAGCCCAAGGTGAAGCAGCCCCTGAAGGACAAGGCCGCCGCGCGGAACCGCGACGCCGCCAAGGCGCGTCCCAAACGCCCGGCGAAGGCTCCGGCGCGGGTGGCCGTCCCGAGCCGTCCGGGCATCATCGATCGGCCAGACATGGGCGCCAGGGCGGAACGGCCCCGCACGCTGGGCGCGCGCCGCGCCGGCGCCGCCGATCGCGCCAAGGCCCCGGCGGAAACCCGGCAACGACCCGCGGACGGTCCAGAGCGTCCCAAGCGCGCGGGCGCGGCCGACCGTCCGAAGGCGGCGGCGGCTCCCGCCCGTCCGGGGATCGTGGACCGCCCGAAGCCCGCCGGGCCTAGACCGACTGGATCTCCACGGGCTGGCGGCCCTGGGCCAGGCCCTCGCGGGCCGAAGCCGTCTGCATCACCTCGAGGAAAGCCCGGCGCTCGTCCGCCAGGCCCGCCGCGATCGGGCGGTCGAGGGCCGCGCGGGTAAGCCGCTTGGCGTAGGCGATCCCGTCCGCGCCACGCCCTTCCCATTCGGCGGCGATCTGGAGTGCGCGGGCCAGCGGGTCGGCCGCCAGTTCATGCACCAGGCCGATGGCGAGCGCCTCCTCGCCGGTGAAGGTCAGGCCGCGCAGGATGATCTCCAGGGCCTTCGCCTCGCCCACCACACGCGGCAGCCGCTGGGTGCCGCCGCCGCCCGGGAAGATGCCGATCCGGGTCTCGGGCAGGCCCATGGCGGCCACGTCCGGGCTGGCGATCCGCAGGTCGCAGGCCAGCGTCAGCTCGAACCCGCCGCCCATGCACAGGCCGTTGATCGCGGCGACCACCGGCTTGGGCGCTGCGAAGATGGCGTCGGTGAGCGCCAGATAGCCCTCGGCCGGTGGGGCGTCGGAGGCCGGCGGCAGGGCAGTGTCCTTCAGCCGGTCGCCCATCACGCCCAGTTCGTCGACATCATAGTGGCGGATGAAGATGCCGGGCAGGCCGCCGGTGATGATCACCGCCCGCACGGCCGGATCAGCGGCGAGTGGCCGGAAGGCCTCCAGCATCTCCTGCGCGCCCGGCGCGGTTATCGTCCCGAAGGGCGGGTTCGCATAGGTCATCACGGCGATCCCGCCGCGGCGCTCCACTTTCACCAGGCCCACGTCGTCCTCCCTTGATTGTTTGCCCGAAAGCTTGGAACGGGAGGGCGGCGGTCACAAGGAGCCAATCGGGTGCGCATCGTTTCGGGGGAGTTTCGCGGCAAGGCGCTGATCGCGCCGCAGGGCGACGCGACCCGCCCTACCTCCGATCGCGCCCGCCAGGCGATCTTCAACATCCTGGAACACGCGGCCTGGTCACCCGGACTGCGCGACCGGCGGGTGATCGACCTGTTCGCGGGTTCCGGAGCCCTGGGGTTCGAGGCCCTGTCGCGCGGCGCGTCGTTCTGCCTGTTCGTCGAGACCGACGAGGCGGCCCGGGGCGCGATCCGCGACAACGTCGACAATCTGGGCGGCCTGTTCGGAAAGACCCGCGTCCACCGCCGCGACGCGACGGACCTGGGCGTGAAGCCGGGCGCCGACGGCCCGGCCTTCGAGCTGGCCTTCCTGGATCCGCCCTATGGGAAGGGCCTGGGCGAGGCGGCGCTGGGACGGCTGGCGGCGGGCGGCTGGCTGGCGCCGGGGGCGGTGGTGGTGTTCGAGCGCGGGGCGTCGGAGCCGGGCTTCGAGGTTGCGGAGTACGAGGCGCTGGACGTCCGTGACTATGGCGCGGCGCGGGTGCATTTCCTGAGGTTTGGGGGCTGAGCCCCCGCTCTACCGCCGCCCGAACAGGCGCTCGATATCCGCCAGCTTGAGTTCCACATAGGTCGGGCGGCCGTGGTTGCACTGGCCGGAGTGCGGCGTGGCTTCCATCTGGCGGAGCAGGGCGTTCATCTCCGGCGCCGACAGCCGGCGGCCGGCGCGGACCGAGCCATGGCAGGCCATGGTGGAGCAGACGTCCTCAAGCCGTTCCCTGAGCGCCAGCGCCTGGCCGTTCTCGGCCAGGTCGTCGGCGATGTCGCGGATCAGGCCCGCGGCGTCGGTCTCACCCAGCAGCGCGGGGACCTCGCGCACCAGAACCGCGCCGCCGCCGAAGGCCTCGACGACGAGACCGAGGGCCGCAAGTTCATCGGCGCGGCCCAGCACCCGGTCGGCCTCGGCGGGGTCGAGCTCGACCACCTCGGGCAGCAGCAGGGCCTGGCGGGCGACACCGCCGTCGGCCATCTCGGTCTTCATCCGCTCGTAGACCAGTCGCTCGTGGGCGGCGTGCTGGTCGACGATGACGACGCCGTCGCGGGTCTGGGCGACGATGTAGGTCTCGTGGACCTGGGCCCTCGCGGCGCCCAGCGGGAAGTCGACGGGGTCGAAGACGGCGGCCGCCGACGGCTCGGCGAAGCCCGGCATGTCGGCCGGTTCGGCGCGGGCGGAGACCTCGGTGAGGCCGGGGATCGACTGGACCGCCGCCGCCATGGCCGGGGCCCAGCCGCCCTGCCGCCAGGCCGAGAACCCGGCGCCTGAAGGCTGCGGAGGCATGGTGTTGGGCCGGAAGCCGCCCAGCGCCGCCATCGAGACCGTGGTCGAGGCTCGGTGTCCCGCCGCGGCCAGGGCATGCCGCAGGCCGCCGACGATCAGGCCGCGCACCAGCCCCGGATCACGGAACCGCACCTCGGCCTTGGCGGGATGGACGTTGACGTCCACGAGGCCGGCGTCGAGCTCGACGTAGAGGGCGGCCAGGGGGTGGCGGTCGCGGGCCAGGAAATCGGCGTAGGCGCCGCGCAGGGCGCCCTGCAGCAGGCGGTCGCGCACCGGGCGGCCGTTGACGAACAGGTACTGATGCGCCGCGTTGCCGCGGTTGTAGGTGGGCAGGCCCGCGAAGCCGGTCAGCCGTACGCCCTCGCGTTCGTGCTCCAGCTCCAGCGCGTTGTCGGCGAACTCGCGGCCCATGATCGCTGACAGCCGCGCGAGACGGCCGTCCGGGCCCGAGGCCTCGGCCGGCAGCCGCAGTGCACGCCGGCCGTCGAGGTCAAGCGAGAAGCCGACGTCCTCGTGGGCCATGGCCTGGCGCTTGAGCTCCTCGGCGATGGCCGTGGATTCGGTGCGCTCCGACTTCATGAATTTCAGCCGGGCGGGCGTGGCGTAGAACAGGTCGCGCACCTCGACCCGCGTGCCGTGCGGCCCCGGGAAGCCGGCCGGCGAGACCGCGCCCACCGCGCCGCCGTCGACGAAGATCGCGTGTGCGTCGGCCTGGCCCCGGGCGCGGCTGGTGATCGACAGACGCGACACCGAGCCGATGGACGGCAGGGCCTCGCCGCGGAAGCCCATGGTGGCGATGCGCAGCAGGTCATACTCGCCGTCCTCGCCAGGACTGAGCTTCGAGGTGGCGTGGCGCTCGACGGCCAACGGCAGCTGGTCGGCGGCCATGCCATTGCCGTCATCGGCCACGAGGATGCGGGTGAGCCCGCCGCCGTCGGCCTGGACCTGGATTTCCAGCGCGCCGGCGTCCAGTGCGTTCTCGACCAGTTCCTTCACCGCGCTGGCAGGCCGCTCCACCACCTCGCCGGCGGCGATGCGGTTGATCAGTTCGGTCGGGAGGCGATGGATCGGCATGAGCGTCAGACCTCGCTACATAGTACGATTCCGAGGAGCCCGATGCCTGTGCTGAATCGTTTCGCCGTCCTGGCCCTGATTGCCGGCTTCTGCGCCGCGCCGGTCGCAGCGCAGGTCCCGCCGCCACTGGTGGACGACCCGGACGCCACCCTGGTCGAGGAACTGGTGGTCACCGCCCGCCTGCCGGGGCCGGCCTGGTGGAAGGTGAGCGACGCCGACACCACGGTCTATGTGCTGGGCGTACCGTCCATCGCGCCGAAGCGGATGCAGTGGGACCGGGGCGTGTTCGAGCGGCGGCTGCAGGGGGCCAATGTGGTGATCCTGCCGTTCGTCAACGTGCGGGCCAAGGCGGCGGGGTCGGTGGGCACGGCGTTCAACCTGCTTCGGATCCGCACGGGTGGGCCTTTCGAGGCGAAACTGGACCCGGCGACGCGGGCCCGCTTCGTGGCCGTCCGCACCCGGCTGGGGTACGACGCCAAGCACTACAACACGGCCAATCCGCTGGCGGCGGGCGTGCAGCTGGCCATCGACTACCGTGACAAATCCCAGCTCACCAACATGGACCCGGCCAAGCTGGTCCGGCTGCTCGCGCAGCAGAAGAAGGTGAAGGTGCTGGAGAAGAGCTACGACCTGGGCCCGCAGCTGGGCGGGATCCTCCGCACGCCACCGGCGACCGGGCGGATCTGCTTCGACGAGGTGCTGGCCCAGGCCGAGGCCGGGCCGGGCGTGACCCTGGCGGCGGCGCGAGCCTGGGCGGCGGGCGACGTGCGCGCGGCGCTGGACAACGAGCGGACCTATGAGCGGTGCCTGGCGGTAATCACGGGCGGTCGCTCCTATGACGAGCGGACCAAGGCCGACGAGGCCGCGGCGATCGCCAACGCGCTCAAGACTCCCGGCCACGCCATCGCGCTGGTGCCGCTGCGCCCGCTGCTGGCGCAGAACGGGGTGCTGGACCGGCTGATCGCCCAGGGCTTCACGGTGAAGACGCCCGGCGAGGAGTGAAGTGTGAGATTGCTCCCCCTCCGGCGCTTCGCGCCACCTCCCCCGGAGGGGGAGGAATTGGATGAAGCGTCCTAGAGCCCCGGCAGCTTGATCTTGGACTTGCCTTCGCGCTGGATGACCACGGCCTTGTTGCCGGTCAGCTTGGCGACGCGTTCCTTCTCGGCGGCGGCGTCCACGGGCGTGGTCGAGCCGTCGAGGGCCGAGGTGGGGGCGGCTTCGCCCGGCTCGTTCTTCTTCCAGAACATGACCGTGTCGGCGAAGGACTTTTCCTTGTGGGCGATGTCGCCGAACTCGTCGTCGACGACGTAGCGGACGAGCGGGTCGGCCTTCTCGGCGCCGGCCTTGGAGACCAGCATCTTCTCGCCGTCCGAGCGCTGCTCGGCCTCACGCTGGCCCAGGAGGGCGTTACGCGCGGCGCTCTCGGGCTGAAGCTCCTGCGGGCGCGGCTCGCCGGGCGCCGGCGGGCGCAGCGCATAGTCAGGCGGCACCACCAGCGGAGCCTTGGTGACGATGCGGAATTCGTCGGGCGTCACCTTGGACATGCCCAGCGCCTTCTGGGTCGACTGGCAGCCGGCGAGACCCGCGGCCGCGACCAGGGCGGTCGCCAGGATCACTCGTTTGAAGCTCATGGACCTAGACAACTCCCAAAGCGCTCCCCGGCTGATCCGCCGGTCCTGAAGCGCGTCTTTCAATATGGTCGCTTTCCGTGGCGGGAAAACGGCGGACCCCGGCGCAGGGGTCCTGAGATACCGCAATCAGGTCGGCGAGCCAACGCCGTCCGCCGGGCGATCTCGCCGCAGGCTGTCCAGCAGCAGCAGGATCACGCCGATGGTGATGCCGCTGTCGGCCACATTGAAGATCCACGGGAAGAAGCCGAGGCGCTGAACGTCGATGAAATCCACGACCGCGCCGTAGCGGGCGCGGTCAATGGCGTTGCCGATGGCGCCGCCGATCACCAGCCCCAGCCCCACCGCCGCCAGCGCCCGGGCCTGGGTCCGGGCCCACGACGCCAGCAGGCCCGCGACGATGACGGAAAAGACCACCAGGCCCCAGCGCGCCAGATTATGACCGGCCTGCAGCAGGCCAAAGCTGATACCCTGGTTCCAGATGCGGGTGAACTGCAGCGGCCAGATCACCTCGACCGTGGCGTATTCCGGCAGCCGCAGCACGTCGACGATCCAGAACTTGCTCAACTGGTCGAGGACCAGCACGACCGCGGCGATCGCGTAGGCGGTCCAGCCGTTACGCGTCACGCTCATGCCCGGCCTGCGTCCCAGGCCGCCACCGCCTCGGCGTCACGCAGCGACAGGTCCGGGTAGCGGGGATCGGAGCCGACTTCCGGCAGGATCCGCCAGGAGCGGGCGCACTTCCTGCCTTCAGCCCTGAGGGGCTCCACGGCCACGCCCGGAATGTCGGACAGCCGGAAGGCGCCGGCCGGGCCTTCGCCCGCGACCAGGGTCGCCTGGCTGGTGCGGAACACCTCGGCGGCGTCCAGGCCCTCGAATGCGGCCATCAGGCCGGCGTCGGCGACGTGGACCACAGGCGCCGCTTCAAGCGCAGCCCCCATCCGCTTCTCGCGGCGCTCGATCTCCAGCGCGCCGGTGACCACCGAGGTCACCTGCTGCACCAGGGCCCAGCGTTCGGCCTCGGCGTCATTGCGCCACTCGGCCGGCGTGGTCGGGATCACCCGCAGGGCATTGGCGTGGGCATCCGGATAGCGGGTGCTCCAGGCCTCCTCCATGGTGAAGGGGATCAGCGGCGCGAGCCAGGCGGTCAGGCGCTCGAACACCGCGTCCATCACCGTGCGGGCGGCGCGGCGCTTCACTTCGGTGGGCTGGTCGCAGTAGAGGCTGTCGCGCCGGATGTCGAAGAACAGCGCCGACAGCTCGTTCTGGCAGAACTCGGTGATCGGCCGGATCACGTCCTGGAAGACGTAGGCGCCGTAGGCGGTCCGCACCTGACCATCCAGCTCGTAGAGCCGGTGCAGGATGAACCGCTCCAGCGGCGGCATCTGGTCGAGCTCGACGGCCTCGTCCGGCGAATAGTCCGCCAGCGCCCCCAGCATGTAGCGCACGGTGTTGCGCAGCTTGCGATAGGCGTCCGACGTGGTCTGCAGCACCGTCTTGCCGATGCGGCTGTCGTCCGCGTAGTCGATCATCGCGGCCCACAGGCGGATGATCTCGGCGCCGCTCTCGCGGATCACCACCTCGGGATCGACGGTGTTGCCCTTGGACTTGGACATCTTCTCGCCGTTCTCATCCATGGTGAAACCGTGGGTGAGGATGGCGTCATAGGGCGCCCGGCCGCGGGTGCCCGAGCTTTCCAGCAGGGACGACTGGAACCAGCCGCGATGCTGGTCGGAGCCTTCCAGGTAGAGGTCGGCCGGCCAGCGGGTATGGGCGCGGTTCTCCAGCGTGAAGGCGTGGGTGGCCCCGGAGTCGAACCAGACATCGAGGATGTCGACGATCTTCTCGAAGCGCTGCGGATCGTGGTGGCCCAGGAAGTCGGCATCCGGGCGGTTGAACCAGGCGTCGGCGCCTTCCTTCGCGATCAGGTCGACGATGCGGCGGTTGACCTCTTCGTCGTGCAGCGGCTGGTTCGTTTCCTTGTCGACGAACATGGCCAGCGGCGCGCCCCAGGCGCGCTGGCGGCTGATCAGCCAGTCGGGGCGGCTCTCGACCATGGCGCGGATGCGGTTCTTGCCGCCGGCCGGGTGGAAGGTGGTGGCCTCGATGGCGTCCAGCGCCGTCTCGCGCAGGGAACGGCCGCCGTGGGCGGCGTCTTCCAGCGGCTCGTCCATACGGATGAACCACTGCGGCGTGTTGCGGAAGATCACCGGCGCCTTTGAGCGCCACGAATGCGGATAGCTGTGCTCCAGCCGCCCGCGCCCCAGAAGGTTGCCGGCCTCGATCAGCTTTTCCATCACCGCCGGGTTGGCCGGGCCGAACCTGCCGGACTTCTTGCCCTCGGTCTCCAGCACCTTCAGGCCCGCGAACAGGGCCACGTGCGGATAGTAGGCGCCGTCGGGATCGACGGTCTCGGGGATCTCGCGGTGGCCGTGGGCCATCCAGACCACATAGTCGTCGGCGCCGTGCCCGGGGGCGGTGTGGACGAAGCCCGTGCCCGCGTCGTCGGTGACATGGTCGCCAGACAACAGCGGCACCTGGAAGGTGTAGTGCGGGTCGAGGTTGGCAAGCGGGTGCTCGCAGACCATGCCCTGGCAGTCGACGGACTCGATCCTGCGGGCCTTCGCGATCATCGCGGCCTTGAACACGTCGCCCGACAGCTTCTCGGCCACGATCAGACGGTCGCCTGGCTTCGCCCAGGGCTCGAAGGCAAGGTCCGGCTGCATCGCCTCGACCTCGTAGACCGCGTAGTCGATGGTTTCGTTGTAGCTGATCGCCCGGTTGGCCGGGATGGTCCACGGCGTGGTGGTCCAGATGACGATCGAGGCGCCGCGGGTGGCGTCGCTGCCCTCGACCACCGGGAACTTCACCCAGATCGTCGGGCTGGTGTGGTCGTGGTATTCGACCTCGGCGTCGGCGAGCGCCGTGCGCTCCACCGGGCTCCACATCACCGGCTTGGAGCCGCGGTAGAGCTGGTTGGAGGCCACGAACTTGTGGAACTCGGCCACGATGGCGGCCTCGCTCGTGTAGTCCATGGTGGCGTAGCGGTTTTCCCAGTCGCCGATCACGCCCAGGCGCTTGAAGCCCTCGCGCTGAACGTCGATCCAGTGGCTGGCGTACTCCCGGCAGCGGGTGCGGAACTCGGCCTTGGAGACCTCGTCCTTGCGCCGGCCCTGGCCGCGCAGCTCCTCCTCGATCTTCCACTCGATCGGCAGGCCGTGGCAGTCCCAGCCGGGCACGTAGTCGACGTCGTAGCCCAGCAGGAACCGCGAGCGGACCACGAAGTCCTTCAGGGTCTTCTGCAGGGCGTGGCCGATGTGGATCGCGCCGTTGGCGTAGGGCGGCCCGTCATGCAGCACGAACAGGGGCGCCCCGGCCCGCTGCCGCTCGGCGCGGAGTGTGTTGTAGAGGTCGCCCTCCGCCCATTTCGCCAGGATCAGCGGTTCCTTCTGCGGCAGGCCCGCGCGCATGGGGAAGGGGGTCTCGGGAAGGAAGACGGTCTCGCGGTAGTCGCGCGTCGGTGTTTCGGCGTCGTCGGCCATGACTCTGATCCAGGCTGGTCCGGTGGGTATGAGGTGCGGGGTGAAAACCCGGCGCGCGCTGGATCAACGTCCGGCGGCGTCACGCCGGGCGGGTAATTCGCAGGCTCGTCCGAACCGAATTCATCCGCGAGGCTCTATCAGACCGAGCCTGCGAACCCAAGTCTCCCGCGCGGACCTGCCCCCGCACCCCTCCGGCGCGGGGTGTTCGCGCCGGAGCCGGGCCTGAACGGTCGGCTACTCGCCGCCGAACCTGTAGGTCACGGACGCCAGGATCGTGCGGGGCCGGCCGATCGCCCCGAAGGCCGAGTTGAGGGCCTGGATGTTGGTCTTCTGCACATAGTACTTGTCGTTGGTCAGGTTGCGGACCTGGATGGCGGCCTCCCATCGACCGCCCTCGGGAAGATACCGCAGCGAAGCGTTCAGATGGCTGCGGGCCCGCAGCTTGGTCTCGTAGTTGCCGTCGACCGTCGACCACTGGGTGTCGGTGTAGCTCCAGTCGAGTCGGCCGAAGGCCTGGCCCATGTCCGCGACCGGCGCGGTGACGGTGACGCCGAGGTTGCCGGTCCAGCGCGGCGCATACGGCAGATCGGTCGCGGCCGTGACCCCGAACGCGCCAGAGGCGACGCGACCGCCGAGAACGCTCTTGATCTCGGAGTCCAGGTAGCCGACCGATCCGTCCAGCCGCAGCCATTCGGTCAGGCGTCCGTCGAACTCGACCTCGATCCCCTGCATCCGGGCCTGGGCCAGGTTGAGGATCGTGGACTGCTGCGAAATCTGCAGCGCCGGCGGCACCGTGGCGTCCACCTGCAGGTCCTTGTAGTCGGTCCGGAACGCCGCGACGTTGAGCCGGAGGCGGTCTCCCAGAAGCATGTTCTTGGAGCCGATCTCATAGGCGTTGACGTACTCCGGGTCGTAGGAGGGCAGCACCGCCGGCAGGACGCCCAGGAAGCGCGCCGCGAAGCCGCCATCCCGCAGGCCCTCGGAGTAGGTCGCGTAGAGGTACGACTTCGGCGTCGCCTTCCACCCGAGGGTCACGGTCGGGGTCAGACGGTCGACGCTCTTGGTCCCGCGGTAGGGCCCATCGGTCGCCCCCGAGGGCAGGATGTTCTTGATCGTGAAGCTCTTGCGGCCCTCGGTGTAGCGCGCGCCCCCGGTCAGGGTGACGGTGTCCGTCACATGCAAGCTCACCTGCGCGTAGGCCGCCTTCGAGGAGTTGTCGATGTTGCGGAAGATATCCTGCGCCAGGGCGCCCGGATTGGTCGTGGCGTTGAACGCGGTGACGACCTGATTGTAGATCCGCTCAAGCCCCTTTTCCTCGAAATAGTAGAGGCCGGTGACGTAGTCGATCTTGCCGTTCGCCGTCGAACCGACGAGCTGGAATTCCTGCGAGTACTGGTGCTGCGAGAACTCCGGGTGGTTGTTGGCGAACAGCAGGTACGGGGTGAAATCGAGGTCGTTGTAGGTGACCGCCTCGAAGTCGCGGTAGGCCGAGATCGACTTGAACTGGCCGATCGGCGTGTCGGCGGTCAGCGTGGCGCTGATGCCGTTGGTGTCGAGCTTGTTGTCGGGCTTGACCTTGCGTCCCGACTTGTCCGTGAACACGGCGTTGGACGCGAACGGGGACCCCGGCAGCCAGACCGGTCCGAAGCACTTTGAGTTCGTCGCGTGGCCGACCGTTGTCCGGCAGGCCGCGTCGCCCGAAAGGGTCAGGCT
>CAUJHW010000164.1 GCA_963205005.1 Pseudomonadota bacterium
AGAGTGGAAGAACGGATCGTCCACGGTCGCGAGCACGCGCTTTGGTTTTTCTTCGGCCATTTCCCCGCCCATCCCCACTTCGGATGCATCTAAGCCTGATCATGGGATTTCTCGGTACATGTCGCAAGGGGATATAGCCGCACCGCTCGTTGGCGAGTGGATCCCCCACCTCCGCCAACGCGCGCGTGCCGGCGCGCGAGGCGATGTCCCACATCTTCACGATCCGTCGGCCCCCGCCTCTTTACTCTGCGTCAGCCATCGCCCACACACCGCGCTCCCTTTGTGTGTCCCTGAAAGGCCCCTCCCCATGGACCTCTCCAAGATCCCCGTCGGCGTGAACCCGCCGTATGACGTCAACGCCATCATCGAGATCCCGCAGGGCGGCGAGCCGGTGAAGTACGAGATCGACAAGGAGAGCGGCGCGCTCTTCGTCGATCGCTTCCTGCACACCGCCATGTTCTATCCAGGCAACTACGGCTTCATCCCGCACACGCTCGCCGACGACGGCGACCCGATGGACATCATCGTGGTGGGCCAGACCCCCGTGGTGCCGGGCGCGATCATCCGGGCGCGGCCGATCGGCACGTTGATGATGACCGACGAGGCCGGCGGCGACGAGAAGGTTCTGGCGGTGCCCGTGGATGCCCTGCACCCGTTCTACACGGGCGTGGATTCCTGGCGCTCTCTGCCCAAGATCCTGACCGAGCAGATCGCCCACTTCTTCCAGCACTACAAGGATCTGGAAAAGGGCAAGTCGGTGGAAATCACCCGCTGGGCCGATGCCGAGGAGACCGCCGACCTGATCCGGGCGGCGATCGAGCGTCACAACGCGACGCTCTAGATCCTGACGAAGTCGAGGAACACCGGGGCGCAGTCGCCCAGGCGCTTGTCCTCGTAGCGGGTCGTGATGTGGTCGGCCGGCGGCACCCGCCAGTCGTCCGCGCGCGCGGCCGTCCAGGTGAACGCGGGATCGGCGCCGATGATCTCCAGCGCCCAGTCCACATAGTGGGCCACGTCGCTGGCGAACCGCAGGCGTCCGCCCGGCTTCAGCAGGCGTGCAAGCTCGGCCACCGTGTCGGTCTGCACCAGGCGGCGCTTGTGGTGCCGCGACTTGGGCCATGGGTCCGGGAACAGGATGAACACCCTGTCCAGGCAGGCGTCGGGCAGGCGGGCGATCAACTCGCGGACGTCGCCGTCCTGCAGCCGCACATTGGTCAGGCCCTGTTCGTCGATGTGGCGCACGGCGCTGGCCACGCCATTGAGGAAAGGCTCGGCGCCGAGGATCAGGGTATCCGGGGCGCGGGAGGCCTGGGCGGCCATGTGCTCGCCGCCGCCGAAGCCGATCTCAAGCCAGACCTCGCGGGCCGCCGGCATGAGGTCGCGGGGCGCAAGCGGACCCGGCGGGATGCGCAGGCCGGGCAGGCGCGCCTCGACCAGGGCGGCCTGGCGCGGCTTGATCGGTCGGGATTTCAGCCGCCCGAAGGAGCGGAGCGGCGGGTGGGCGTCGGACATGCCGACGCCCCTATCGCGGCGGCCGGGGTTAGGCCAGAGACTTCAGGGCCGCGGCCAGGTCGGTCCGCTCCCAGGAGAAGCCGCCCTCGTTGTCCGGCGTGCGGCCGAAGTGGCCGTAGGCCGCAGTGCGGGCGTAGATCGGCCGGTTCAGCTGCAGGTGCTCGCGGATGGCCCGCGGGGTGGCGCCGCCGATCATCTCCGGCAGGGCCTTTTCCAGCTTCGCCGGATCGATCTCGCCGGTGTCGTGCAGGTCGACGTAGAAGCTCAGCGGGTTGGCCACGCCGATGGCGTAGCTGATCTGGATGGTGCACTTCCGGGCCAGGCCCGCGGCGACCACGTTCTTGGCCAGGTACCGGCAGGCGTAGGCCGCCGAGCGGTCCACCTTCGTCGGGTCCTTGCCCGAGAACGCGCCGCCCCCGTGCGGCGAGGCGCCGCCGTAGGTGTCGACGATGATCTTGCGGCCGGTAAGGCCCGCGTCGCCGTCCGGCCCGCCGATCTCGAAGCGTCCGGTCGGGTTGACGTGCCACTTGGTGTTCTTGGTGATCAGGCCGGCCGGGATCACACCCTCGACATAGGGGCGGATCACCGCCTCCAGGCGCTTGGGCGTGGCCATGTGCAGGCCGATGCGCTTCTTGTGCTGGGTGGAGACCACGATCTGCAGGATCTCGACCGGGCGGCCGTCCTCGTAGCGCACGGTCACCTGGCTCTTGGCGTCCGGCTCCAGCACCGAGCATTCGCCCGAGTGGCGCACGTCGGCCAGCTTCTTCAGGATGTCGTGGCTGTACTGCAGGGTCGCCGGCATCAGCGCCGGGGTCTCGTCGCAGGCGTAACCGAACATGATGCCCTGGTCGCCGGCGCCCTCGTCCTTCTTGTCGGAGGCGTCAACGCCCTGGGCGATGTGGGCGGACTGTTCGTGCAGGTAACAGGCGTACTTCGCCTTGTTCCAGTGGAAGCCCTTCTGCTCGTAGCCGATGTCCTTGATCGCGGCCCGAACCTTGGGCTCCAGGGACCGGACGATCTCCTTGGTCAGGGCCTTGTTCTCGGCCTTGGAGCCACCCGGCTTGCCGGCGCGGACTTCGCCGGCCAGGACGATGCGGTTGGTGGTGACCAGCGTCTCGCAGGCCACGCGGGCCTCGGGCTGGACGCTGAGGAAGGCGTCGACGACCGTGTCGGAAATGCGGTCCGCGACCTTGTCCGGATGACCCTCGGACACACTTTCGCTGGTGAAGATATAGCTGGAACGGCTCAAGGGGGCGGGCTCCGGAAGAGAATGTGGCGACGAGGCCAAGGCTAGTACGCCAAAGCCTATAAAGAAATCCTTATGTCGCGCCAAGCGCCGGGGAGTGACCCTGTTCGGGAGACTGGCGGACGCGACGCCGGCGACCAGCAAGGAAGGCGCCAGCCGACGCCACCAGCAGTCCACCGAACGGCCAGTCGCCCACCTGGCTGTACAGCGTGGCGGCTGCAGGGGACGGCAGGCGGGCATCGATGACGCCCGTGGTCCCCAGACCAAGACTCTTGCCCGGAAGGATCCGGCCCTGGGCGTCGATCACCGCCGAGACGCCTGTCGGCGTGGCGCGGATGATCGGCAGTCCCTGCTCGATGGCCCGGTAGGACGCGATGTTCAGATGCTGCCACGGGCCGCTGGTGGCGCCGAACCAGGCGTCGTTGGAGACGTTGAGAATCCAGGCCGGTCGCGCGCCGCGGACCGCGAGTCCGGGGAACAGCGCCTCGTAGCAGATCAGCGGCTGGACCGCCGGCACGCCCTCCAGGCGCATCGGCCGGGGCGGCGGCCCGGGCGTGAAATCCTCGGGCATGTGCACCAGGCTGCGGATTCCCAGTCTTCCCGCCAGGTCGCCCAGCGGGAGGAACTCGCCGAAGGGCACCAGCCGGTGCTTGTCGTAGACGCCGCCGACCCGGAGCGCCGCACCCTCTCGGTGGAAGGCGACCAGGGTGTTGAAATAGCGGTACTGTCCGCCGCCGGCCGCCTCGGCGCGGTTGGCGCCCATGAGCAGGGTCTGACCGGGCTGGACCAGGTCGCGCAGCTTCGGCGCATAGGGCGAGCCGGGGGCGATCAGGTCGTCGATGACTGCCGGCAGCGCGCCCTCGGGCCAGATCACCACATCGGGACGCCGCGTCGCAGGTCGAAGGGTGAGTTCGGCGTAGGCGTCGAAGATGAGGTCGAGGTTCTCCGGCTTCCACTTTTCCTTCTGGTCGATGTCGGCCTGCACGATCCGCAGGACCGGCGCATCCGGCGCGTAGACCGGCCGGGCCGCCGCGGCCAGTCGTCCGGCCCCACCGGCGTAGAGGGCGATCAGGGCGATGCCGGTGGCCACCATGGCGCCGGCCTGGGCCATCCTCTGGATGGGTAGCATGAGCAGCGCCGGCGCGGCCGAGATCGCAAGGGTGATCCAGGTCAGGCCATAGACGCCGACCAGGGCGGCCGCCTGGGACGGCGCACTGCCGGCCCGCCAGCTCTCGCCCGGCAGGTTCCAGGGAAACCCGGTCAGAACATGGCCCCGCAGCCACTCGGTCCCCGCGAACACGCCCGCGAAAACCAGCGCCTTCCAGATCCCCTTAGGCCGCAGCGCCCGGTAGACCAGCCCGGCGACGCCCCAGAACAGCGCCAGCCCGCCACCCATCAGGACCACGGCGAAGGGCGCCATCCAGCCGTACACCCGCGGGTCGACCAGGAAGGGCTCGGCGATCCACCAGGTGGAGACGCCGAAATAGCCGAGGCCGGCCAGCCAGCCGATACGGAAGGCGGACCTCAGCGGCTTCGGGCCACCCGCGGTCTCCAGCCGCAACAGGATCAGGCTGTAGCCCAGCAGTCCCGGCAGGAACCCGAACGGCGGATGGGCCAGGCCCGCCGCGAGGCCCCCCAGGAGGGCCGTCAGCGGGGCGTACCAGCGGGGGCGGATCACCGGCGGCTCAGGTTTCGGCGACGGAGCGGGACGGCGCGCGGCGCACGCGCACACGCTTCACCCGGCGCGGGGAAGCGGCCAGAACCTCGATCACGTAGCCGTCGGGATGATCGATCCGTTCGCGGCGGCGGGGCACGCGCCCGGCCAGGGCGTTGACCAGCCCCGCGACGGTGTCGATCTCCTCGTCAAGGTCGGCCGGCGCCAGGTCGACACCCTCGCCGATGGCCTGCTCCAGTTCCTCAAGCGGTGCGCGGCCGTCGACAATCCAGCCGTCGTCGTCCTCGGCGATCGGCATGTAGGCCTGGTCGCTCTCGTCGTCGTGCTCGTCCTCGATCTCGCCGACCAGGGCCTCGAGCAGGTTCTCGAGGGTGACGAGACCGTCGACGCCGCCGAACTCGTCCATCACCAGGGCCATGTGGATGCGCTTGGCCTGCATGGTGGTCAGCAGCTGGGTCGCCGCCATCGACGGCGGCACGTAGAGCACCTCGCGCACCAGGTTGTGCCGGCCCATCAGGATACGGTCGTCGGATTTCGGCTGCCGGGACTTGCGGGCCAGCAGGGCGAAGACGTCCTTCACGTGCGCCACGCCCACGGGTTCGTCCAGCGTGTCGCGGTACACCGGCATCCGGCTGTGCTCGGCCTCGACGAAGCGGGCCACCACCTCGGCGAAGGTCGCGCCGCGCTCGATGCCGACGATGTCGGTGCGCGGGCGCATGACATCCTCAACGCGCAGGTCCTGGAACGCACGCGCCTGGGTCACCAGGGCGCCGCCGCTTTCGGTCAGGGGTTGGGGTGACTCATCGGCCGCATGCTCGGCGGTGCGGCGGAAAAAGTCGAACAGGCCCGCGAGCCCCCGCCTGGGGTCCGGGGCGCGTCGACTGGAAGGGTCAGGGTCGGTCATGCTCTCCTTCGCCGCCCGCATAGGGATCGGGAATCCCCAGGCCGGCCAGCACCGCACGTTCAAGGCCTTCCATGGCCTCGGCCTCATCATCGCCGATGTGGTCGTATCCGAGAAGATGCAGAACGCCGTGAACGGTCAGGTGCTGCAGATGATGCGCCAGCGGCTTGCCCTGCTCGGCCGCCTCGCGGGCGCAGACTCCGAACGCCAGGGCGATGTCGCCCAGGTGATCTTCCGGGTTGGGCGGCGCGGGAAAGGACAGGACGTTGGTCGCGGTATCCTTCCCGCGGAAACGGTCATTGAGCTCGCGCACCGAGTCATCGTCGGTCAGCAGGACCGTCAGCCCCAGCGGACACGCCTCATGGGCCAGCGCCGCTTCGGCGGCCAGCCGGACAAGAGCCTCGGCGTCGACCAGCGCCCCGGTCCAGGCCGGGTCCTCAACCTCGATGTCGATCAAACCGTCCGCCCGCGCCGGGCCGCGTCGGCGTCGTAGGCGCGCACGATGCGCTCGACGAGCGGATGTCTAACCACGTCTTCGGCTTCAAAACGCGTGACGGCGATGCCCTTTACGCCCTCCAGCAGGCCGACGGCGTGGGCCAGGCCCGAGTCGTTCGGATGCGGCAGGTCGATCTGGGTCGGATCGCCGGTTACCGCCATGCGCGCGCCCTCGCCCAGCCGGGTCAGCACCATCTTCATCTGGGCGCGGGAGGCGTTCTGGGCCTCGTCGACGATGACGAAGGCATGGCTGAGGGTGCGGCCGCGCAGGAAGGCGATGGGGGCGACCTCGATCTCACCCTTCTCGCGGCGGCGGCGAAGCTGGTCGGCGCCCAGGATGTCGGTCAGGGCCTCCCAGACCGGCGCCATGTAAGGGTCGACCTTCTCGTTGAGGTCGCCCGGCAGGAAGCCCAGCCGCTCGCCGGCCTCGACTGCGGGGCGCGAGACGATCAGCCGGTCCACAGCCCCGCTGAGCAGAAGGCCCGCGCCATGTGCGACGGCCAGGAAGGTCTTGCCGGTGCCCGCGGGACCGAGTCCGAAGACCAGTTCGCACTGCTTCAGGGCGTCGAGATACTTGGCCTGGTTCGGCGTCTTCGGCGCGACCTGTCCGCGGCGGCCCACCGGCAGGGTCTGGCCCGCGCCCAGGCTGGCGGTTCCGCTGCGGGCCTGGCCGATGGCGACCCGGACATCGGCGTCACCCACCTCGAGGCCCTGGTCGGCCCGCTCGGCGATGGTCTGCACCGCCTTCTTGGCCTGACCGCGAGCCCTGGCGTCGCCACTCAGCGACACGCCGCCGCCGGGGGTCTCGACCAGCACTCCGAAAGCGTCCTCGATGAGGGCCACGTGGCGGCTGTTGGTCCCGGCCACGGCGCGGACGGCGGCGTCGGACAGGGCGATGAATTCCGGTGCGCGGCTCATGCGGGCGCGAGATCCTCGGCGAGGGCGCCGGCCAGGCTCATCCGGGCCGCGTCCTCGATCCTGACGGGAACGATCTGGCCGATCAGACGATCCGGCGCGGTGGCGTGGACCGCCTGGAGATAGGGGCTGCGGCCGATCAGCTGGCCGGGATGACGGCCCGCCTTCTCGAACAGGACCGGAAGGACCTTGCCCACCTGGCTCTGGTTGAAGGCGCGGGCCTGTTCGTCGAGCAGGGCGTTCAGACGGGCCAGCCGCTCGTCCTTCACCTCTTCGGCCACCTGGAAGGGCATGGATGCGGCCGGCGTGCCGGGCCGCCGCGAATACTTGAACGAGAAGGCAGTGGCGTAGCCGACCTCACGGATCAGCTGCAGCGTCGCCTCGAAGTCGGCGTCGCGTTCGCCGGGGAAGCCGACGATGAAATCGCCGGAGATCGCCATGTCCGGGCGGGCGACACGGATCTTCTCGATCAGCCGCACATAGCTCTCCGCCGTGTGGGCACGGTTCATGGCCTTGAGGATGCGGTCCGACCCCGCCTGCACGGGCAGGTGCAGGTAGGGCATCAGCGCCTCGACCTCGGCATGGGCGGCGATCAGCCCGTCGTCCATGTCGCGGGGGTGGCTGGTGGTGTAGCGGATGCGGTCGAGGCCGGGGATTTTCGCCAGCCGGCGTACCAGGCCGGCCAGGCCCTCGCCCTCGACGTTCTCGCCGTTGTAGGCGTTGACGTTCTGGCCCAGCAGGGTGACCTCGCGGACGCCCTTTTCGGCCAGGCTGCGGGCCTCGGCCTCGATGTCGGCGGCCGGACGCGACCACTCGCCGCCCCGGGTGTAGGGCACCACGCAGAAGGTGCAGAACTTGTCGCATCCCTCCTGCACGGTGAGGAAGGCGGTTACCCCCGTCGGCCGGCGCGCGGCGGTCAGGGCGTCGAACTTCTCATCCGGGGCGAAGTCGGCCGACAGGCGCTCGCCGCGGGCCCGGTGGGTGCGGGCGATCAGTTCCGGCAGCTGGTGATAGGCCTGCGGACCGACGACCAGGTCCACCGCGGGCTGGCGACGCATGATCTCCTCGCCCTCGGCCTGGGCCACACAGCCCGCGACGGCGATGGTCATGGTCTCGCCCCCGGCGCGGCGGGCGTCCTTCATCTCGCGGATCTTGCCGAGCTCGGAATAGACCTTCTCGGTGGCCTTCTCGCGGATGTGACAGGTGTTCAGCACCACGAGGTCGGCATGGGCCGGATCGTCGGTCATGCCATAGCCAAGGGGCGCAAGGACATCGGCCATGCGCTCGCTGTCATAGACGTTCATCTGACAGCCGTAGGTCTTGATGTAGAGGCGCTTCTTGGGCGCGGGTTCGGACATGGCCGGGGTTATGGGGTCGCAGCGAGCGGGGTGCAAGTTTCCCTCCCTTAATGGGGAGGGCGCTACTCCTCGATCGGCATTCCGTAGAGTTCCAGCCGGTGATCCACCAGGCGGTAGCCGAGCTTGCGGGCGATGGCTTCCTGCAGGGCCTCGATCTCGGGATCGACGAACTCCACCACCTTGCCGGTCTTCATGTCGATCAGGTGGTCGTGGTGGTCGTCGCTGTGCTCCTCGTAGCGGGAGCGGCCGTCGCGGAAATCCAGGCGGTCGATGATCCCGGCCTCCTCGAAGAGGCGGACGGTGCGATAGACGGTGGCGATGGAGATGTGCGGGTCCACCGCATGGGCGCGGCGGTGCAGTTCTTCCACATCCGGATGGTCGGACGACGACGACAGCACGCGGGCGATGACCCGCCGCTGCTCGGTCATGCGCATGTTCTTCTCGAGGCAGAGCTTCTCGATGCGGTCCGACACGGGGTCCTCTCTTCCTGACCTTCGGATAGGTCTAGTGGGCTCCGCCTGTAAGGTCGAGACGCATCACAAGCGCGTCGGCGAAGCCGTCGACGCCGCGGTCGTAGTAGGCCTTCCGGAGGCCAGCCCGCTCGAAACCGAGGCGCTCATAGAGCGTGACCGCCGCGGCGTTGCCCACGTCGACTTCCAGGAACATCCGGTCGGCGCCGCCCTGGCGGGCGAGGTCGATGGCGGCGGTCATCAGCGACTGGCCGATCCCCCGGCGCCGCGCCCAGCCGGCCACGCCGACGGTGAGGATCTCGGCTTCGCCCGCCACCGTGCGGCAGATCAGCAGGCCGGCGGGGTCTTCGCCCTGCACCAGCAACCCGAAGACCCCCTGCGCCTCAAGGACGCCCTCGAAGTCGCTCTCGTCCCAGGGCTTGTCGAAGGCCTGGGCGTGAATCGAGGCCAGCGCCGGGGCGTCTTCCGGCCGCGCCGTGACGAGGTTCATGCGGGCAGCTTCGCGTCGGGCGCCCGAAGATAGAGCGGGCGGATCGGCGCGGGCGACCGTGCGGCCGCGAGCCGGGCCACAAGGCGTGCATCGCAGCCGTCAGGCATGAGCAGGGTCGCGCCGGGCGCGACCCCGGCCAGTTGCGGCGCGCCGGAGCCGACCAGGGTGACCGGCCGTCCCGAGGCCAGTTCGACCAGGCGGGCGGCGGCGACGCCCAGCGGCAACGCATCCGGCGCCATCAGGGCCTGCCCCCCGTCGAAGACCTGCAGGTAGAACTGGTCCCGGCGCGCGTCGATTACTGCGGCGACAAGGCCGTCCGCTTCCGCCGCCAGCGCTTCCAGCGCGCCGACGCCCACGGCCGGGATCGCGAGCGCAGAGGCCAGCCCCTTGGCGAACGCCACCCCGACCCGGAGGCCCGTGAACGATCCCGGCCCGACGGTGGCCCCGATCCGTTCCAGGCGGTCGAACTTCAGGCCGGCGTCTTCCATGACCGCCCTCGCCATGGGCGCGAGCCGCTCCTGATGGCCGCGGGCCATGGTCTCGCTGCGGTGGGCCAGCACGGTCCCGCCGTCGAGCACGGCGACCGAGCAGGCGTTCAGGCAGGTGTCGAGACCCAGGACAATCATGCCCCGGCCTCTAGCCCAGCCGCGCTGTCAGGGGAAACCGGTTCGCGGCCTAGAGGGCCTGTTCGACCGCCGTCACTTCCGGGACGTAGTGCTTGAGCATGTTCTCGACGCCGGCCTTGAGCGTCGCAGAGGACGACGGACAGCCCGAGCAGGCGCCACGCATGTTCAGCCACACCACGCCGGTGTCGACGTCGAAGCGGTTGAACAGGATGTCGCCGCCGTCCTGGGCCACGGCGGGCCGGATGCGGGTGTCGAGCAGGTCCTTGATCTCGGCGACGATCTGAGCGGTGTCGCCCTCGTAGACGCCCTCGTCATGGCCACCGGCGTCGCTGTCGCCCGCGTCGGCGAACAGCGGCTGGCCCGAGGTGAAATGGTCCATGATCGAGGCCAGGATCGGCGCCTTCAGGTGCGCCCAGTCCTCATCGGCGTGCTTTCCGACGGTGATGAAGTCAGGGCCGTAGAAGACGCGGGTGACGCCCACGATCTCGAACAGGTCGGCGGCCAACCGCGATACGGCGGCTTCCTCGGGCGAACGGAAGTCGCGCGTGCCCTCTCCAAGGACATCCCTCCCGGGCAGGAATTTCAGGACCTCGGGGTTCGGCGTGAGTTCGGTCTGGATGAACATGGGAAAGATGTGGCGCTTCACGCCGCCTCGCGCAAGCCGCCCAAGCGCCGGGGTCCCGTTGCCAAGATTTCATTTTCGGCTCGGTCCACGGGGACATAAGCCTTTGCAGCAGACTCACCCGGGGATCCCATGTTTCGCACCGCCTGTTCGCTCGCCGCGCTCGCCGCCGCCCTGATCGTCGCGCCCACGGCCATGGCGCAGCCCGCGGCTCCGGCGGCTGCCGTGGCCCGGTCCGAGGACGCCCGGCTGGCTGAATTTCTCCAGGCCGCCTTCCTGGAAAGCGCCCGGCTCAGCCCCGAGACCCTGACCCAGCTCGGCATGAAGGACCGCTACGGCGAACTCGGAGACTATACCGAGGCCGGCCAGACGCAGGCGCTGGCGGTCGCGGAGGCCCAGCTCGCCCGGCTGAAGCGCGACATCAACCGGGCGAAACTGTCGCCCGGCTCGCAGCTTTCCTACGACCTGTTCGAGCGCAGCATCGCCACCCAGCGGATGTTCGTGAAGTGGTACTGGCAGGCCTATGCCGTGTCCTCGACCGGCAGCGCCCTCGACGGCCTTCCGGTGCTGCTGGTCAACGCCCATCAGGTGTCCAGCGTCGCCGAGGCCCAGGCCTATGTCGCCCGACTGAACGCCGTGGAGCGGGTGGCGAAGGAGGTGTCCGACGACATCGACCAGCGCACCGCGAAGGGCTTCCTGCCGCCGGCGTTCGTGTTCGACCGCGTCATTCCCGACGCCCGCCACCAGATCAGGGGCGCGCCCTTCGACGATGGCGCGGACCATCCGCTGTGGGCAGACTTCAAGGCCAAGGTCGGCGCGCTGAAGACGGACGACGCGGCGAAGCAGAAGCTTCTCGCCGAGGGCCAGGCGGCGCTGAAGGGGCCGTGGAAGCGCGGCTACGAGCGCTACATCGCTGCGTTGCAGGGAATGCAGACGAAGGCGACCCACGTGGACGGCGTCTGGGCCCTGCCGCAGGGCGACGCCTTCTATGCCGATCAGGTGGCCTTCTTCACGACCACGACCCTGACGCCCGACCAGATCCACCAGACCGGCCTGGCCGAGGTCGCGCGCATCCGCCAGGAGATGGAGGCGATCAGGGAGAAGGTGGGCTTCAAGGGCACGCTGGAGCAGTTCTTCGCCTTTGTCCGCGAGGATCCAAAGACGCACTATCCCAACACCGCGGCGGGCAAGCAGCAGTACCTGGCCGACGCCAAGAAGATCATCGCCGACTACATGGCTGTGGCGGGCAGGCAGTTCTCGACCCTGCCGAAACAGGCGCTGGAAGTTCGCGCCGTCGAGCCGTTCCGCGAGAAGACGGCCTCCACGGCCTTCTACAATCCCGGCGCGCCGGACGGTTCAAGGCCGGGCATCTTCTACGTGAACCTGGCCGACATGACCCAGGTGCAGAAGGTCCAGCTCCCGGCCATCGCCTATCACGAGGGGGCGCCGGGCCATCACTTCCAGATCGCCCGCTCGCAGGAACAGACCGACCTGCCGATGTTCCGCAGGATGTCCTACTTCGGCGCCTATACAGAGGGCTGGGGCCTCTATGCGGAGAAGCTTGGCAAGGAAGCCGGCTTCTACCAGGACCCCTACGATGACTTCGGCCGCCTCAGCCTGGAGATCTGGCGCGCGGTGCGGCTGGTGCTGGACACCGGCATTCACGCCAAGCGCTGGAGCCGCGACCAGGCCATAGCCTACATGAAGGCCAACACCCTGAGCTCGGACCTCGACGTCGTGCGCGAGGTCGACCGCTACTTCACCTCGCCCGGCCAGGCGACAAGCTACAAGATCGGACAGCTCCGGATCCTGGACCTGCGAGCCAGGGCGCAGAAGGCGCTGGGCCCGAAGTTCGACATCCGCGCCTTCCACGAGGTGGTTCTGGCGGCCGGTGCGGTGCCGCTGGACGTGCTGGAACAGCGGGTCGACGCCTATATCGCCGCGGCGAAGTCGTAGCGAACGAACCGGGTCAGGCCAGGTCGGCGATCTCTTCGTCGGTCAGGTCGCCCGGCACGATGGTGATCGGCACCTTGCGGGCGCCCCACTTGACGCCTTCCTTGGCGATAGCGCTGACCAGCGGGCCGGGTCCCCGGCCGCCGACCGCGGCGGCCAGCACCATGATCTTGATATCGGGATCCTCGGACAGGACGTGGCGCAGCGCCGCGCGCGTGGAGTCGGCTTCCTGGATCAGGAACTCGGGCGGCAGGCCGGTCTCCGTCTGGACGTATTCCGCCGACGCCTGCAGTTCGGCCTCGGCTTCCTGGCGCTGCTGCCGGGCGATCTCTTCGCGAACGCCGGACCAGTGTTCGAAGACGGCCGGCTCGATCACCTTGAGCAGGGCGACATAGCCGCCCGTTGATCGCGCCCGGCGGCAGGCAAAGCGCAGCGCCGCCTGGAATTCCGGCGTGTCGTCGGCCACCACCAGGAACTTGCGCCGGTTGCTCATCACCTGAACCTGAGGCGCCACGGCATCACAGGCAAGGCCAGCGTCAGCCCGCCCAGTAACCCACCAGCTTCTTCACCTCGGCCACCGTCGGCGCGGCGAGGGCGCGGGCGCGCTGGCCGCCGTCGGTGAGAATCCGGTCGATCTCGGCCGGGTCGGCCAGCAGCCGGCGCATCTCGCCGCCGATGGGACCCATGACCGAAACGGCCAGGTCCGCCAGCTTCGGCTTGAACGCGCCGAAGCCCTGGCCGGCGTACTCGGCCAGCACCTGGGCCTCGGTGACGCCGGCAAGCGCGGCGTAGATGGCGACGAGGTTCCTGGCTTCCGCCCGGCCCTCCAGGCCCTCCGCGGTCTCGGGCAGCGGGTCGGGGTCGGTGCGGGCCTTGCGCACCTTCTGGGCGATGGCGTCGGCGTCATCGGTCAGGTTGATCCGCGAATTGTCCGAAGGGTCGGACTTGGACATCTTCGCCGTTCCGTCGCGCAGGCTCATCACCCGCGCGCCCGGGCCCTGGGTCAGCGGTTCCGGCAGCGGGAAGAAGTTCGGGGCCGAGAAGTCGTTGTTGAACTTCTGGGCGATGTCACGGGTCAGCTCGAGGTGCTGCTTCTGGTCGTCACCCACCGGCACCTTGGTCGCCTTGTAGGCCAGGATGTCGGCCGCCTGGAGGACCGGGTAGGTGTAGAGCCCGACACTCTCGCGTTCCTTGTGCTTGCCGGCCTTGTCCTTGAACTGGGTCATCCGGTCGAGCCAGCCGAGGCGGGCGACGCAGTTGAACACCCAGGCCAGTTCGGCGTGCTCGGGCACCGCCGACTGGGCGAAGATGGTGGCGACCTTGGGGTCGAGGCCGGTCGCCAGGTAGGCGGCGGCGATCTCGCGCACCTGGTTCTTCAGCTTCGCCGGGTCCTGCCAGGCGGTAATGGCGTGCAGGTCGGCCACGAAGATGAAGGTCGGGATCTCGTGCTGCAGGCGGGCGAACTTCACCAGCGCGCCCAGGTAGTTGCCCAGGTGCAGGTCGCCCGTGGGCTGGACGCCGGAGAGCACGCGTTCGGGGCCCGCGTAGGGGGCCGGAGCTTGGTCGGTCATGATCTGAGACTTCTGGATGGAGCGGACAGGCGGGCGCAAGGCCCGAATGAAGGTCGGGTCAGCGGGTCAGCGCCATCGCCAGGTGTTGCGTCCGGTCATCATGGCCGCGGAGATACCGCCGACAGGGCCTCAGGACAAGTCCGCGGACGGCGCGGCCACGTCGCCCTTCCGGCGGCGGAACGCGGCCCGCGCCTCGGCCGGGGTCACGCCACCGAAGGCGAACAGCAGCACCGGATACACCGCCGCCCCGGCCAGGCTGACCAGCAGGACGGTGATCTCCTTGGCGCCCAGGCCGATCAGGTGGAACCCGGCCAGCGGCGCTTCCAGCGCCGGCCGGAAGTGCGAGGCGGTCGCCACGAACAGGCCCATCCCGACGCTGGCCGCCAGCACGCGGATCATCTTGCCGATCGCCCGGGACGACGGGCTCCAGTGGCCCTTGAGCCGCAGGCGGACGACCATCTGCAGGACCGTGATCCACGAGGCCGCCGCCGTGGCCAGCGCAATGCCCTCGAAACCCAGGGTGAAGAACAGGGCGACGCCGAGGACGATGTTCACCGCCACCGAGACCAGCGAGTAGGTCATAGGTGTGCGGGTGTCGCCCCGGGCAAAGAATGCGGGCTGCAGGATCTTGATCAGCACGAAGGCCGGCACGCCCCAGCCGTAGTGGAACAGCAGCTTGCCGGCGTTGGCCGCATCGGCGCTGGTGAAGGCGCCGCGGGCGAAGAAGCCGTCCGTCAGGTAGACCGGCATGCCCATCAGGGCCGCGGCCGCCGGCAGGCTGAGCGCGAGGCCGAACACCACCGCCTGGTCCATGGCGCCCTGGGTGTCGTCGTGGTCGCTGCGCTGGATCGAGGTGGCGAGGCGCGGCAGCAGCGCCACGCCGATGGCCACGCCCACGAGGCTGAGCGGCAACTGGTAGAAGCGCTCGGCGACGTTCAGCCATACGCGCATCCCCGCCACCTGCGACGCCAGCATGGCCGAGATGAACAGGTTGATCTGGGTGGCGCTGGACGCGATCACGCCGGGGACCATCCGCCGGAGCATGCCCTTCATGTCGGTGGTGAGCTTCAGGTGACGCGGATGGATGCGGGCGCCGGCGCGGTGGGCGCCCCACCAGCAGAGCCCGGCCTGGCTGACTCCGGCCACGAGCACGCCCCATGACGCCGCGAAGGCCGCCTGCGTCGGATCATGCTGCGGCAGGACCGCGGCCAGCATGACCACGTTCAGCAGCGTCGGGTAGAAGCCGTAGATGATGAACCTGCCCCGCGCCTGCAGCGTGCCGGCGAACAGGGCGGCGATCACCATGCAGGGCAGGTAGGGCATGGTGATCTGGGTCAGGACCACCGCCAGCTTGAACTTCTCGGGATTGGACAGGAAGCCGTAGCTGTAGACCCGCATCAGCCACGGCATGGCCAGCTGGCAGGCGACGGTGATGGCGATGGTGATCGCCGCCATGGTGGCCAGCGCATCGGCGGCGAAGCGGTCGGCGGATTCCTTGCCCTCGGCCTCGAGCCGCCTGGCGTAGTCCGGCACGAAGGCGGCGGCGAAGGCGCCCTCGGCGAACATCCGGCGGAACAGGTTCGGGAAGGTCAGGGCGGTGTAGTAGGCGTCCGCGGCGATGGTCTGGCTGGCGCCCAGCCGGGCGGTGATCACCAGGTCGCGCGCCAGGCCCAGGAAGCGGCTGACCAGGGTCAGGCCGGAGTAGATCGCGGAGGACCGCAGGAGCCCGCTGCGCTTGGCGGGCGGTTCGGCGGTGCTGGGGGTGTCGGTCACGGGCCCTAGGTCGGCTGCGTCGGGAAGTGCGTCAACCTAGCCCCTCGCCGAGGGCGCGGCGCGTGGAATTCTCGTGCAGGCGGCCACGGTTGAGTTACGCTTCGTCTTAACAAGGGGGAGACGTCATGGGACTGAAGGTGATCGGCTCGGGGCTGGGCCGGACAGGAACTCTGTCGACCAAGCTGGCGCTGGAGCAGCTGGGGTTCTCGCCCTGTCACCACATGGTCGAGGTATTCATGCGGCCGGCGTCCGTGCCCCTCTGGATCGCGGCGGGCGAGGGAAAGCCGGACTGGGACGCCATTTTCGGCGACTTCACCGCCATGGTGGATCATCCCGGCTGCGCCTACTGGCGCGAACTGGCGGACCACTACCCGGACGCCAAGGTGCTGCACACCGTTCGCGATCCCGACAAGTGGTTCGACTCCACCCAGGCCACCATCTTCAACCCCGACCGGCCGGTTCCGATGGTCGGTCCTATGAAGACCTTCATGGACCAGATTCACGCCTGGTACGGCGGCGACATCCACGACCGCGCCTTCATGACCGACTTCTTCCGCCGACACACCGAGGCGGTGGTGGCGGGCGTGCCCAAGGACCGGTTGCTGGTGTTCAACGTGGCCGAGGGCTGGGACCCCCTGTGCGCGTTCCTTGGCGTTCCGGTCCCGGCGACGTCCTACCCGCGCGAGAACTCCACGCTGGAGTTCCAGACCCGCGTGGCGGACGGCCAGATGCCGATCAACCTGGAGAAGGTCGCGCGGACCTGATCGGGGTCAGCGCGCGACGCTGGCGCGGGCGCGCTGGAGGTTGCCGCGGCGGGACGGTTCTCCCTCAGCCTCGCTGGCGTTCAGCGCGGCCAGCAGGGCGGCTTTGAGCGCATTGCCCTTGCGGGCGTCGGTGACCTTCCCGCCGGTCTCGTCGACCACGTAGAAGGCGTCCACCGCGCGCTCGCCATAGCCGTCGATGTGGGCCGAGGTGATCAGCAGGCCGGCGTCCGACAGGGTTCGGGCCAGGCTGGCCAGCAGGCCCGGGCGGTCGCGGCCCGAGGCCTCCACCACCGTCGAGGTCTCGGAGGCGTCGTTGTCCAGCATCACCGCCGGGGTGATGGAGAAGGCCGCCGCGCGACCCAGGTCCTGGCGGCGGGGCTCGCGGCTGTGCGGCTCGCCACGGGCAGCGGCGGCCAGGCTCTCGGCCAGCCGGGACAGGGCGCGGGCGTCAACGCCCCCGAACGGCTGACCGGTGACGTCCTGCATGTAGAAGATGTCGAGCGCCTGGCCCTGCTTGGAGGTGAAAACCCGCGCCCCCACGACGTTGGCGCCGGCGGCCGTGATGGCCTCGGCCAGGTCGACGAACAGGCGCGGCCTGTCGGCGGCGGCGACAACCACCTCGGACGCGTTCAGGTCGGCGCGCACCCGGCCCTCGGCGGCGGAGGCCGCGCCGGAGCCGGCGGCCACCGATAGCCGGGCATGGGTCTGCACTTCCTGGTCGTCGAAGGCGGTGAAGTAGGCATCCTCCATGGCGTCGCCCCAGGCCTCCGCCGCCGGATTGGCGCGGGCGAGGCGGACGCGGGCGTCGTAGGCGGCGTTCTCCTGGTAGCGGCGGAGCGCGGCCGCGGCGTCAGAGCCACGCCCGCCGCGGAACACCGCCTCGGTGGCGGTGTAGAGCTCGCGCATCAGCTGGCCCTTCCAGCCGTTCCAGACCCCCGGCCCCACGGCGCGGATGTCGGCGACGGTCAGGACCAGCAACAGCCGCAGGCGTTCCGGCGACTGCACGATGGCGGCGAAGTCGGCGACGGTGCGCGGATCGGAGACGTCGCGCTTCTGGGCGTAGTCGCTCATCACCAGGTGGTGCTCGACCAGCCACGCCACCAGTTCGATCTTGGACCGCTCCAGGCCCAGGCGCTCGCAGGCCTGGCGGGCGGCGCGGGCGCCGGCCACCTCCTGGCCGCCCGCCCCGCCCTTGCCGGTGTCATGCAGCAGCATGGCCAGGAACAGCGCCTCGCGGTCGGCGATCAGCGGCATGATCTGGGTGGCGAGGGGGTGATCCTCCTGCATCCGCCCCGCGGCGATCTCGGCGATCACGCCCACCGCCCGCAGGGTGTGCTCGTCCACCGTGTAGGAGTGGTACATGTTGAACTGCATCTGGGCGACGATCCGCCCGAACTCCGGCAGGTAGCGGCCCAGAACGCCCGCTTCGGTCATCAGGGTGAGCGTGGTGCGCGGATCGCGGCCCCGGGCCAGGATGTCCAGGAACACCTTGGCCGCATGGCGGTCGCGCCGCACCGCCGAGGTGATCAGGCCGATCGCCCGCGACGCCGCCGTGAAGGCGTCGGGGTGCAGGTCGAGGTTCCGCTGGTCAGCGACCCGGAACATGCGCAGCAGGTTGATGGGATCGTGCTGGAAGATGTCGGGGTCGACGTCCAGCCGGCCGCCCACCTCGACGAAGCCCGGCTCATCCAGCGGCTTGCGGGTCACCTTGCGACCCGGGATGAAGCGCGAGATGCCCCGCGGCTCGACCTTGACCTGCTCGGCCTCCAGCTTGGCGGCGAACACCCGGGTGAGCGCGCCCACGTCCTTGGCGATCAGGAAGTAGCGCCGCATGAACCGCTCGACCGCCGGCGCGTCGCCACGGTCGCCATAGCCCATCCGCCGGGCCAGCTCGGGCTGCAGGTCGAAGGTCAGCCGCTCCTCGGGCCGCCCCGTCGTGAAGTGCAGATGGCTGCGCACCGCCCACAGGAAGTCGAACGCCTTGATGAACGCGCGCACCTCGCGGCGGTCGAACATCTCCAGCTGCAGCACCTTCTCGATGGATTTGCCGGGGTTCAGGTACTGGGCGATCCAGAACAGGGTGTTCAGGTCGCGCAGGCCGCCCTTGCCTTCCTTGATGTTGGGCTCGACCAGGTAGCGGCTGGCGCCGGCGCGGGCGTGGCGCTCGTCGCGCTCCTTCAGCTTGGCGGCGACGAACTCGGCCCCGGTGCCGCGCACCACATCGGCCTGGAAGCGCTGCATCAGCTCCTCGGCCAGCTTCTCGTCGCCGGTCAGCCTGCGGGCCTCCAGGATCGAGGTGCGGATGGTGTAGTCCTCGCGGGAGAGCTTCACGCATTCCTCGATGGTCCGTGACGCGTGGCCCACTTTGAAGCCGAGGTCCCAGAGGGCGTAGAGCATGAACTCGATCACGCTCTCGGCGTGGGCGGTCTGCTTGTAGGGCCGCACAAACAGCAGATCGATGTCGGAGAAAGGCGCGAGCGTGCCCCGGCCGTAGCCGCCGACGGCCATCAGCGCCAGCCGCTCGCCCTCGGTGGGATTGCGGGCGCGAAACACGTGGACGGTGGTGAAGTCCCACAGCGCGGTGATCACCTCGTCGGTGACGCCCGAGAGCAGGCGCGCGGTCTCGATGCCGCCTGCGCCGTTCTCCAGCCGCTCCTTGGCGATCATCCGGCCACGGAAAAGGGCGGCCTTCAGGATGTCGAGCGCGGCCTTCCGCTGGGCGGGCTCGTCGCCCAGCAACTCCAGCGCGGCGGTGGAGAGCTGGCTGCGCAGCCGAACACCGTCGACGACGTATTCCAGGCGGGTGGGGCGAAGACGGGTGACCATGGGGCCAACGCATATAGGCCAGTTCGTTAACGCGCGCAGGAGGTTCCCGCTTTTCCGTGCGCGCGGGCGCCGCTATGCCCGCGCCTCCCCGGCGAAGAACTGGCGCAACCCATGGGCAGAGGATCGTATCGCGGCGGCTCCACCCCTGTGGGCTGGAACGCCAACAGCTATGTCTCGCCCTCGCTCACCGGCCGGACCCGCAAGGGCAAGGCGCTGATCAAGGACCTGGCCACCCGCACGGCCCAGAGCCGCGCCGAACAGGCCGGCCAGGACGCCCACGCCCGCAAGCGGCACGGCCTGGGCGCCAAGGCCAAGCCCGCCGCGCCCAGCGCCATGGCCAGCACTGGCACCTCCGGCCTGGCGACCGAGGCCCGCAAACGGCTGAAGGCGAAGGCGGGGTCGGCATTTTCCGTGACGGTGGTGAAGCGGAAGCGGCGGGTGGTGAAGCCGCGGTAGGGCTTTTCCGGCCGGAAGGATTGGCTGCCCCAGACGATCTGGCCGATCCGCCCTCAGCTTGGGTCCCCGCCTTCGCGGGGATAGGCGGTGGTGGGGGTGGCTTCGATAGAATCCGCTCATCCCCGCGAAGGCGGGGACCCAGACGGCTTGTCCTCGATTCCACGATGTTCTATATTTGTTCCGATCAATCGTATGGCGGCCGTGATGTCGTTCTACACCTACCTACTGGCCAGCCGGCCCTACGGGACCCTGTACTGCGGCCACACCGATGACCTCGCAGCACGGGTCTGGAAGCACCGGGAAAAGACGTTCGGCGGCTTCACCGCCAAGTACGGCGTGACCCGACTGGTCTGGTACGAAATCTTCGAGGAACGTGAGAACGCCTTCCGACGCGAACGCCGGATCAAGACATGGGACCGCGCCTGGAAGGTTCGCCTGATCGAGGAGATGAACCCGTACTGGGCGGACCTCTACGAGACGCTCAACGGTTG
>CAUJHW010000165.1 GCA_963205005.1 Pseudomonadota bacterium
CAACGCCGCGTCCAACCCCTACTACGGCAGCCAGCTGGAGATCAGCGACGAGGCTTTCACCAAGATCCTCGCCAACAACATCATCGCCAACAACTGGATGATCCAGATGGTGGCGCCCGAGATGAAGGCCCGGAAGGACGGGGCGATCATCGTGATCTCGTCCATCGGCGGCCTGCGCGGCACCGAGGTGATCGGCGCCTACGCCATCTCCAAGGCGGCCGACATGCAGCTGGCGCGCAACCTCGCCAAGGAGCTGGGTCCCTACAACATCCGCATCAACTGCGTGGCGCCGGGCCTGGTGAAGACCGATTTCGCCAAGGCGCTCTGGGACACCCCGGCGGGCGAGGAACGCGCCAGCTCCGGCACGCCGCTCCGCCGCCTGGGCGAGCCGGACGACCTGGCCGGGGCGGCCCTCTACCTGGCCTCGCGCGCGGGCGCCTGGACCACCGGCCAGACCATCGTGGTGGACGGCGGCTCGACCTGCTGACGCGGTGGCGGGATCACGCGGGGTCCAGCTCCGTCGTGATCCGGCCATCGGCTTCGATCCGGCCGACGAATGCGTCCTGTGCCGGGCGGAACACTTCCACGATCCAGCCGTCCGGCTTCGAGGCCGCGATATCCTTGAGCGCCGCCTGGTCGGTGGGGTGGATCGCCGCGCCAATCGCCAGGGGCGCCGCCACGCCATCGGTCCGGTAGACCCGGTATTCGGGCATCAGCGGATGGCCGCGCGCGACAGCTCGCGCGCCTTCGCCAGCCTTCGCAGGCCCTCGTCCAGTACGTCGTCACCCTTGGAGAAGCACAGGCGGACGATGTGGGTCACCGGCTCGGTCTCGTAGAAGGCCGAGACCGGAATGGCGGCGACACCCGCTTCCTTTACGGCGCGCAGGCAGAAGTCGCGGTCGCCCTCGGTGACCCCTGAGCCCTTCAGGTCGATGCTCAGGAAATAGGTTCCCTGGCTGGGCAGCACCGCGAAGCCCTCGCGGCGAAGGCCGTCGACCAGGCGGTCGCGGGAGCGCTCCAGATCGACGGGCATGTCGCGGAACCAGTCGCCGGCGTTGTCCAGGCCCCAGGCCACGGCGGTCTGCAGGTTTGGCGGGGTGGTGAAGGTCAGGAACTGGTGGGCGCGCGCGAGACTGTGGGTGAGCGCCGGGCAGGCCGCCAGGTAGCCCACCTTCCAGCCGGTCAGGCCGAACATCTTGCCCGCCGAGCCGATCTTCACCGTCCGCTCGCGCATGCCCGGATAGCCGATCAGCGGCCGGTGGCGTGCGCCCGTGAACACCACCTGCTCCCAGACCTCGTCGCAGATCGCGACCACGTCATGGGCGACGCAGAACTCGGCCAGCAGGGCCAGGTCCTCGTCCGGCAGAACGGTCCCGGTCGGGTTGATCGGATTGTTCAGCACCACCAGCCGGGTGCGCGGCCCGAAGGCGGCCTCCAGCATCGGGCGCGTGAAACGCCAGTCGGGCGGCGACAGGCTGACCAGCTTCGGCACGCCGCCGGCGCGGCGGATCAGCGGCAGGTAGGCGTCGTAGACCGGCTGGAAGACCACCACCTCGTCGCCGGGCTCGATCAGCGCCAGGAAGGCGGCGGCCAAGGCTTCGGTGGCGCCGGAGGTGATGGTGACTTCGCCGGCCCAGTCCAGGTCCAGGCCCTGGGTGCGGCTGTAGTGCGCGGCCACGGCCTGGCGCAGCTCCGGCAGGCCGACCATCGGCGGATACTGGTTGTAGCCGTTGAGCACGGCGTCGGCGGCCTTCGCGCGCACCGCCTCGGGACCGGGCGCGTCGGGGAATCCCTGGCCCATATTTATGGCGCCCAGAGACCGGGCGAGGCCCGACATCTCCTCGAAGACGGTCGTGGGCAGTGAGGAATAAATCGCGTTTGCCATCGGCGCGACTTTGGCGAGAGACTTGGCGCAAGACCAGAGCGGGCGCGTCATGACCATCGTCGAATTCGAACCGGCGCACGCCGAGGCCTTCCGGCTGCTCAACGAGGCGTGGATCTCGAAGTATTTCACCCTTGAGGCCAAGGACCGCGAGGTGCTGGCCGATCCGCAGGGCAAGATCATCGACGGCGGAGGGCGGATCTTCATGGCCCTGAAGGACGGCGTCGCCGTGGGCTGCGTGGCGCTGATGAAGATGGACGACGGCGGCTTTGAACTGGCCAAGATGACGGTCAGCGAGGACCTGCGCGGTTCAGGGCTGGGCCGCATGCTGATGCAGCGCTGCATCGAGGCCGGCGAGGAACTGGGGGCCACGCGCCTCTATCTGGAAACCAACTCCGGCCTGGCGCCGGCTCTTGGTCTGTACCGCACCATGGGTTTCCGGGATCTGGCGCCCGCCGAGACGCCCTATGTGCGCGCCGACGTGTTCATGGAGCGGCCCTACTAGCTCTGGCTGGTGAGGACCACGCCGACCAGGACCGCGGTCCAGTGGGTTGCGGCGGCGGCGACCACGTGGCCGTGCCAGATGGCGCGGGAGAACTTCAGCCGCTTGTTCACGTAGAAGATCACGCCGGTCGAGTAGAGCACCCCTCCGGCGACCAGCAGCAGCATGGCGTACCAGGCGAGGCTGTCGATCATCGGCTTCAGGGCGATCACCACCAGCCAGCCCAGCGCCAGATAGACGGCCACCCAGAACTTCCGGTCGAGGCCGGGGAGGAACACCTTGCCCAGCGCCCCGAGGGTCGCGATCGACCAGACCGCCGCGGTCATGCCGATCGCCCAGCCGCCGGTGAGCGCCTGGGTGGTGAAGGGTGTGTAGGAGCCGGCGATCATCAGGAAGATACCGGCATGGTCCAGCCGCCGCAGGGTCGGACGATAGCGGGCCTTGGCGAAGTTGTAGGCGGTGGAGAAGGCCAGCATGGCGACGATACCTGCCGCATAGATCGCCACGCCCACCACTTCGCTGATCGAACCGGCCCGCACGGCCAGCACCAGCAGCACCACCCCGCCGACCAGCGCCAGCGTCAGGCCCACGACGTGCACCACCAGATCTGCGCACTTCGCCGCGGCGGTCGGATAGTGCCGCGGGGGCTTCGAGGGCAGGTCAACCAGGCTCATGCGATCCTCGTACAGCGCCGACGTGTCAATCGGAAGGCGGTGCGGTGTCTCAGGCGGCGATCCGGGCGAGAACGGTCTTCACGGCCTCGCGCTCGCTCATCCGGGCGAAATGTTCGGAGATCTTCGGAAATTGCCCCATGTCGATCCCGTCGCGGGGCAGCCAGGTGGTCAGCACATACAGGTAGGGATCGCAGGTCGTGTAGGACGGGCCCATCACCCAGGGCCCGCGCAGGTAGCTGGTCTCGATCACGCCCATGGCCGCGGCGAAGACCTCCGGCGCCTTGCGCGCCATGTCCTTGATGGCGGCCGGATCATCCGCCCAGCGGTAGCCACGATAGCGGTGCGCGGCCGCGGGATGGACCCAGGAGCAGAGGTAGCTGTTGAACGCCTGGAGCTGCGCCATCGCGAAGGCGTCGTCCAGCGGCGCGAGACCCGCCTCCGGGAACGCCTGGGCCACATAGCCGAGGATCGCCGGCGCCTCGGTGATGATGCCCTGGTCGCAGACCAGAGCCGGCACCCGGGACTTCGGATTGATCGCCAGATAGTCCGGCTGGCGCTGGGCGTTTTCGGCGAAATTCATGCGCACGACGTCGACGTCGGCGCCGGCCTCCTGGAGCGTGATCTCGCAGGCGAGGCCGATGGTTCCGGTGGCGGTGAACAGTTTCAGCATGATGTTCGACAGCTCTCACGATATCCGTGATCGCCACAAGGGGGCGAAACGTCGATGACTGAGACCAATGCGGCGCCGGCCAACCGGCTGCGCTCGATCCTGGCCGGCTCGGCAGGCAATCTCGTCGAGAGCTTCGACTGGTTCGTCTATGCGGCCTTCGGGCTCTATTTCTCGAAGATCTTCTTCCCGGGCGGCGACCGGACCACCCAGCTGCTCAGCACCGCGGCGGTGTTCGGGGTGGGGTTCCTGGCGCGGCCGCTGGGCGCCTGGATCATGGGCCTGTACGGCGACCGGATCGGCCGGAAGACCGCCATGGTGATGTCGGTGAGCCTGATGTGCGTGGGCTCGCTGCTGATCGCTGTCTGTCCGGGCGAGGCGCAGATCGGCGTGGCGGCGCCGGCGATCCTGGTCTTTGCCCGCATCCTGCAGGGCGTGAGCATGGGCGGCGAATACGGCGTCAGCGCCGTCTACCTGTCCGAGATGGCCAGCCGGAAGAACCGCGGCTTCTGGTCCGGAATCTTCTATTCAACGCTCATCGGCGGCCAGCTGCTGGCGATGGGGGTGCTCCTGACCCTGACGGCCCTGCTGACCCCTGAAGCGATGCAGGCCTGGGGCTGGCGGATCGCCTTCGTTGTCGGCGGCGCGCTGGGCGTGGCGGTGTTCTGGTTGCGGCGCGGAATGGACGAGACGCCCTCGTTCCAGGCCCGGACCGGGCCAAGGGCCACCACCCTGGGGCTGATCCGCAGCCATCCACGGGAGAGCCTGATCGTCATGGGCCTGACCGCCGGCGGCACGCTCGCCTATTACACCTACACAACCTACATCCAGAAGTTCCTGGTCAACACCTCGGGCTTCACCAAGGACCAGGCCAACCTGATCGTTACCGGCGGGCTGGCCATCTTCATGCTGGTCAATCCGCTGATCGGCGCCCTGTCGGACAGGATCGGGCGGCGCGCGGTGCTGATCACCTTCGGCGTGCTGGGCGCAACCCTGACCTGGCCCATGCTGTCGACGCTGGCGCGCACCCAGGATCCGCTGGCCGCCTTCGGCCTGGTGACCGCGTCGCTGGTAGTGGTGGCGGGCTATTCGTCGGTAAACGCGGTGGTGAAGGCCGAGCTGTTCCCGACCGAGGTCCGGGCCCTGGGCGTGGCCCTGCCGTTCGCCCTGGCCAACGCCCTGTTCGGCGGCACGGCCGAGTTCGTGGCGCTCGCCTTCAAGCAGGCGGGCCGGGAGACCTGGTTCTTCACCTACGTCACCGTGGTGATCGCGGGCTCGCTGGCCGTCTACGCGCTGATGCGCGACACCCGCGCCCACAGCCGCATCGCCGAGGACTGAGTCCCGGCGGACGCCGCTACTCTTCCTTGACGCGCTTCTTGCGGAAGGAGGGGTTCAGGACCCGCTTGCGCAGGCGGATGGACTTCGGCGTCACCTCGACCAGTTCGTCCTCCTCGATGTAGGCGATGGCCTGTTCGAGGGTCGGGCGGCGCGGCGGGGTGAGGCGCACGGCCTCATCCTTGCCGGAGGCGCGCACGTTGGTGAGCTGCTTGGCCTTCATCGGATTGACGTCGAGGTCGTCGGACCGCGAGTTCTCGCCGATGATCATGCCCTGGTAGGTCTTCTCGCCGGCGCCGACGAACATGAAGCCGCGGTCTTCCAGATTCCAAAGCGCGAAGGCCGCCGTCTCGCCGTCGCCGTTGGAGACCAGAACGCCCTTACGACCGGCGTCGATGGGACCCTTGTAGGGTTCGTAGTGGCTGAACACGCGGTTCAGCACGCCCGAGCCGCGGGTGTCGGTGAGGAACTCGCCCTGGTAGCCGATCAGCGAGCGCGACGGGCTCATAAGGCTGATGCGGGTCTTGCCCGCGCCCGAGGGGCCCATGTCCTTCAGCTCGGCCTTCCGGGCCGACAGCTTTTCGATGACGATGCCGGAGAATTCGTCGTCGACGTCGATCATGACCTCTTCGATCGGCTCCATCCGCGCGCCGGTTTCCGGATCGTTCTGGAACACCACCCGCGGACGGCTGATGGACAGTTCGAAGCCCTCGCGGCGCATGCTCTCGATCAGGACGCCCAGCTGCAGTTCGCCACGGCCGGCGACCTCGTAGGCGTCCTTGTCCGGCGTCTCGGTGACGCGGATGGCGACGTTGGACTCGGCCTCCTTCAGCAGGCGCGCGGCGATGACGCGGCTCTGCACCTTGTCGCCCTCGCGGCCGGCCAGGGGGCTGTCGTTGACCGATACGGTCATGGAAATGGTCGGCGGGTCGATCGGCTGGGCCGGCAGCGCCTCGGTGACTTCCATGGCGCAGAGGGTGTCGGCGACGGTGGCCTTGGAAAGACCCGCGATGGCGACGATGTCGCCCGCCTCGGCGTCCTCGATCGGCTGGCGCTTCAGGCCGCGGAAGGCGAGCACCTTGGTGATGCGGCCGCGCTCGATTTCCTTGCCGTCCAGCGACAGGGCGTGGATCGCAAGGCCGGGGACGGCCCGGCCGGACTGGATGCGGCCGGTCAGCAGGCGACCCAGGAACGGGTCGTTCTCGATCAGGACCGAGAGGATCTGGAACGGCTTGTCCTTGTTCTCGACCACCTTGGGCTCGGGAACGTGGCGCACGATCAGATCGAACAGCGGGGCCAGATTGTCGTTGGGCTTGGCCATGTCCATGGTCGCCCAGCCGTTCTTGCCCGAGGCGTAGATGTGCGGGAAGTCGAGCTGCTCGTCCGTGGCGCCCATGGCCGCGAACAGGTCGAAGGCGTCGTTCAGGATACGGTCGGGATCGGCGTGCGGCCGGTCGACCTTGTTCAGGCAGAGGATCGGCTTCAGGCCCATCTTCAGCGCCTTGCCCAGCACGAACTTGGTCTGGGGCATCACGCCCTCTTCGGCGTCCACCAGGATGACGCAGCCGTCCACCATGCCCAGGATCCGCTCGACCTCGCCGCCGAAGTCGGCGTGGCCGGGGGTGTCGATGATGTTGATCCGGGTCTCGCCCGCCTCACCGTTCCACAGCACGCTGGTGCACTTGGCCAGGATGGTGATCCCGCGCTCGCGCTCCTGGTCGTTGCTGTCCATGGCGCGCTCGACCGTCGCCTCATTGGCTCGGAAGACGCCGGACTGGGCCAGAAGCTGGTCCACCAGCGTGGTCTTGCCGTGGTCGACGTGGGCGATGATGGCGATATTTCGCAGGGACATGGTTCGGCAGTCTCGTTCGGAAGGGCGCGCTTGTAGGGGAAGGCGACGACAATCGCCACCCTGTTGTGCGGCGCACATAAGGGCGTGGCGGCGTGTCGCGAGCCCTTACACTGTTTTCGCACGAAAATTGCCACTTTTCGGCGGACTTCGCGCAAAAGATTCTGAGGGCGTCTTGCGTTTTGTGCGCTGCACACTAGATTTGGAGGGTGAGGCGTCGCTGACGCCTTTGCCCTTTACGGGCGTTTCCTCCCTAATGCGACTGCGGCGCCGTTCGGCGCCGTTTTTTTTTGGCCGGTGCGCGGGTGCGCTAGCCTGCCCGCAGCTCTGACCAGTCCGCGGCGGCCAGCGCCCGGGTAAGCTGGTCGATGTGGCCTTTCAGGCGGTTGAACCCCGAAGTGGGCGAAACCGTCGCCTCATCCAGGTAGAGCGCCCGGTTGATCTCGATCTGCAGGGCGTGGACGCGGCGGTGCGGGCGGCCGTAGGTCTCGGTGGTGTAGCCGCCGGCGTAGGGGGTGTTGCGGGCGACGCGGTAGCCCTGCGCCTCCAGTTCGCGTTCGACCCGCCTGGGCAGCACGCCGGCGCAGGACGCGCCGAAGCGGTCGCCCAGCACCATGTCGCAACCGCGGTCGCGGCCACTGGTCCGGGCCGCCGCCGAGGGCATGGAATGCCAGTCGATCAGGATGGCGAAGCCGTGGGCGGCCTGGGCCTCGGCGATCAGGCCAGCCAGCGCCCGGTGATAGGGCTGGTGCGCGCCTTCGATCCGCGCGCGGGCCTCGGCGTACATCAGCTTGCGGTGGTAGATTTCCTGCCCTTCGGAGACGACCCGGGCGATCGAACCGAGGCCCGCCGCCACCCTCGCCGTGCGGCCACGGGCGTGCTCGGGCAGCTCATCGGCGAACATCGAGGCGTCGAGTTCGAAGGCCTCGCGGTTCAGGTCGATATAGGCGCGGGCGTAGTTGGCGGCGATCATGGCGGCGCCGATGTCCGGGGCGCTGGCGATGAGATCGTCGACGAAGGCGTCCTCCGAGCGGCGGATGCTGACGGCGTCGAGCACGGCGGCCGACATCATGTCCTCGGGGTAATGACGGCCCGAATGCGGAGATGCGAACACCAGTGGGGTCGGCGGACCGCCGCCGCCGGCCGCCCGGCGGACCACGAACGCCGCCACCGTCGCAGGCGAATCGGCGGCGGGCAGGGGGTCGAGCGCGTTCATCACCCGCATAGAACGCCGGGCGCCCCCCAGCGTCAAACCAACCTTCATGGCGCCTTTACCCTTCGGCGGCTAAGGTGGGGGTTCAGGCAACAAGTATCCCATGTCACGCATCCTGCTCGCTGAAGACGACGATTCCCTCCGCGGCTTCCTGGCCCGCGCCCTTGAGCGCGCCGGCCACGACGTGACCGCCTGCGCCGACGGCGACGAGGCGGTGACTTTCCTCGACGAGCCGTGGGACCTTCTGCTCACCGACATCGTCATGCCCGGGCTGGACGGCATCGAGGTGGCCCGCCAGGCGGCGGCCCGTCATCCTGGCCTGCGGATCATGTTCATCACCGGTTTCGCCGCCGTGGCCCTGGCCGCCGGCGACAAGGCCCCGGCCGGCGCGAAGGTGCTGTCCAAGCCGATTCACCTGCGCGAGATCGTCACCGAAGTCGAACGGATGATCGCGGCCTGAAAGCCGGGTTGCTAAGGCCTTTGCCCATCTGTATATCCCCGCCTTCCCGAAGGATGGACGTGTAGCTCAGCGGGAGAGCACCTCGTTGACATCGAGGGGGTCCACAGTTCGATCCTGTGCACGTCCACCATCCTTTTCCTTCAATAGAAACAATCCTTTGAGGGAGAAGGGTGGTCGCTTGGCGACTGGGGCGGTTCGGTGTCGCGATACCACATAGATACCGCCGGGAGGGAACTCACGGGAACCTACAGGCTGCAGATCACCGGCTAAACGGCCTTAGATCATTGGCTCCGTGGCCATTGGGGGCGTGTCCGGCAGATGGTTTCCTTAGTTTGGCTTCCATTCGCTAGCCAACCTCTGAGCCTCGCCAACTTGGATTGAGCTCATCTGCCGTGCCACCTCTTCACGGGCTTTCTCAGCAATGGCCCGCATGTCGGGCCTGACGCTCGCCGACGCTGCCAAGTTGAACCATTTGTGCGCCAGAACGTAGTTCTGCGGCACACCGTGTCCGTTGGCATACATGACCGCAAGGTCGTACTGCGCGGCGGCAAGTCCATGGTCGGCAGCTTTGTTTATCCACCTCGCAGCTTCGCTTTCGCTCTTCTGAACGCCTTCGCCCTTGAGATACATGGTTCCTAGTTCGTACTGCGCAGACACATAGTCCTTGTCAGCAGCTTTTCGGTACCAAGCTAGGGCGGCGCGCAGGTCTAGCGGAACGCCTTGGCCCTTAGCGTATGCGCGGCCAAGTCGGTACTGCGCGGCAGCGAGGCCTTGGTCAGCAGCCTTGCGGTACCAACTAACGGCGGTGGTGGAGTCCTGCGGAACACCTTCACCGTTGGCGTACCTGAGCCCTAAGCCGTACTGGGCGGCAGCGTGTTCTTGGCCAGCGGCCCTGCGAAGCCAACCGATCGCGGCAGCGTAGTCCTGGGCAACTCCCTGACCATTCGAATACATCATGCCGAGGTTGTATTGTGCGGCGGCATGGCCTTGATCTGCGGCCATACGGTACCAATCAGCGGCTACGGCAAAGTCCCGTTCTACGCCCTGGCCTGAGCGGTACATCCGAGCAAGAGCGTATTGGGCGGGGGCATAGCCTTGGTCAGCGGCCTGATGGTACCAGCCAGCAGCAGCCGCATAGTCTTGGTCTACACCTTGACCCTTATAGAATAGAGATCCAACTTGGTATTGAGATTCTGCATGGCCGGTTACGGCAAGGCCTCCCCAAATGACTGCAGCATTTGAGTATTCTTTCAAAATATAGGCACGCGTTCCGGCTAGAAATTGGTCCTGCTGGTCGACGTTCTTCGGTTCATTTCGGCTAAAGCGGGGATTGATGAGATTTGGCTGCGACCCAGCGGCCACAGACTGCGCGGCCGCGCTACCAACGAAGGCGCTACAACAGGCGGCGATGAGGGACGCCCGAAAAGCATTGTCTGGGAACGCCATGCCAGCCCCTTCAAGGCCTCGACTAGTCTGCCAGTACAACTAGGTTCACCCAATGGTCGAGCAAATGTCGGCGGCCGAATTGGGAACGCTATTGGTAAAGTATCACCCGGGGTCATGCCGCATCAGCCCCAACAATTCCCGCACCAGCGGTGCCGTGTCCAGGGTCTCGCCCTCGGCGTCAGCATGGCGCAACTGCACCCGGTCGCCCCACTTTCCGGGGTTCCACTTCGCAAGAAGCTTGAGCCGCGTGTCGACGCGCAG
>CAUJHW010000166.1 GCA_963205005.1 Pseudomonadota bacterium
TAGATCGTGCCGTCGCAGTTCTGCAGCTCTTCCTCGTCGATGTAGGTGTCGTAGATCCGGTCGATGTAGAGGTCGCGCAGGTCGCGGTCGTCCACGTTCGACTGGGCCTGATAGTGCTTGAAGCCCAGGGCCTCGAAGAAATCCATGTCGACGATCGAGGCGCCGGTGGCCACCACCACGTCGATCATCCCGTATTTGATCATGTCGCGGTAGATGTGCATGCACCCGCCCGCCGAGGTCGAGCCGGCCAGGGTCAGCCAGGTCGAGCAGCCCGCGTCCTCCAGGCTCATCGACCAGATGTCGGCGGCGCGCGCGGTATCGCGGCTGGTGAAGCTCATCTTGCGCATGGCGTCGATCACCGGGCGCGCGTCATAGGCGTCGATCGCCACGTGCTCGACGGTGTTGGCCAGCAGTTCGGCCTTGCGGTTGGTCTTCTGAACGTCAGCGTTCATCTTCGGAAGTTCCCTTCAGAGGGTGACGCCCGTCCATAGGAGAAACGCGACCGGGACGGAGCGACCGGCCGCGCCTTTAACGCGTGAAACGTGACAACCGTTACCGCTTGCGGCGGCTCTTGCCCGCGCGGCCCTTCGGACGCGACAGCCGGACAACCTTGCGCTCGTCCTCCTGGCTTTCGCGCGGAACGCGGATCGTGCGCCCGGCCAGGCCGAACATCGAGGCCATCGGCGCGTCATGCACCACCGCGGTCTCGGCGTCGCCGAAGCCGTTGAAGCGGGTGTTCATGGCCACGCCATAGGCGCCCAGCATGCCGATCTCCACGTAGTCGCCTTCGCGGATGTCTTCCGGCAGCCAGAACGGGCCCGGCATGTGGTCGAGGCTGTCGCAGGTGGGGCCATAGAACCGGAACGGCTTCAGCGGCCCTTCGACTTCATGCGCCGCGTCGCCCTCGCCGCGGTACAGCTTCACCGGGAACGGCCACTTCACGTGCGCGGCGTCGAACAGCGAGCCATAGCTGCCGTCGTTCAGGTACAGGGCCTCGCCCTTGCGCAGTTCCACCTTGGTCAGGATCGACGACGCCTCGGCCACCAGCGCCCGGCCGGGTTCGCACCACAGCTCGGTTTCCTCGTGCACCATCATGTCGGCGAAGCCGCGCTGGATGCTATCGACGTAGTCGACCATGTCCGGCGGCACCATGCCCGGGTAGATCGACGGGAAGCCGCCGCCCACGTCGACGATGTCGACCATGACGCCGGCCCGCACGATGGCGCGCGAGGCCTGGGCCATCGCTGCCTGATAGGCGGTCGGCCGCATGCACTGGCTGCCCACGTGGAACGAGACGCCCATCTTGCCCTCGGTCGCCGCGCGGGCGGCCAGCAGCAGGGCCGGGGCCTCGTGCAGGTCGACGCCGAACTTGCCGGACAGGGAATAGGACGCGCCCTCGGCCACCACCGCCAGGCGCACCATCAGGGTGAGGTCGCGCGCGCCCTTCGTTGCCTCGAGGATCTTCTGCAGCTCCTCATGGGTATCGAGCGCGAAGGTCTTCACGCCGAAATCGAAATAGGCCTGGGCGATCGCCTTGCGGCTCTTCACCGGATGCATGAACGCCATGCGGGCGCCCGGCGCATGCGCCGCCACCAGCTCGATCTCGGGGATCGAGGCCACGTCGAACGCCATCACGCCGTTCTTCGCCAGGGTCTCGATGACCCACGGCGAAGGGTTCGCCTTCACAGCGTAGAAAACGTCGCCTTCAAACTTGTCCTGGAACCAGCGCGCCGCTACCGCCACCGCATCCGGCCGCGCAAAGGCGACAGGACGTTCGGGTGACCGCTCGCGGACCAGGTCCAGGGGCTTTTGATACGTGTGCAATTCACGTAACCCCCAACAGATAGTTGAACCAAGTCCGGCGTTAGCAGCGCTTTTCAGGACATCGGGTCCGCCGGAGCGGTGCGAAATAGGGGCAATGACCCCCCATGTAAAGACCCCAGTGCAAAGGGGGTCAGAACGCCTTGGCGCACACCAGCCCGCCGGCCGCCCCCGACGCCCCGCTGGGGCTCCGCGCGCCGCCCGCCATGACCTTGCAGCCGTTGGTCGGACGTCGCCTCAGATAGGGTGTGTCCACGCTCCCGAAATCACCCCGCACGTCCAGGTTCAGCCGCTTCGACCAGTCGGGTTCTTCAGCCCTTCGCGGGGCGATCACGATGAGCCCTTCGACTTCGGCGCCGGCTGCCGCTGTAGCCACCGGGGCAGACTTTGCAGCCTCTGCCTGCCGGGTCGGCAGGGAGGGTTCGGAGGCGACCATGGTGAGCCAGACGGCCAGAACGCGCATCGAACCACTTTCTCTTCCGCTCATCCCGGCGAATGCCGGGATCCAGGTGGATTGGCGTTGAAGCGGACTCTATGGCTGCAGAGACTATCCCATATGCCTTCCAGCCTTGCGATCTGGGTCCCGGCATTCGCCGGGATGAGCGGTATTGATTGGGACCCTGGCGGGCGGCGTCAGTCGGCGCCGCGCGCACGAAGGTCACGTCATGGACAGAGCCGTTCGCCCGCCGGAATCCGAGCGTCTTGGGCACGCACCGGCCGTCTTCCGACCTCTCCCCTCTCGCTTCGCCGGGGGGAGAGGAGGCGCTTTGTTTTTGACATCAATGTTCCGCTTATGTTCTCTCTCCGCCCATGCGCACCTTCGCCGACATGCACGCGCGCCACGCCTTCGGGCTGGAGGCGCTGGCCGAGATGACCGGCAAGCTGCTGCAGGGCGCCTACCAGCGGGCCAGCTTTCCCGCC
>CAUJHW010000167.1 GCA_963205005.1 Pseudomonadota bacterium
TCCAGCTGCATGGCGGCTACGGCTACATGCTGGAGTACCCGATCTCGCGGCTGTGGCTGGATAGCCGCATCTCGCGGATCTACGGCGGCTCCAACGAAATCATGAAAGAGATCATCGGTAGGGCCCTATGAGCCAGGCGCGCGACTCCCTGAAAACGGTTCAGCCCGTGCTGATGCGGCGGGAAGGCGCGCTTGCCATTGTCACCCTGAACCGACCGGATGCCGGCAACTCCATCGATGCGCCACTGGCCCTGGCGCTGCTGCAGACCATGCAGGCGCTGTCGGCCGACGCGACCGTGCGCGCCCTGCTCATCGAGGGGTCGGGCAAGATGTTCTGCGGCGGCGGCGACCTCACCAGTTTTGCGAGCAAGGACCGCGGGGCGGCGCGCTACGTCGAAGGCCTGATCAAGGACCTGCATGCCGCCCTGGAGCTGATCTCCAGCTTCCATGCTCCGGTGATCTCGGCGGTTCATGGCGCCGCGGCCGGGGCGGGCATGGGGCTGGCCCTGGCGGCTGACCTGGTGGTCGCCGGCGAGGGCAGCCGCTTCGTGATGGCCTACACCCGCTCGGGCCTGACGCCAGACGGTGGCACCAGCTGGCTCTTGCCGCGTCTGGTGGGCCTGCGGCGGGCCATGGAGCTGACCCTGCTGAATCCGACCCTGACCGCTGCCGAGGCGCTGGACCTGCGGATGATCTCCGAGGTCGTCCCCGACGCCGACGTCGGCGCGCGGGCCCGGGCGCTCGCCTCTCAGCTCGCGGCCGGACCGACCGCCGCCTATGTGACCGCGCGCCGGCTGATGCGGGAGTCACTGCAGTCCGGCTACGCCCAGCAGCTGTCGACCGAGGCGACCAGCATCGTCGCCTCCTTCGACACCGAGGACGGGCTGGAAGGCGTGCGGGCCTTCCATGAACGCCGCCGGCCCGTCTTCCATGGCGCGTAGCCGGCAGGTCACGACGCCGGGAGAGATGTCCGCGTGGCGGATGGGGATCTACGCCCTGCCCGCCCTGCCGATGGCGTTCCTGTTCGTGCCCCTGACGGCTCTGCTACCGGCCTTCTACGCCCAGGAGCTGGGCGTCAGCCTGTCGGCGGTGGGCGGGTTCCTGCTGGTATCGCGCCTGTTCGACATGGCCATCGACCCGGGGCTGGGGCGTCTTTCGGACATGACCCGCTCGCGCTGGGGCCGCCGCAAGCCCTGGATGGTGCTGGCGACGCCGATCTGCATGATTGGCGCCTGGCTGGTGTTCATGCCGCCACAGCAGGTCACCGGCCTGTACCTGCTGCTGGCGACCGGCGTCATCTATCTGGGCGCCTCGATGCTGGGCCTGGCCTATTCCGCCTGGGGCGCCGAGATCGTCGATACCTATCACGGCCGATCGAAGATCGCCGGCTTCCGCGAGGGAGCCAATGTGCTTGGCATCGTCATCGCCTCGGCGGTGCCCGCCGTAACCGGCCTCTACGGCCATGGCGTGGATCGCTTCACCATGTCGGTGATGGGCTGGATCCTCATCGGCATGACCCCGCTCACCGTCTGGGCGGCGCTGCGCTTCATCCCGGAACCGCCGCCGACGCCGCACAGGCCATCGCCCTGGCTGAAGACCCTGGGCACCCTGTTCCGCAACCGACCCTTCCAGCTGCTCTGCATCGCCTATGTGGTGCTGAACATCGGTTCCAGCATCGCCACGGCCAGCCTGATCTTCTTCATCTCCCATTACCTGGGACAGCCCGAGGTGATCGGTCCCGTGCTGCTGGCCTCGTTCGGTTCGGTGCTGCTGGGCGTGCCGGTGTGGGTGCAGGTCGCCCGGCGGATCGGCAAGCACCGCGCGGCGGGGATCTCGCTGCTGATCGCCATCACCCTGAGCGGCCTCGTCGCCCTGCAGATGCGGCCGGGCGACGGCTGGCTGTTCGTCGGCCTGATGGCGCTGTGCGGCTTCACCAGCGCCGCCTTCCTGACCCTGCCGCTGGGGATCATGGGCGACATCATCGACTACGACACGCTCAAGACCGGCGAAGCCCGGGGCGGCCTGTTCTTCGGAGTCTGGGGGTTCTTCCAGCAGATCTCGCCCGCCATCGCCGTCGGCATCACCCTGCCGCTGCTGGAGTTTCTGGGATTCTCCGCCAAGGGTCCCAACAGTCCGGAAGCGCTTCAGGCGCTCAAGTACGTCTACTGCCTGGGTCCGATCCCGTTCATGCTGGCGGGCGCGCTGATGTTCATGGCGTTTCCGATCGACGCGCGCCGCCACGGCATCATCCGGCGCGGACTGGAGCGCCGGAAGGCGCGGATGGCGCCGGAACTGGTCGCGCCGGGCACGGGCAACCCGGTGGCGGCTCCCATTGTCGGCGGTATCCTTTAACTCAAGGCGGAAACGGGGAAGAGGCATGGAATTCGAGGACTACCGTCGCCACGACGCCGTCGGCCTGGCCGACCTTGTCCAGCGCAAGGAGGTGACGCCCGGCGAACTGCTGGACGCCGCCTGCTCCCGAATGGCGCAGGTCAATCCAACCCTCAACGCAGTGATCGTCGACCTCGTCGACGAGGCCCGCGCGGCCATCGCCGATGGCCTGCCGGACGGACCGCTGAAAGGCGTGCCCTACCTGATCAAGGACATCTCGGTTCACATGAAGGGCGTGACCACGGGCGCGGGCTCACGCCTGTTCCAGCACGCAGCCCCCGCCGAGGCCGACAGCGCCATCGTCGCGGCCTACCGGCGCGCCGGCCTGGTGATGTTCGGCAAGACCAATACGCCTGAGTTCGGCATCGCCACGGTGACCGAGCCGGTGTCCTACGGGCCCACGCTCAATCCCTGGAACGTCGACCATACGCCCGGCGGCTCTTCCGGCGGCGCGGCGGCGGCCGTCGCGTCCGGGATCGTCCCGGCGGCGCACGGCAGCGACGGCGGCGGCTCGATCCGCACGCCCGCCTCCTGCTGCGGCCTGTTCGGCATGAAGCCGTCTCGCGGCAGGGTGTCGCTGGCGCCCGCCGGCGAAGGCTGGGGCGGCCTGTCCGTCCAGCACGCCCTCACACGCTCGGTGCGCGACAGCGCGGCCCTGCTCGACATCGCCTGCCAGCCGCAGCCCGGCGATCCCTACTGGCTCGATCCGCCGCAGACACCTTTCCTGGCCGAAGTCAGTCGCGACCCCGGCCGGCTCCGCATCGGCTTCACCACCGACGCCCTGATCTGGGGCGACCTGATGCCCGAGAACGTGAGGGCCGTGCAGGACGCCGCGAAGCTCTGCGCGGCGCTCGGCCACGATGTGGAGGAGGCCAAGCCCGACGTCGACTTCCAGCAGATGACGCTGCACGCCAACACCGCCGTGTCGTCGGCCACCGCCGCCAATCTCGAGAACGAGGCCGCGCGCAGGGGCTCACCCATCCGCCCCGAGGAGGTCGAGACCCTCACCTGGCTGATCTATCAGAACGGGCTGGAGTTCACCGGTGTGCAGGTCGCCCAGGCCGTCCAGCACCTGCACGCGCTGAGCCGCCGGCTTGCGGCCTTCTTCGAGCGCTATGACGTGCTCCTGCTGGCCACCAATGCCAAGCCGCCGGTGCCGAAGGGCAGTATCGACATGAATGCGGCGGATCTCACCGACTATGCCGAGCGGCTCTACACGTTCATCCCCAACACCCAGCCGTTCAACGTGGGCGGCCAGCCGGCCATGAGCGTGCCGCTGGCCTGGAGCGACAAGGGCCTGCCGATCGGGGTGCAATTCGCGGCCCGCGGCGGTGGCGAGGCCACCCTGTTCCGCCTCGCCGGCCAGCTGGAGAAGGCCCAACCCTGGTTCGACCGGACCCCGGCCTACTAGGCCCGCTCGTACAGGGTGACGACGCAGGCGCCGCCGAGGCCGAGATTGTGCTGCAGGGCCAGGCCGGCGTCCTCGACCTGCCGGGGCCCCGCCGTCCCGCGCAGCTGGTGGACCAGCTCGTAGCACTGGGCCAGGCCCGTCGCACCCAGCGGATGGCCCTTCGACAGGAGGCCGCCCGACGGGTTCACCACATGGCGGCCGCCGAAGGTGTTGTCGCCGTCCAGGATCATCCGCTCGGCCCCGCCGACGGGCGCCAGGCCCAGCGCCTCGTAGGAGAGGATCTCGTTGGACGTGAAGCAGTCGTGCAGTTCCACCACGCGGATATCCGCGGGATCGACGCCGGACGCCGCATAGACCCGGTCGGCCGCCAGCTTCGCCATGGGCGCGCCGACCGCGGCTGTCAGGTCGCCCTCGAAGCAGTCGCGCAGGTCGGTGGTCATGGCCTGGGCCCGGATGGCGACATCGGCCCTCAGCCCCCGGCGCTCGGCGAAGGCCTTCGACACCACTACCACGGCGGCCGCGCCACAGGTCGGCGGGCAGCACTGCAGGCGGGTGATCGGCGCATACATCATCGGGCTGGCCAGCACCTCCTCGACGGTGACGAGGTCCCGGAAGACGGCCTTGGGGTTGCGGGCCGCATGCGCGCGGGCCTTGACGGTGACACGGGCGAAGGTTTCCGGCGACGCACCGTAGCGCGCGGCGTAGTCGCGGCCTGCGCCGCCGAACAGCCGCATGGCGATGGGCGCGTCGCTGGGCCCGTGCTGGGCCTCGACGATGTCGAGGAACGGGTCGAGGGGGCTGGGGCGATCCGAATAGCTTTCGGTGATCGCGCCCGCCGGCATCTGCTCGAACCCCAGCGCCAGCGCGCAGTCGACCGCCCCGCTCTCCACCGCCTGCCGGGCCAGGAACAGCGCGGTCGAACCGGTGGAGCAGTTGTTGTTGACGTTGATCACCGGCACGCCTGTGAGGCCCAGCTGATAGGCCGCCCGCTGGCCGCTGGTGGAGTCGCCGTAGACGTAGCCGGCGAACACCTGCTGCACATCCTCATAGGCGACCCCTGCGTCGGCCAGGGCCTCGCGCCCCGCCTCCAGCGCCAGCTCGGTGTAGGGCGCGGCGCGACGGGGGGTGGCGAAGGCGGTCATGCCGACGCCGGCGATGCGGGCGAGGTGTCTGTCCATGGCTGGGAGACACCGGCCTCGTCACGAACCGCCACTCGCCCAGGTTTCCATCTACCCATATTGACGCCAGGAGCGGATCGCCGTGCGATCCATGTAGCCGGACCCCGCGCACCGTGCTGAGGAGGCCCCATGTGCGACACCCTCGTCAGCTTGCCCCGCGCAACAGCCCGCGGAGGCCTGCTGTTCGCCAAGAACAGCGACCGTGAGCGCAATGAAGCTCAGGTTCTGGAGATTTCACCGGCTCGGCAGAGCGCCGATCCGCCGCCGCTGAAGCTCACCTATCTCACCATCCCCGATGCGCCGGAAACCTTCGCCTGCCTGCTCAGCCGGCCGTTCTGGATGTGGGGCGCGGAGATGGGCGCCAACGAATGCGGGGTGGTGATCGGCAACGAGGCCCTGCATGCGAAGACACCCGCCCAACGGCGCAGCGCGCTCACGGGCATGGACCTGCTGCGGTTGGGCCTGGAGCGCGCCGACACCGCCGCCCGCGCCGTCGAAGTGATCGTCGAGCTGCTGGAGCGCCATGGCCAGGGCGGAAACTGCGGCCACCTCGGCCGGTTCTACTACAACAACGGCTTCATCATCGCCGACCCGACCGAGGCCTATGTGCTGGAAACCGCCGGACGGTGGTGGGCGGTGGAGCGGGTCACCGCGCACAGGTCCCTGTCCAACGCTTACTCAATCGGACGCGACGCCGAGGCAATCAGCCCGGCCCTGCTGCGCCACGCCCGGGCCGAGGGCTGGACGGACGCCGGGGGGCGCTTTGACGTGGCCGCCCGCCTGATCGACGAGGCCCGCGACCGGGTCAGCTTCGGGCGGGGCCGATGCGCCCGCGGCCAGGCGCTGCTGGACGCCCGCGCGCCCAACCTGACCGCCGCCGACATGATCGCCATCCTGCGCGATCACGGAGACGCCTCCGACTGGAGCCCGCCCAACACCCGCGACCGGACAATCTGCATGCACGCCGCGCAGGGCGCGCGCCGCAGCCAGTCGGTGGCCTCCATGGTCAGCGAGCTGCGGAACGGCCGCGCCGTCCACTGGGTGACGGGGACGTCAGCGCCCTGCACATCCGTGTTCAGGCCGGTGTTCCTGGAGGCCGGCCTGCCCGACCATGGCCCTGCCCCCACGGACCGGCATGACGCGGGCTCGCTCTGGTGGGAACACGAACGCATGCACCGCGCGATGCTGGCCGACTTCGGACCGGCGCTCGCCGGGTTCGAGGCCGAGCGTGACGCCCTGGAAGCCCGGTTCCGCGACCGGGTCGACGCCGCGCTGGCGGCGCGGGCAGACGTGACGGCGCTCCGGGCGCTCTCGGACCTCTGCTGGAGCGAGGCCCTCGCAGCCGAACGGCGCTGGGCCGCCGGCCTGCCGGCGCCGAGGCCGGATCCCGACGCCCTGCCCCACCGTCGTAGCTGGGCCCGACTTAACCAGGTGGCGGGCCTGCCGAAGGTGCGGCCCTAGTCCTCGTCCGCCTCGTCGTCGGCCTCGTCCGATGCGGGCGGCTGGAGGACCACGAAGGCCTCATGGAAGCGCTTGAGGGCCGCGACCGAGGCCTGCACGCGGCTTGTGGCCGCTGCCGGGTCTCCCTGGGCGCCGTTGATCACCGCCAGGTTGGTGCTGGCGATGGCGTCGGCCAGCGCCTGCAGGCAGGCCCGCAGCGCCGCCAGGTCCTCGGCCTCGCGGCCGTCATCAAGGTCGTCGTCGCCGGGATCGATGAAATCTGAAATGTCGACCATCGCGGGTCTCCTGTTGTCCGTCGCGGCGGCGGATCGCCGTGAAGGGCCATAGCCGCATCCTGACGCCTTTGCGACGACGGGATTGTGTGCGAGAGGCCGGAAATAGGCATGGGCGGAAGCACGCGACCTGACGCATGAAGCAGTTCCTGATCACCGCCGCCGGGGTCTTCGCGGGCCTTCTGGTCTTCCTGGTGGGCGTGCCGTTCGTGCTGATCGGGCTGGCCGTCTCGGCCACCGCCCCCGCGCCCTTGCCGGCCAAGGCGGTGCTGGAGCTGGATCTCCGCAACCCTCTGACCGATCAGGCGCCGCACAATCCCCTGCTGGGCCTGGGCCGCAACTCCACCTCGGTGATGTCGATCATCTCGACCCTGCGCCGGGCCGAGACGGACGACCGGGTCAGGGGCCTGTTCATCCGCCTGCCGGAAGGCGCCGTCGAGCCCGGGATGGCTGACGAGCTACGGCTGGCGTTCCGGCATTTCCAGGCCGCCGGCAAACCGGTCTACGCCCACAGCCAGGGGATTTACCCGGCCGGCCTGGTGACGACGACCTACATGCTGGGCGCCTCGGCCGACCAGTTCTGGATGCAGCCCGGCGCGTCGCTGCAGGTGACCGGCGTGGCCACCGAGGACCTGTTCTTCAAGCGGCTGTTCGACAAGTACGGCGTGGTCCCGCAGTACGAGCAGCGGGCCGAGTACAAGAACGCGGTCAACGGCTACCTTCATGACGACTACACGCCGGCTCACAAGGAGGCGACGCTGTCGTGGATGGGGTCGGTCTACGCGTCAAACCTGGGTTTCGCCGCCACCGACCGGAAGCGCGACGCCGCCGGCCTGCGCCAGGCGCTGGAGGCCGGTCCCTACGTGGCCGAGGATGCGCTGAAGCTGAAGCTGGTCGACCGGCTGGGACAGGTGCGCGAGGCCGAGCAGGCATTGCTGAACAAGGCGGGTGACGGCGCCCAGTCCATCGACTTCGACGACTACGCCGACAGCCACCGCGACAAGGGCTCCCGGACCGGCGAGACCATCGCCGTGATCGAGGCCGAAGGGGCGATCATGACCGGCCGCGACGCCGGCGGGAACCCGTTCACCGGAAGCTCCAGCGTCTATTCCGACGACCTGGCCGACGCGATCCTCAAGGCCGCCCGCTCGAACTCGGTCAAGGCCATCGTCCTGCGGGTCAATTCGCCCGGCGGCTCGGACACCGCCTCGGAGCAGATCCTCGACGCGATCCGGGTGGCCAAGGCGCGGAAGAAGCCCGTCGTCGTCTCCATGGGAACCTACGGCGCGTCCGGCGGCTACTGGATCGCCTCTGAGGCTTCGGCGATCGTGGCTCAGCCGACCACCCTGACGGGCTCCATCGGCGTATTCGGCGGCAAGTTCGCCATCGGGCCGGCGCTCGCCCGCTTCGGCGTGGACGTGCGTGACACCGGCGTCGGCGGCGAATACGCCGGGGCGTTCGGCATGGGCCAGCCGTTCACGCCGGCCCAGCGGGCGGCCTTCGCCGGCTGGATGGACCGGATCTACGACAACTTCATCGCCCGGGTCGCCAGGGGCCGGAACCTGCCGGTCGAGCGCGTCCGCGAGATCGCCCGGGGCCATGTCTGGACGGGCGCACAGGCCAAGTCCCTGGGCCTGGTCGACGAGCTCGGCGGCTTCTACCAGGCGGTGGACAAGGCCAAGGCCCTCGCCGGGATCAAGGGCGAGGTCCAGCTTCGCCGCATGACCCCCAGCGAAGGCGCGTTCGAAGCTCTGCAGAACGCGCTCGGCGTCTCGGCCGGTTCGGCCCGGACGCTGGCGGCGGCGGCCTGGGTGTTCGGTGACCCGCGCTCGCAGGCGATCCTGGACCGTCTCTCCGAGACCCGGCTGCGCAGCCAGGGCGGCGGCATGGTGCTCGCGCCGACGCCGCTTCGCTAGGCCGCGGCACGCCGGCGGCTGCGCACGAACACCACCTCGCGTCGTCCGAAGTCGAGTGTGACGTCGTCGAATTCGCGCAGGACATCGATGCCGACCAGGATAGCCGGCCGGTCGTCCAGGCCCCACAGGCTGAAGATGTGCAGGGGCGCGAAGGCGGCGCGGACGTTGTAGAGCGCCATCCCGCCCAGGCGCAGCCGCGGCAGGGCGGCGAGCTCAGCCGACGCCGTCTGGCCCGTGGCGCTGATCAGCTGGGTGGGGGTGAACCGCTCGGCCAGTTCCGGTCGCTGCTGGATCAACAGCTGGCGCAGGACCGGATTGCCGCAGGTCACCTGGGATCCGGAATCGAGAAAGGCGCGAACCGGCGTCCCGGCCACGTCGGCGTCAAAGATCACCAGCTGTCCCGAGCGGTACTGGGCCGGAACGATCACACCCTGGCGGCGGTCGGGAATGCGGGTGTCCGTACCCCGCCCGACGCTGGCGCCGACGGTGGACGGACCGATCTCGAAGGTGTTGCCCCGGAAATCGAGGCGCATCCGCCGGCCTTTCAGCACGTCGATCCCCAGAAGGCCGTCCGCGCCGAGGCTGGCGCGGGGCAGGACCGGCAGGCTGAGATTATGCGACTGCACCTGCCCCACCCGCAGCCGGGGCACCCGTACCAGCGGCGCGGACTGGCTGCCGGCGATGCCGTGGACCGGGGCCGAGCCATCACTGCCCAGGCCGCAACGATCGGCCGTTTCCGCCCCGATCACCGTGCGGTTGGCCCCGGTGTCGACCACGAAGGCGAAGGGCCCGCGCTGGCCCAGATGGACCGGCACGGTCATCCGCAGCGCCGCATCAAAGGCGGTTTCCAGCCGCGTGCCGGTGGGCGACGGCGCAGTTGGCTGCACCTGCGCCAGATTGATCGAGAGCACCGGCTCGCGGGGCGCGCCGGCGCAGCCTGAGACCAGACCCGCCAGCAGCGCCTGAGTTGCGTGTCGGCGGGAGAAGGTCATTCGGCCGGGTATCCGAACCGCTCGGTCCAGGCCGCCAGCTGCGGCAGAACCGGGGCCAGCTGCTCGCGATAACGTCGCCAGGCGCCGACGCCCTCGGCGCTGAGGCCCCGGGAGAGCTGCACGCCGCTGGGCGTCGCCACCGCGCGGTCGCGGCCGCGCTCGGCGAAGTTCCGCATGGCGTCGGTCCATTCGAGGCCAAGGAAGTCGCAGACCTCGCCAACGACGGCGTCGAAGTTCTCGATCAGCGACTCGTGGCGGACGACCATCGTGTGGGACGCCATCGCCGGCTCCAGCCGGTCGGCGAGGCGCATGGCCGCATCGTAGTAGGCCGCCACGCCCGGCAGGGTGAGGAGCTGGTAAGCCGAACCGCTCATGGCGAACCGGCGGCGGTAGCAGCTCAGCACCACGTCGCGGGGATCGCGCCGTGCAAACAGGATCTTCGCTTCAGGAAACAGCTTCAGGATCAGCGGCAGCCGGAAGGTGTTGAGCGGGTGCTTGTCGACGAACACCTTGCCAGCCGGCTCCGCCCCCTCGGCCCGGACTCGCGCCCAGTAGGCCTCGCGCAGGGGCGCGAGCTCCGCCTCACCCGCCCGGGCCAGTCGCGACAGGTCGCCGGGATCGCGCAGGAAGGCGCGCTGGGCGTCGGCCAGGGTCTCGCGCTCTTCAAGGGCCTCGACATCGGGGTGGCTGGCCAGCACCTGCTCCAGCAGGGTCGTCCCCGAACGGGGGAAGCCCATCAGGAAGACATGGGTCTTCGGGCCGTCGGCGGCGACCGGCGCGGCGCCGCCGGTGCTCCACGCCTCCGGCGGAATGGCGTCCAGATGGTCCAGCATGGCGCGGGCGAAGTCGGCGGCGCCGGGCCCCTGCCCGTGCATCTGCGCATAGGTGCGCCACAGCGCCATGTTGCAGGCTGCATAGGCCTGGAAGGCCTCGCCGGGCAGATCGAGGGTGTCGAGCACATCGCCCAGCTGGCCGTGGGCCAGGGCGCGCTGCTGGGGCGTCAGACGCTCGTCGCCGGTCAGAAGTTCGAGCCGGCGCTGAGCTCGCTCGGCGGCGCCCTCTGCGGCGTCCGCGGCGGCCAGCACCATCACCGCATCGGGGAAGTTCGGCTCGGCTTCCAGCACCGTCTCGGCCAGGGGCCGCGCCTCGGCGTGTGAGCCCCGGCGGCTCAGCAGGTTGGCGAGGCCCTGCATGGCGCCGAGGTTCTCGGGCTGAAGCTCGAGGGCGTGCTTGAACGCGGCCTCTGCCTCCTTCAGACGGCCCATGGCCTCGAAGCAGGTGCCCCGCGCGCAGTGGGCGCCGGCGAATCCGGGCTCCAGGGCCACGACGGACTCGAAGGCCGCCAGGGCTTCCGGATAGCGTTCCACCCGCGCCAGCACGAGGCCGATGGCATTGCGCGAGCCAAGGTCCTCAGGCGCGAGTTCGACCGCGCGGCTGAGCGCCTTCAGGGCGTCGTCATACCGGCCCTCGTTCTCGAACTGCAGCGCAGCCAGGTTCAGCACCATCGGATGCTCGATGCCGTCGGCCAGCGCCCGGGCGGCGAGGCCGGCGGCGCGGTTGAAGTCGCGGCCCTGGGCGGCGGCCTGGATCTCCTGCAGGCGGGCTCGGTCGGCGGCGGGGTTCCGCGCCGGCGGTGTCGCAGGCGCGGTGACGGGCGTCGACGTCCCGGCGGGCGTGTAGCCGCCGAACTTCACCTTGATCTGGCCGACCTTCCACTGATTCAACGCCGTAACCTCTGCCGCCGGGATGCGAAAACCGGCGCCCAGACTACCAGCCGCCGCGCCATAACGCTCGCCCTAGAAGGAGGGGACGTCCGGATATGCGTCCAGAACCGGTCCCAGAGCCGCCTTCAGCGGATCCAGCCAGGGTTCGAAATGGCGCCAGTGCTCGGTCGCGTCGGTGAAGATCGGCCGGCGCACCTGCTCGGAGCTGGCGGTGCGCACGGCCCGGTCGTTCTCGTAGAACTTCAGACAGCCCGCCTCGAACGGCAGTCCGCAGTAGTCCAGCAGCCGCCGCGTCTCGCCCTCGGGGTCGGCCACCATCGCCTCGTAGATCACCCGGTGCACACGGCCAGGCATCACGGCGTCGAAGTGGGCCATCAGCTCGACGTAGTCGCGGTAGTATCGCCCGAGGTCGGTGAGGTCGTATGTGAACGCCTGGCCGATGGCGAAGTGCTGCTTGAAGCCCGAGAAGCAGCAGCCGAGCGGATGTCGCCGCGCATCGATGATCTTCGCGTTCGGCAGGATGAGGTGGATGAAGCCCGCGTGCGGGAAGTTATTCGGCAGCTTGTCGATGAAGAAGGGCCTGCCGAGCTTTCGGTGCACCTGGGCGAGCGCCAGATACTCCTCGCCCAGCGCGGCCAGCTCGGCCGGAGACAGGGCCGCCAGGATATCCGGATAGGCCCCCTCGCTCTCGCGGCGCGCCGGTCCGGCCAGGCGTCCGGCCAGCGCCGGGATGTGGGGCAGTTCGTGGGTGCCCTCGACCTGGCTGTGGCTGGCCAGGATCTGTTCGACCAGGGTCGAGCCGGAGCGCGGCAGACCCAGGATGAAGATCGGGTCCGGCCGGGGAGACCCCATTCCTGCACGGGCCGCCAGGAAGCTCCGGCCGAGGATGGCGCGGGTGCGGCGCATCTGGGTGGTGGTCTCGTCGGCGTCATAGGGCGCGCGGCGGTGCTGGATGGAGTTGCCCGCCACATAGTCGGCGAAGGCGGCCTCGTACCGGGCGGCGTCCTCATGACCCTTGCCGAGCGCGAAATGCAGCTGGAGCCGGTCTGACTCCGACAGGCCCGGGACTTCGAGAGCGGCCTGCATGCGCGCAATGTCTGCGTCGTCGAAGCGGACGGTCTTGAGGTTGGCGAGGCTCCACCACGCTTCGCCCAGCGCCGGCGAGAGGGCCAGGCTGCGACGGTAGGCGTCCACCGCCTCGGCCTGGCGGCCGACCGTCTTCAGCGCGTGGCCATAGCTCATCCACGTCAGCGGCTGGTCGGGGTGGGCCTCCAGCACCTGGGCGTAGGCGTCAAGGGCCGCGGCGTCGTCGCCCAGCTGCAGCAGGGTTGTGGCCTTCAGGTGCAGGAAGATCGGATTGCGAGGCTGGGCCTCAAGCAGGAGCCGCGCCTGGGCCAGGGCATCCACCGCGCGATGACGCCAGTAGAGCACCATGGCGTAGGCATAGCGGGCAGCGGTGAAGCCGGGGGCGGCCTGCAGGCATCGGGCCAGAAGGCTCTCGGCCTCGGCGTTGCGGCCGGTTCGCGATGTGACCTCGGCCAGCATCCAAAGGGCAAGCGGGTCGGTCGACCGCGCGGTCAGGATGGCCCGCAGGTCGCGGTCTGCCTCGGCGAAGCGGGTCTCGCAGATGGCGTCGGCGGCGCGGACGAGGTCGGGCGCACTGACGGTGGCCCGGATCTGACGGGCGTAGGCGCGGTCAGCGCCGGGGATATCTCCGGACAGGCGAAGCTGGTCGCCCAGCGCCTGCCAGCGGGCGGCTTCGGCCGGGTCGGCCGGTGTGATGGACGCAAGGTGGGGCGGTACGGCGGGGGCGCCGCCGATCCTGACGCTGTACTGGCCGGGCTTCCATCCGCTCACGGGGGGAGTCTAGCCGCTTGGCCCGACAGCGCAAAGCAAAGGGGCGGCGGATTGCTCCGCCGCCCCTCGCAGGTCGTTTTCCGGTTCTGGTCGTCGACTTAGAAGTCGGCGGTCAGGCCCAGGAAGATGTAACGGCCGAACGCGTCGTAGGTCTGCGGCCAGGTGTTGCCGTTGCAGGGACCCGTCGGGCAGTTCGAGGAACCGGTCAGCGGCGGATCCTTGTCGAACACGTTGTTCACGCCGAGACGGAAGTTCAGGTTGTCCTTCACGGTCCAGGTCGCGGTCAAGTCGAAGTAATCACGTGCGCCCAGGACTTGATCCGTGGCGTACTGCAGGCCGGTGTTGTTCAGCTGCGGATCGCTCGAGTAGGCGTCCAGCTTCACCTTGTCGATGTGGCGCCACTGGAGCGACACGCCGAAGCTCTTCACCCAGTCGCCGTATTCGAACGGGGTGTTCCAGGTGACGCGCAGCTTGTGGCGCCAGGCCGGGTTCGGCGAGGTCGCACCACCCGAGACCGAGCAGACGGTGCCGAACTTGCCGGCGCAGTTGTAGTAGGCGTCGCCCGGGAGCGGCTTGGTCTTCAGGGCGTCGAGGTAGGTGCCGACGAAGCTGACGTTGATGCCGCCCATGCCTTCGAGGCCGAGGGCGTCGAGGTCGGTACGGTAGCTGGCGTTGAAGTCGATGCCCTTGGTGCGCAGGGCGCCGGTGTTCAGCGTCGTGTCGGTCACATAGCCCTGCGGCGACAGCCAGATCGAGCCAGCGGCGTCACGCTTCACGAGACCGCAGAAGAAGGGATCCAGGGTCGACAGGCAGCGCGTGATGATCACGTCGGCGCCGATGCCCGAGATGTAGTCCTTCACCTTGATGTCGAAGTAGTCGGCCGAGAAGTTGAAGCCCGGCAGGAAGGTCGGAGTGGCCACGACACCGAAGGAGATGGTGTCGGAGGTTTCCGGATCCAGGTTCGGGTTACCACCGGTCAGGCCATTGTACTGGTTGGCCGGGTTCTTCTCGATCGCCAGCACCTGGGCCGTCGTCAGGCCGAAGGCCTGCGAGCAGCGGGCGACGTTGGCGTTGCCGGCGGCGAGGCCGGCGCAGGGGTCCTGCGTACCGTCGAGCACCACGTTCTGCGGGCCGAACAGTTCGATCACGTGCGGCGCACGAACCGCGCGCTGGTAGCTGGCGCGCAGGCGGATGTTGTCGTCGAAGGCCCAGTCGCCGGCCACCTTGTAGGTGTCCGTCGTGCCAACCGACGAGTAGTCGGAATAGCGGTAGGCCAGTTCGACCTGAACGCGCTTGGCGAACGCGGCGTCGGTGATGATCGGCACGCGGGCTTCGGCGAAGCCTTCGTACACGTCGAAGCTGCCGTTGACCGGCGGCGAGGCGCCGCCCGAACCGTTCAGCGCGCCCGAGGAGGCGACAAAGTCGGCGGCGTAGTCGAGCGTTTCACGACGATATTCGGCGCCGAACGAGATGCCCACGCCATCTTCCGCCCAGGGGCTCTTCACACCGTAGTCGGTGAGATCGGCGCCCATGGAGTAGTTGACGACGCGCTCATAGGTCGAGCCCTGCGCCGTGGAGGGGGTCTCGAGGTAGTCCAGCTGGGCGCGCGTGATCGTGTTGGTGCCGAAGATGTTGTAGGGCACGCAGTTCGGATCGGAGCCGTTCACCTTGGACACGCAGGTCGGCACGCCGCCGACCGACACGACGTTCAGAGCGTTCTGAATGGCGGTGGTGCGGAAGAAGCCGGTCTGCAGCGACTTGAAGGACACGCGGCCGTACTGCATCGAGAAGTCGTAATTCCAGTTGTCGTTCAGATCGCCCTTAAGGCCGATCACGTAACGGTACTGGGTGTGCTCGGTCTGGCCCTGACGGCCGCCGCCTTCGATGTTCCGGCGCGCAACGGTGCCCGTGAAGGAGCCCGCCGCATTGGTGGCGCAGGTGCCGCCGCCGGTCGCCGCCGAAGCCGTCATGTTGGCGCGCTGTTGCGCCGACAGGAGCGGGTTGGCGCAGTTGATGGTGAAGGTGCCGGCGAAGATGCCGCCGGGCGCGATCTGATAGGTGGACGTGTCGTCCATGAACATCAGGTCGGCATAGGCCGTCGCCCACTCGGCGATTTCGTAGTTGGCGAACGCGCCCATGACGTAGCGGTCATCGGGACGCTGATAGTAGTTCGACGGGCCGAAGTTGTAGACGTCGCGGGCGGCGACGCGCGGGATCAGCGTGTTGCCGGGGGCGACGATGAAGCTGCCGATACGGGCCGGGAAGGCCGTACCCGAACCACCGCAGCTGGTGGGGCCGAACGCGGCGCCCGAGTTGAGCGTGCACGACGAGAAGTCGCGGTTGCCCTGGAGGATCGGCTCGACGTGACGGTAGCCGGCGTAGGCGGTGACGTTGCCCTTGCCGTCCGGCGCGTTGACGCCGATGACCAGGGTGACTTCCGAGCTTTCACCGTCGCGGACGTTCTTCTTCGGCAGGGCGAAGAATTCCGGATAGGCCGAAGACGCGGCCTTGGCGGCCACCGAGTCGGCAACATCGTTGCCGTTGTCATGCTGATAGATGCCGTACTGGGCGTCGATCTTCACGCCCTCGAAGTTCTTCTGCATGATGAAGTTGACGACGCCGGCGACGGCGTCGGCGCCGTACACGGCCGACGCGCCGCCGGTCAGGACGTCAACGCGCTGAACGAGCGCGGCCGGGATGAAGTTGATGTCGGCCGCGAGCGCGCCGCCCGAGGTGTTCGGGGTGCCGGGCATCAGGCGACGGCCGTCGACGAGGACCAGGGTCCGCGTGGCGCCGAGGCCGCGCAGGTTGACCGTGGCGGTGCCGGTGGAGCCGTTCGAGATCGAACCGCCCTGGGCCGCGAAGGCCTGCGGGAGCGAGTTCAGCATGTCTTCGACGCGGGTCACGCCCTGGGCG
>CAUJHW010000168.1 GCA_963205005.1 Pseudomonadota bacterium
CCGGCTCCGGCTCGGCTACAGACAGCGCCCCATGCGACTTCCCCAGGCCAGACTCGACCAGGTGCTCGACCGCTTCCGCGAGATCGAGGCGCGCATGGGCGCGGCCTCGGACGGGGCCGAGATCGTGCGCCTGTCGAAGGAGCATGCCGAGCTGAAGCCGGTGGCCGACGCGGTCATGGCCCTGGAGCGGGTCAAGGCCGAGGCGCCGGAGCTGGAGGAGATGGCCGCCGCCGGCGATCCCGAGATGGCCAAGATGGCCCGCGATGAGCTGGAGGTCCTGAAGGACAAGCTGCCGGCGCTAGAGCATCAGGTTGCCTTGATGCTGGCCCCCAAGGACAGGGACGAGAACGCCTCGGCGATCCTCGAAGTGCGCGCCGGGACGGGGGGCGACGAGGCCGCCCTGTTCGCCGGCGACCTGTTCCGAATGTACTCGCGCTACGCCCAGCTCCACGGCTGGCGGATCGAGATCGACTCGGTCACCGAGGGCGAGATGGGCGGCTACAAGGAAATCGTCGCCGCGATCACCGGCGACGGCGTGTTCGGCCGGCTGAAGTTCGAAAGCGGCGTCCACCGCGTCCAGCGCGTCCCCGCCACCGAGGCGCAGGGGCGCATCCACACCTCGGCCGCCACCGTGGCCATCCTGCCGGAACCCGAGGACGTGGAGATCGACATCCGCGACCAGGACCTGCGCATCGACACCTACCGCTCGTCCGGCGCCGGCGGCCAGCACGTCAACAAGACCGACTCCGCCGTCCGCATCACCCACCTGCCCACCGGCATCGTGGTGACCTCGTCGGAAAAGTCCCAGCACCAGAACCGCGCCCGCGCCATGAAGGCCCTGAAGGTCAAGCTCTACGACCAGCAGCGCGAGGCCCTCGACACCGCACGGGCCGACGCCCGCAAGAGCCAGGTCGGCTCCGGCGACCGCTCGGAGCGCATCCGCACCTACAACTTCCCGCAGGGGCGCGTCACCGACCACCGGATCAACCTGACCCTCTACAACCTCCCCAAGATCATGGAGGGCGAGGCGCTCGACGACGTGATCAACCCCCTGATCGCCGAGGACCAGGCCGCCCGCCTCGCCGCGCTGGAGGACGAGTTCGGCTAGACAGCCGCCGCCCGTCCCGGCGCCGCCCGCGCGCTGGCGGATTCCGTCCAGACATTGGCGGGAAACGACCTAGGCGGGCCTACGGAGGCGGACAAAGATCAGGTCCATGTGACTGGAGCTGACATGGCAGACCGCGCGCCCGCATCGATCCTCGGTCTCTGCACGCTGCTGCTGGTTTCGTGCGGCAGGCCTGCGCCCGCCGTCGAGGCCGGCGCGAGAACAGGCGAACCCGGAACGCCTGCGACGACCGCGACCGTCTGGCCCTCCGGCCTTCGTGTGCTGGGCGACGGCTATCCCGATCCCGGCGACCCCTGCCGCCGCGTGGGCGAGAGCGAGCTGACGGTCGATTTCCTCGATGACAGCGCGGTGCTCGTCGGTTGCCCCGGCTCCGCAACAGACGCCCCGGCGGCGGCCATCGTCTCGACCCTGGGCGGCCGGATCGTCGGGTCAGCGGGCGGCCCATCGGATGCGGTCGTCCTGATCTCGGTCCCGCAGCGCGACGCCAACGCCGGCATGGCCGCGAGCGGCGGGCCGGCTCCGAGAGCCAGCAGGCAAGCGGGCCTGAAACCTTGAACACCCGCCGGGTTCCAGACCTCGCGCAGGATCGCAGGGCCCTGGCGCTGTTCGCGGCGCTCACCGTGGTGTTCTGCACGGCCGCCTACATCCCGATGCTCACCGGCGGCGGGCTCGGGGCGCTGGGCGGGTTCGCCCTGATCGGCCTGATGTGGTCGCCGGGGGTCGCGGGTGTGCTCACATCCCTGGTCATCTACCGCTCGCTGGGCCCCGTCGGACTGCTGGGCAACCGGCGGGCGCCGTTCTGGATTGCCGCCTGCATCGCGATCCCCATCGCCTATGGGCTGCTGATCAAGCTCGGCCTGGCCTCGACCGGCTGGATTGGCCTCGCCCCCGAACTCCTGCCCCGGACACTGCTGCTGATCGGGCTGTTCGTCTCGCTCAAGACCGCCCTGGGCGAGGAACTGGGCTGGCGCGGCTTCGCCTCCCCTGTGCTGACCCGGGTCTTCGGCTTCTGGCGAGGGCAGACCGTGCTCGGGCTCTGCTGGTTCGCCTTCCACCTGCCGGCCCTGCTGGGAACCTCCTACGGCAGCAGTCAGCACCCCATGCTCGGCAACCTGATGTTTTTCCTGTCCTGCATGTGCCTGAGTTACTTCCTCGGCTGGGCGCGACAGAGGAGCAACAGCGTGTGGGCCAGCGCCATGTTCCATGCCAGCCACAACATCTACTTCCTCTATTTCTTCGAACCGGTGACCATCCGGAACGACCTGGCGACCTATCTGGTCGGCGAACAGGGCCTGCTGCTGCTCTTCGTCGAACTCTTGCTGGCCGGGTTCACACTCTGGGCGTGGCGGCGCAGTCACCGCGGCTGAGGCGAGGCCTCAATCCCTGTGGCCTCCGCCGCCGTCAGTGCTAGAGCTTGGAGCGTCCTGAAGGAGACACCATGCGCAAGTTGGCGATGACGGCGACGATCCTCGGCCTGGCCCTGGCCAGCGGCGTGGCCCGGGCCCAGACCCCCGCCCCGGCGGCCCCGCCGGTCAACCTGTTCGCCTCGTCCGCCGAGGTGCAGACCCTGGTCGCCAACGCCCGCCGGGCGCACCCGGCCGGCCAGCCGATGTTCAGCCAGCGGGTCCTGACCCTGCCGCCCTACGCCGCCAACCTCGAGCACCGCACCGCCACCGCGCCGCCCAGCCTGCACGAGAAGACCGCCGAGCTCTTCTACGTGGTCGAGGGCGCGGCCACCCTGGTCAGCGGCGGCAAGCTGATCGACGAGAAGCGAACCAACGAGGCCAACCTCGGCGGCACGGGCATCGCCGGCGGCGACAGCCGGCCGATCGCGAAGGGCGACATCTTCCTGATCCCGCAGAACACGCCCCACCAGATCCTCGACCCCAAGGGCGGCGAGGTGATCCTGCTCAGCGTGCACGTCCCCCGGAGCTAGGGTTCAGCCCGCCCGCGGAACGCCGCCGCCCGGCGGCGGGCCGCGGTCCACAGCTGGCCCAGGCCCTCCCGCACGCCCCGGAACCGGCGGCCGACCGTGTCGGCCATCACCGCGCCCCGCTCGCCCATGGGCTCGGGCGGCCCGGTGGTGGAGTCCCGTGCGGTCTGGTGCTCGATCTCGGCGTTCAGCTCCGCGCCGATCAGCACCAGCATCACCGAGAACCACACCCACAGCATGAAGCCGACGGCCGCGGCCAGCGACCCGTAGGTGACATCCAGCCGCGCGACATTGTTGAGATACCAGGAAAATCCCGCCGATCCGCCCATCCACATCAGCGCCGCAGCCGCCGCCCCGGGAACCAGCCATCGCCACCGCGCCGGCGCCCGGCTGGGTCCGTGGCGATAGATGGCCGCGAACGCCGCCACTGCGACCAGGAACACCAGCGGCCACCGCGCGACCGTCAGCAGATCATCGCGGATCCCCAGCGCCGCCAGCAACAGGGGCGCGCCCACCAGGATCGCGCTGACCAGCACGATGAAGGCGATCAGCGCCAGGGTGAACCCATAGGTCACCGCCGTCCGCACGAGGAAGCCGCGTTTCTCCGTCTCGTCATAGGCGGTGTTCAGGCCGTCGAAGAGCGCCTTCATCCCCGCGCTCGCGCTCCAGAGCGAGAACACCAGGCTGACGGCGAAGGCCAGCGAGAGGCCACCGGTCCGGCCGGTGGCCAGCCGGATCATCTGCTCGCCCAGCAGGTCCACCACCGACCGCGGGAAGATCGTCGAAAGCTGCGCCAGCTGCTCGCCCACCGCCTGCACGTCGGCGACCAGGCCGTACAGCGAGACGAACACCCCAAGGGCCGGGAACACCGCCAGCAGGGTGAAATAGGTGACGCTGCCCGCCACCACCGTCAGCCGGTCATGGCTGATCTCCCGCCAGGTCCGCCACAGGATGTCGCGCCAGCCGGGCCAGGGAATCTGCAGCGGCGAACCGGCCAGACGTCCGCGTCCGGGCTCCTGCCGCTCGAAGTGCGCGGGCTCCCCGGCCGACGGGGCTTCCAGAAGCGAAGGCGGCGCGGACACGTCGGATATTTCCCCGGACACCCGACCGAAATCCCCGCACGGGCGCTCCCGTTCCGCGCCGATCGCCATCGCGCGTTGCGCGCCCCCGCGCGGCAGGAAACAATCCGGCCATGCTCCACCCCCGCCTGCCCCGTTTCCGCCCCGCGTTCTCCCTCGCCGCCCTGCTGGTCGCCCTGCTGACCCTGGCGCAGCCGGCCATGGCCCAGTCGCCCCCCGCCCGCCCGGGGGCCGACGCGCCGGAGCTGGCCGCCCTGGGACCCCACGCGGTCGGCGTGCGCACGCGCATCTGGATTCAGCCCGCCCAGCCCGACATCCTGGCCTATGACCGGGCGAAGGGCACAGCGCCCCTCGTCGACCGGCGCCTGACCGTCGAGATCTGGTATCCGGCAAGGCCCCGCCCCGGAGCGAAGCCCGCGATCTACGCCGACGCCCTGGCCGCCGAGCCGCCCGCCGCCCCGGTCGCCTTCACCGTCCCCGGCATCGCCGTCCGCGATGCGCCCGCGGTCGCCGGGCCTTTCCCGCTGGTGATCCTCTCCCACGGCTTCGGCGGCGCCACCGCCGGGATGAGCTGGCTGGCCGAGAACCTGGCCTCCAAGGGTTATGTCGTCGTCGCCCCCCGCCACCGCGACCCGGACTACAGCGACGCCGCGGGCTTCCCCGGTCCGCTGATGCGCCGGCCCCTCGACATCGCCTTTGTGGCCGCCAGGGCCAGAGACGGCGCCCGGGCCGGCGCCCCCGGCCTCGCCGCCGCCGACCCGGGGCGCACCGCCCTGATCGGCTACTCCATGGGCGGCTACGGCGTCCTCACCGCCGCCGGCGCGAGTCTCGACCCCAGGGGCGCGGTCAACCTCGTCCCGGGCCGGCTGATGACGCCCTTCGCCCGCGACGGCGCCCGCGCCGCCGAGCTGCAGGTCCCGGATGTCCGGGCCGTGGTCGCCATCGCCCCGGCCGGCGCCGCCTTCAACGCCTGGGGCGCAGAGGGGCTGGCGGGGGTCACCGCGCCGCTGCTGGTCATCGGCGGCGATCGCGACCGGACGGTCGGCTATGCCGGTGGCCTCAGGGCGGTGTTCGACCGGGCTGTCCGCGCCGACCGCTACCTGCTGGTGTTCCAGAACGGCGGCCACGCCATCGGCATGGGCGGCGCCCCGGCCGCCATGCGCGGCTCGGCCTGGGACATGGACTGGTTCGAGGACCCGGTCTGGCGCGCCGACCGCGTCTCCGCCATCAGCCAGCACATGATCACCGCCTTCCTGGACGCCACCGTGAAGGGCGAAACCGGCCGCCTCGCCTACCTGACCACCGACACGCCCCTGGCCAACGACGCGAAATGGCCCACCCCTGGCCCCGCCGGCTACGCCCCCTTCAGCCCCGGTGGCCCGGGCGCCGTCTGGAAGGGCTTCCGCAAGAACCACGCCCTCGGGCTGGAACTCCGTCACCTGCCCGCCGCGCCGTAGGACCAGCGCGCGGCGGGCCCATTGCGAATCGGCCGGAAGCGGAACCTGCCGGGAGGCTGCCGCAACGGCCAAGCTGTCCGAAAATCCGGCGCCTTGCCGTCAGTTTTCAGGCGGGACGCAGCAAAGCCCGACACGCCCGCGCAATCTGGGGACGAGGGCGGACTTCACCATGGCGTTTGCCCCCCCGGCTGCGCGCCAATACTGCGGGGTGCGGCGCAGCAAGCGCCAGTTGAGCCACATGGCGTTCGCCGGGAAGCAGTCCGGCGTGAAAGGGCAGATCAAGATGAAGACCATCCAGCATGCAGATGGCGTAACGAAGGTTTCTGGGCGGTCCCTGCGGGCGCGCAGATCGCTGATGACGGTCGCCGCGGGCCTGCTGGCCAGCACGGCGATGACATCCGTGGCCCTGGCCCAGTCCCGGCCTGCGACCGCCGGCGAGCCGGCCTCCACCGTCGACGAGATCGTCGTCACCGGCTCGCTGGACGCCCTGCCGCTGAAGAACGTCGGATCGGTCTTCGGCTTCGACAAGACGCTGGTGGAAACCCCGCGTTCGGCCTCCACGATCAGCAAGGAACAGATCGAGCGGTTCGGCGTGACCGAGATCTACGACCTGGTCGCCCAGGCGCCCGGCACCTTCACCAACTCCTTCTTCGGCGTCGGCGGCGCGCTCGATATCCGCGGCACACCCGGCGAAGTCTATTTCCGCGGGGTCCGTCGCCTGGACAACTCGGGCAACTACCCGACCCCGATCGGCGCCTCCGACCGGATCGATATCGTCCGTGGACCGGCCTCGCCGATCTACGGCCCGTCGAAGACCGGCGGCTACATGAACTTCGTGCCCAAGTCCGCGCGGGTGAACGGCACGCTCATGTCGTCGCCCGAGGGTGAGCTCAGCTACACCACCGGCAGCTGGAGCAAGAGTGTCCTGTCCGGCCAGGTCCAGGGACCGGTCAAGCTGGGCGAGACCGAGCTCGGCTACAGCCTCTACGCCGAGGTCGAGGATTCCGGCAGCTACTACCGCAACATGTCGACCAAGCAGACGATCCTGCAGGCGTCCTTCGACAGCGACATCACCGACAATCTGCGGGTCGAATTCGGCGCCATGTACCACAAGTACAATGGCCAGCAGAACGGCGGCTGGAACCGCCTGACCCAGTCCCTGGTGGACAACGGAACCTACATCACCGGCTCTGCCCGGGCCATTCCGGACATCGGCGCGCCCGACGGCAAGATCTCGTTCGCGGAAGTGGCGGCGATCGGCGGCCTCGGTCCGTTCGGCGGCTTCGCCTGCGGCGGCAACGTCTTCGCCTCATCGATCACCAACGGCTGCTTCCCGGCCAACGGCCCCCTGGCCCTGACGAGTTCGGGAACGGCGAAGCTCAGCCGCAAGAACACCCTGACCGGCGTCGACGACCAGCTCCGGAACAAGCAGACCACCGGCTACTTCGACATCATCTACACCGGTGAAAACGACTTCGAGATCAAGAACCAGCTGTTCTACGACAAGACCGACAACCTGAACGAAAACGCCTACGGCTTTTCCCAGTTCGTCGACTCCTATGTGATCGAGGACAAGATCGTCGCGTCCAAGTCCTACACGAACGACCTCGGAAAATTCGCGTTCCAGGTGTCTCCGTCGATCCGCTACACCAAGTTCCGCTTCGGCGACGACTTCACCTACGAATACTTCCATCGGGTGGACCTGACGCAGGGCTATACGTCACTCTCCACGCGCCAGCTTTCGACGCAGTGCGACTGCAACTATTCGGACTACCTCACCGGCCATCACACGGACTACGGCCTGGCGGGTCTTGCCGACTTCGCCTTCGACTTCGGTCTCGATGTCACCCTGGGCGCCCGTTACGACAAGACCAAGGCCTCCTCGAACATCGACGCGAAGCGGCAGGCCGGGGCGACCGGCGTTCTGTCCGCGTCGAACGACAAGGGCGCCTGGTCGTGGACCGCCAGCGCCAACTACAAGATGCCCCTGGGGCTGATCCCCTACGTCACCGCCTCGCGCCAATCGACCATGGTCGTGGGCCAGGGCGCCGAACTGCTGGTGGCCGACGTGGCCGGCAACAACTTCATCGCCGCCTCCCGCCTCTACGAGGGCGGCATCAAGGGTTCCTGGCTCGACGGCAAGCTCTATGGCGCGGTCTCGGTCTACAAGCAGACCCGGACGGATCACAACGTGCAGTCGGCAGTGACCAACCAGTCCGTCGAGACCAAGGGCCTCGAGGCGGAATTCCGCTGGGCTGTGGATCGTCACCTGCTGCTCACCGGCGCCTACACCAACACGCGGGTCTACAACCTGTCGTTCCTCGACGCCGGCACGGCCTTCAGCTTCTTCGGCATTGAGGATCTGACGGGCGTGACCAACCCCGCCCTCTTCCTGGGCGGCCAGCCGCTTGGCCTGGTGCCGATCTTCAGTCGCAGCGACTCGCGGCGCGCGGGCATTCCGTCGAACGTGTTCTCCGGCACCGCCACCTACGCCTTCGACAACGGCCTGGCCTTCGCCGCCAGCGCCTCGCACGTCGATTCCGTGTGGTCGGGCCAGTCCCAGGCGGTCCGCCTGCCCGCCTACACGCTGGTGGACCTGAGCGCGTCCTACAAGAAGGACAACTGGCTGTTCCGCGCCGTCGTGAAGAATGCCACCGACGCCCGGTACTTCCGGGCCAACTTCACCGAACTGTTCGGCAGCACGATCGTGCTCCCCGAAAAGCCGCGAAGCTTCCAGGCCACCGTCGCCTACAGCTTCTGACGCCCACCACCACCCCCCTCCTCTCCCCCCGGCGAAGCCGAGAGGGGAGAGGGCAGGGAGAGGGGCGGCTCTGACGGGCCGCCGCCGCTCCACCTTCAGCCAGAACCCATGGCTGCCCCACCCAGCAAACGGCCAAGCCGCGCCGCCCCTCTCCCGACCTCTTCCCTCTCGGCTTCGCCGGGGGGAGAGGAGGCGCTTTGTTTTTGACTCCAATGTTCTTCTTATGTTCTCTCTCCGCCCATGCGCACCTTCGCCGACATGCACGCGCGCCACGCCTTCGGGCTGGAGGCGCTGGCCGAGATGACCGGCAAGCTGCTGCAGGGCGCCTACCAGCGGGCCAGCTTTCCCGCC
>CAUJHW010000169.1 GCA_963205005.1 Pseudomonadota bacterium
GTGCCGAGGTCGCGGGTCTCGTCGGCCATGATCATCTCGTTGTGCGCCTTGCCGGACGGGATCATCGGGAAGCAGTTCTCTTCCTTGGTGACCCGGCAGTCGAAGATCACCGGCTTCTTCACGGCGATCATCTCGCGGATCTTGTCGTCCAGCTCGTCCGGCGTCTCGGCGCGGATGCCGACGCCGCCGTAGGCCTCGGCCAGCTTCACGAAGTCGGGCAGGCTGGAGGAGTAGGTGTGGCTGTAGCGCTCGCCGTGCAGCAGCTGCTGCCACTGGCGGACCATGCCCATCCATTCGTTGTTGAGGATGAAGATCTTGATCGGCAGGTCGTACTGAATGGCGGTCGAGATCTCCTGCATGGTCATCTGCACGCTGGCGTCGCCGCCGATGTCGATGACCAGCGAATCCGGGTGGGCCATCTGCACGCCGACGGCGGCCGGCAGGCCATAGCCCATGGTCCCCAGGCCGCCGGAGGTCATCCAGCGGTTGGGCTGTTCGAAGTGGTAGAACTGGGCCGCCCACATCTGGTGCTGGCCGACCTCGGTGGTGATGTAGGTGTCGTGGTCCTTGGTCAGCTCATACAGGCGCTGGATGGCGTACTGCGGCTTGATCAGCTTGGCGTCCGGGCGATAGCGGAACGAGTCCCGGGCGCGCCAGGCTTCGATCTGGGTCCACCACTCGGCCATCGCCGCCTTGTCGGGCGACAGGTTGCGCTGCTTCCAGACCGCGATCATGTCGGCCAGCACGTTGCCGGCGTCGCCGACGATGCCGATGTCGGCGCGGACGTTCTTGCCGATGGACGAGGCGTCGACATCGATGTGGATCTTGCGCGAGCCGGGCGCGAAGGCGTCCAGCCGGCCGGTCACCCGGTCATCGAACCGCGAGCCGATGGCGACCATGACGTCGCAGTCGTGCATGGCGTTGTTGGCCTCGAACGAGCCGTGCATGCCCAGCATCCCCAGCCACTGGGGGCTCGACGCCGGGAAGGCGCCCAGGCCCATCAGGGTCGAGGTGACCGGCGCGCCGGTGAGGGCGGCGAACTCGCGCAGCAGGGCCGAGGCTTCGGGCCCCGAGTTGATGACGCCGCCGCCGGTATAGAGGATCGGCTTCTTGGCCTTGGCGATCATGGCGACCGCCTCGGCGATCTTGCCGGCGTCGCCCTTCACCCGCGGCGAGTAGTTGTGGCTGTGCTTGACCTCGCCCGGGCCCTGGTAGGCGGCCTTGGAGAACTGCACGTCCTTGGGGATGTCGATGACCACCGGGCCGGGGCGGCCGGAGGTGGCGATATGAAAGGCCTCGTGGATGATCCGCGGCAGGTCCTCGACCGACTTCACCAGGTAGTTGTGCTTGGTGCAGGGCCGGGTGATGCCGATGGTGTCGCATTCCTGGAAGGCGTCGGTGCCGATCAGGTGGGTGGCGACCTGGCCGGTGATCACGATCAGCGGGATCGAGTCCATCAGCGCGTCGACGATGCCGGTGATGGCGTTGGTGGCGCCGGGGCCGGAGGTGACCAGGACCACGCCGGGCTTGCCGGTCGAGCGGGCATAGCCCTCGGCGGCGTGGGTGGCGCCCTGTTCGTGGCGGACCAGCACGTGGGTCAGGCGCGGCTCGTTGTAGAGCGCGTCGTAGATCGGCAGCACAGCGCCGCCCGGATAGCCGAACAGCACCTCGACCCCGTTATCGATCAGGGCGCGAACCACCATCTCCGCGCCGGAGATGGTGTCCTGTTGAGCTTCGATGGTCTGATGGGCGGTCATGGGCGGAGGCCTGCTGGCAAATCGGGTTTTGGACAATAAAAAAGGCCCGCTGGGGGCCTGGGACGAGCGACCGATCGGTCCTGACTTCACGTCAGGTCCGTTACGGCCGCCCCACGAGTACAAGGATCTTGCGCACGAGATTTCCTCGAAGAATTCGAAATTGGCTTTCGCATGCTGTGCTCAGGCCGTCAAGACGGGGTTAAGGGCAAGAAACTGCCCCCACTGGGCGTCAGGGTCCGGCGCGTCCAGCCTCGGCCAGTCGGTCATCTGCCCGCGCATCCAGGTGATCTGGCGCTTGGCGTAGCGGCGGGTCTCCTGCTGGGCGGCGGCGATGGCGGCCTGCATGGACGTCTCGCCCCTCAGATGGGCGGCGAACTCGCGCACGCCGACGGCCTTGAGCGCGGGGAGGGCGGGGTCGAGGTTCCGGGCCGTCAGGGCGCGCACCTCGTCCAGGGCGCCACGCTCGACCATGAGCTCCAGACGGGAATCGCAGCGGGCGTACAGCGCTGCGCGGGGCGGCTCCAGAGCGACGGCGCTCCAGGATCCGGCGGGCAGGGCGCCTTCGGCCGAGGCGTGGAAGTCGGTCAGCGACCGGCCCGCGGCGGCGTAGACCTCCCAGGCCCGCGAAAGCCGCTGACGGTCGCCCGGCGCGATGCGGGCCGCGGCGGCGGGGTCGGCGACGGCCAGTCGGGCGCGGAAGCCGTCCTCGCCCATCGCCTCGAACTCGGCGGCGGCCTGCTGGCGAACCTCCGGCGGCACGGCGGGGATCTCGGAAAGTCCCTGGGTCAGCGCCCGGAAATAGAGGCCGGTGCCGCCGGCCACGATGGCGTCACGGCCCCGTTCGCGGATCTCGGCGAGGGTCGCCGTCGCCGCGCGCAGCCAGCGGCCGACCGACCAGCCATCGGCGGCGTCGACGGTTCCGAACAGGTGGTGGGGCGCCCGCGCGAGCTCGTCCGCCTCCGGCCGCGCGCTCAGCACCCGCAGGTCGGCATAGAGCTGCAGGGCGTCGGCATTGACGATCTCGCCGCCGGTCTGCTCCGCAAGACGGAGCGCCAGGGCTGACTTGCCGCTTGCGGTGGGTCCGGCGATCAGCCAGATGCGGGGTTCCATGCTGCTTGTCCTTACCACCGTCATCCCGCACGTCACGGCCCACGAGACCGGCGAAATCGACCTCGAGCCGCTTCGCCACCACGGCGTGCGCCTCGGTCAGACCGAAGAACTGGGCGCCGGTGACGTGGCGGCGCAGGACACCTACCTCGAGGCGGAGGATGAAGGCGTCGCCCGCGGCGCCATCGGCGGCCTGCTGGCCGGCCTGCCTCTGGACTACTGCCTGCAGCCGGTGGAAGGCCGCCGCAAGCGGCTGCTGATCGCCGACATGGACTCCACGATCATCAACGTCGAATGCATCGACGAACTGGCCGATTTCGCCGGGGTGAAGGCGCAGGTCTCCGAGATCACCGAGCGGGCCATGCGCGGCGAGCTGGACTTCGAAGGCGCGCTTCGCGAGCGCGTCGGCATGCTGAAGGGCCTGCCGCTGTCGGACCTGCAACGGGCCTATGACGAGCGGGTGCGGCTGAACCCGGGCGCCCGGACCCTGGTGCGGACCATGACCGGCCATGGCGCCAAGGCGTTCCTGGTCTCGGGCGGGTTCAGCTTCTTCACCAGCAGGGTCGCAGAGGCCGCCGGCTTCGACGCCAATCGCGCCAACACCCTGAACGCGGACGGCGATGTGCTGGCGGGAACGGTCGGAACCCCGATCCTCGGCCGCGAGGCCAAGCTGGCGGCGCTGGAAGAAGAGGCCGCGAAGCTGGGCGTGCCGCTGTCGGCGACCCTGGCGGTGGGCGACGGGGCCAATGACCTGGCGATGATCGGGGCATCCGGCCTGGGCGTGGCCTACCGCGCCAAGCCGATCGTCGCGGCCCAGGCCCACGCCAAGGTCGACTATGCCGACCTGACCGCGCTGCTCTATTTCCAGGGCTACACCCAGGCCGAGTTCGTTACGGACTGAAGCGGCGTTTGATTTCGCCCGCGGGCCAAACCCGGCTACAGGGCGCCCCATGAGCTTTCCCCGTCCCGTCCGCGCCGTGGTCTTCGACATGGACGGCCTGCTGGTCGACACCGAGACGGTGGTGTTCCGCGCCATGCAGCGGGCGGCGGACGCCATCGAAGGCGAGATGCCCTTCGCCACCTTCCAGCGGATGGTCGGCCTGCAGCACGCCGCCAGCGACGTGATCCTGCTGGAACACTTCGGCGAGGGGTTCGACCTGGAGTCCTGGTCGGTGATGGTCAGCCGGCACTTCCGCGAGGAACTGGCCGCCGGGATCGCCCTGAAGGCCGGGGTGACCGAGATCCTGGATCACCTGGACGCGGCGGGCCTGCCCCGCGCCATCGCCACCTCATCCAGCCTGGAGAGCGTCCACCACAGCCTGGGGCCGCACAGCCTGGTGGACCGCTTCCACGCCCTTATCACCCGAGACGTCCAGACCCGCGGCAAGCCGCATCCGGAGCCGTTCCTCAAGGCCGCCGAGGCGCTGGGGATCGACCCGGCCGACTGCCTTGCGCTGGAAGACAGCCACAACGGCGTCCGGTCAGCCTCGTCGGCCGGGATGATGACGGTCATGGTGCCCGACATGCTGGACCCGACCGAGGAGATGCACAGCCTCTGTGTCCGCATCGCCCGCGACCTGCACGAGGTGCGGGACCTGCTGGCCGCGCAGGGTCTGGGCTCAATTCAAGGCGCGTGAACCGGACAACTTCCGCTCATCCCGGCGTTCGCCGGGATGAGCGGTCGTCGGACAGTTAGCCTAGCGGCCGCTCGGACCCCGCTCGAAGTACTTGAAGAACGCGCTGTCCGGCGACAGGACCATGGTGGTCTGGCCGTCGTCGAAGCTGCGCTCATAGGCCTGCATCGAGCGGAAGAACGCGGCGAAGGACGGGTCCTTGCCGAAGCTCTGGGCATAGATGCGGGTGCGCAGCGCGTCGCCCTCGCCGACCGTCTGGCCGGAGGTCTGGCGGGCGGTGGAGAGCGTGATCGCCACTTCCTTGTCGGCCCCGGCGATGATCTCGCGCTTCTGCTGCTCGCCGACGGCGCGGACGCGTGCGGCTTCCTGCTGGCGTGAGGTGGACATGCGGCGGAACACGGCCTCGCGGTTCTGGGCCGGCAGGTCGGCGCGGCGGATGCGCAGGTCGATGACCTGGATGCCGAGGCTGGAGACGCGGGCGCGGCGGGCGACGTCCATCTTGGCCTGCTGCATCAGCTGGGCGCGGCGGCCCGAGATGATGTCGCTGGCGGTGGCCGAACCCAGCACCTGACGGAGCGAAGAGTTCACCAGCCGCTCGATGCGGTCGGCGGCGATCTGCTCGTCGCGCAGGGTGGTGTAGAACAGCAGCGGGTCGGAGATGCGGTAGCGGATGAAGGCGTCCACCACGAGCCGCTCCTGCTGGGAGGTGATGATCTCCTCCTGCGCGGCTTCGAGGGCGATGTTGCGCCGGTCGAAGCGGATGACCTGCTCGATGAAGGGGACCTTCACGTTCAGGCCCGCGGCCTTGCCGCTGTAGTTGATCGTCCGGATGGGGTCGCCGAAGCGGACCACCACGACCTGCTCGCGCTGGTCGACGATGAAGAAGGTGTTGATGGCGAGGACGGCCGCGATGACCGCGACGCCCAGCCAGGCGACGATGCGGTTGCTCATGGCGCGGCCTTCCCGGCGGCTTGCGCAGGCGCGGCCTCGGCCTGCGGAGCAGGGGCGGGCGCGGCGACGGCGGCTTTCGACCGGAACACGTCCGGCGGCAGGATGATCGGGGCGCTGGCGCCCTTGGCGTCGATCACCACCTTGTTCGAGCGGGCCAGGATGCGTTCCATGGTCTCGATGTAAAGCCGGTCACGGGTCACCCCGGGCGCGCGGCGGTACTCGGCATAGATCTGGTTGAAGCGCGCGGCCTCGCCTTCGGCGTCGCGGACCGCCTGCTCGCGGTAGCCCTGGGCGCCCTGAAGGATCTTGGACGCATCGCCCTTGGCCTCGTTGATCACCCGGTTGCGATAGGTGTTGGCCTCGTTGATCGCCGAGTCGGCGTCCTGCTGGGCGTTGTTCACTTCGCGGAAGGCGGAGACCACCTCGGGCGGCGGGTTGGCGGAGCGGATCTGCACCTCGACGATGGTGATGCCGGCGCCCCAGCTGTCGAGCGTCCGCTGCATGAGTTCGGCGGTCTGCAGCTGGACCTGGCCGCGGCCGGTGGAAATGATCGGCTGCAGGGGCGTCTTGCCCACCACCTCGCGCATGGCGCTTTCGGCCACGGCCTTCACCGCCTCGTCCGGCGAACGGGTGGCGAACAGGTAGGCGCGCGGGTCGGACACCCGCCAGGTGATGCTGAAATCGAGGTCGATGATCTGTTCGTCGCCGGTGAGCATCAGGCTCTCGGCCGGAGAATCGCCATCCTTCTGGCCGCCGACGTCGGTGCGGCGCAGCGAGGTGACCGAGACCTTCTCGACCTTCTCGATGGGGAAGGGCAGGTGGTAATTCGGGCCCGATCCGGCGATCCGCGAGTAGGATCCAAAGGTCAGGACGACGCCGCGCTCGTTCGGCTGGACGATGTAGAAGCCGGACAGGGCCCAGAGGCCCACCACGCCCGCGCCGATGACGGCCAGGGCGCGGGGGTTCAGCCCGCCGCCGCCGCCGCTGCCGAGCAGCTCATTGAGCCGGCGCTGCAGGCGCTCGAAGCTGGCATTGAGATCCGGTCCACCCGGGCCGCGGGGGCCGCGGGGTCCACCGCCCTGAGGGCGTTTCGGAGGCGATTCTTTCCGGTCCCCGTCGCCGCCGGAAGGCGATCCCCAGGGGCCGGGGTTGGCATTGTCGTTCCAAGGCATAAGCCGGTACGTGTCATCCCTGAGCCAAGGTCCATTACACCCACCGCGGGCTTGTAAACCGGCGCCGTCAGCCGGATATGTGACGCCACCCCCTTCAAGGCAAGTCAAAGCGCATGAGTGAATTCGTTGGCCCAGACCGTACAGCGATCCTGGAGGCCCTGGATCGGGTGTCCGATCCGAAGTCCGGCAAGGGCTTGACCAGTGCGGGCCTGGTCCGGGGACTGGTGCTGCGCGGCGGCCGGGTGGCCTTCATGCTGGAGGTCGCCCCGGCCGATATCGACCTCTACCGCGCGGTGCGCGACCGGGCCGAGACCGCGCTGGCGGACGTGGACGGCGTGGAAACGGCCCAGGTGGTGCTGACCACGGAACTTCAGTCCCCCAGCGCGCCCAGTGCGGCCCCGAGGATGCCGGACCTGAAGGTCAGCCCCCGCCGCCCGCTGCCCGGCGAAACCCCGCCTGCGCGCCGCGCGCGGGTCGCCGAGGACCCGGGCGCGGCCCTGCACCCCATGGTCGACGCCGAGCGACCGCCGCATGTCCGCAAGGTCATCGCAGTGGCCAGCGGCAAGGGCGGGGTGGGCAAGTCGACGGTCTCGGTGAACCTGGCGGCGGCCTTCGCGGCGCTGGGCCAGCGCGTGGGCCTGCTGGACGCCGACATCTATGGCCCGTCGGCCCCGACCATGCTGGGCGTGGACGGCGATCCGACCTTCGACGCCGAGAAGCGCCTCAATCCGATGGAGGCCTGGGGCGTGAAGGTGATGTCCATCGGCTTCATCGTCGAGCCGGGGACCGCCAACATCTGGCGCGGACCGATGGCGTCCTCGGCCCTGCGCAGCCTGATGAATTCCAACTGGGGCACGGAGGCCGAGCCGCTGGACGTCCTGGTCATCGACCTGCCGCCCGGGACCGGCGACATCCAGCTGACCCTTGTGCAGAAGCTGAAGATGGACGGTGTGGTGATCGTCTCGACGCCGCAGGAGATCGCCCTGATCGACGCCCGCCGCGCCGCCCAGATGTTCGACAAGACCGGCGCGCCGATCCTGGGCGTGGTCGAGAACATGGCGTACTTCGCCGACAGTTCCGGCGCCCGGATCCCGATCTTCGGGACCGGTGGCGCGCGGGCGGAGGCGGAAAAGCTGGGCGTGCCCCTGCTGGCCGAGATTCCCATCGAAGTGGCCCTGCGGGAGGCCTGCGACGCCGGCCGTCCGCTGGTGGCGACCAACCCGGAAAGCCCTGCGGCCCAGGCCTTCCTCGACCTGGCCCGCAAGCTCACCTAGCCGTCAGGCCGGTCGGGGCGGGGTTTCCGCCGGACCCAGGAACGACTCCTCCGCGCTGGCGAGGGACGCCCGTTCCTGCTCGTCGAGGGCGGCGCGGATTTCTCCGTGACGCTCCGGCGTGAGTTTGTAGCCGAACAGGGCCACGGCGCCGAACAGCACGAAGATCACCGGGGCGAACAGGTAGCACATCTGCAGGCCCATGATCGCTTCGGGCGTGTTGACCGCGTGCGGCTTGGGATTGAAGCCCACGTACTGCAGGATCGGCAGGACGATGATCGCGGTGACCGAAGATCCGACCTTCTGGGTCAGGATCACCAGCGAATAGAGGACCCCGGCGCGCTCCTTGCCGGTGGACAGCCGCAGCTCGTCGGTGATGTCGCCCACCATCGATCGCATCAGCGGGACAAAGGCGCTGGCGCAGAAGCCGACGGCGAACATGCCGATCGCGGTGGGAGCCAGCAGGCCGGCCGGAATCGCCATCAGGATCGTCTGGGTGACGGCATAGGCGACACAGGCCACCTGGATCGCCCGGTGCTTGCCCAGGCGGGTCGCGATCCGGCTCCAGACCGGCGCGCCGACGATTCCCGAGCCGATATAGGGGATCAGCAGGTAGCTGACCTGACTGATCTCGAAGCCCTTGGCCGTATGAAAGAAGAACACGTACATCGGCGCGGTGGTGTTGGCGCCCAGGGTCAGCAGCAGGTCTGTAAGCACCAGCCGCGACATCGACCCGGTGGTGAAGATCGCCGCCAGGTCCTTGAACCCAGCTCCGCCCTTCTTGGTGCTGCGCACCACGCGTTCCGGCGTGAACAGGGCATTGATCGGAATGGCCACGATGGCGACGCCCATCAGCAGCCAGGCGATCTTGGGCATGCTCTCGGCGTCGCCGGGCTTGATCGCTCCGCCGGTGAGAATCGGCGCCAGCAGAAGGCCCACGGATCCGATCACCGCCACCGCCTGGGTCCAGCCGAAGATGCGCGAGCGCTCGTGGTAATCCGGGGCCAGGTTGGCCGCCCAGGCGGCATGGGACAGGCCCAGCAGTGAATAGGCCAGGTAGCAGACCAGCAGCCAGGGCACGAGGTGCTCCAGGCCCGCGCCCTCCGGCGGATTCAGGAGCTTGTAGACCCCCACCAGGAACACCGGCAGCGCCAGGACGAACCAGGGCTTGAAGCGACCGAACGGGGTCTCGAACCGGTCCATCAGCCAGCCGAGAATGAAGTCGAAGCCGACGTCGATGAGCCGCAGCGAGCTCAGCGTGGCTCCCAGGACGGCCAGCTTGATGCCGACGGTGCCGGAGTAGAACGGCGTGATGTAGGTCCCCAGCACCAGCAGAAGCATGGTGACCGGGATGCTCCCGGCGGCAAAGGCCCAGACGCGGGGCAGCGGCAGCCGCCCCACCGGCGCGGTGGTCGAAGCGCTCAAATGTACCTCCCGAAAAATTCTTGGTGGCCCCTCTTGGTGGGCCTAATGGCGCTAGCTGAAGCTGCGCCACGCCGGGATGCAAGATTTTTCGAACCTGAGGTACGCGTAATGGTTGGAAGCCGGCGGGGCGCCTGGCCCCGATCCGGTCAGTTCGGGCGGCCGAGCACACTGAGCTCGGTGTCGCCGGACAGGCTTTCGAGCGCCGCGGCCGGGTCGGGCATGGCCTCGCGTTCGTCCAGCTGGCGCCGGATCTCGGCATGGCGCTCCGCGGTGAGGCGGTAGCCGATGAAGCAGGCGCCGCCGATCATGACGAAGAAGATCGGGCCGAAGATGTAGGCGATCTCCAGGCCCCGGATCGCTTCCGGCGTGTTCGTCGCCCCTTCCTTGGCCTGGTAGCCGACGGCGGCCAGGACGCTGAAGGTCAGGATGATCGAACCGGCGCTCGCCAGTTTCGACGTCGCCGTGGTCATGGCGTACATCAGCCCCATCCATTCCCGACCGCTCTCGAGCCGGATCTCGTCGGCGATGTCGGCCGTGATCGCCCGGATCATGACCGTGAAGCCGGCCGCCATCGCGCCGACCAGGAACATGGCGGCCGCGAAGACCGGGAAGTCGCCCTTGGGCATGGTCGGCAGCAGGATCAGGCCCAGGGAATAGATGGTGGTGTTGACCATCAGCGCCCGGTGCTTGCTCAGCTTGTTGGCGAGCCAGGCCGCCAGCGGCGCGCCGGCGAACCCGGCGCCGATGTAGATCATCAGCAGCAGGTTCGCCTGGGCGAGGGTGAAGCCCAGGCTGTCGGTGAAATAGAACAGGTAGATCGCGGCCATCCAGCCGGGGCCGAGCGTGACGAACAGGTCCGCCGCAAGCAGGCGAAGGATATTGGGCCGCGTCAGAAGGGCCCAGTAGTCCTTGAGCTCAAAGCGGACGGACTGATCCTTGGTGATCTTTTCCGGCGACACGAGGACGACCAGCAGGGATGAGATCGCCGTCGCGACGATGATGAACCAGATCATCGCCTGCACGCTTTCCGCGTCGGTTGCGCCGCGCGAGGTCAGGACAACCGGAATCAGCAGGACGGCCATCGCGCCGACCACGCCGAGGCCCGTGATGGCGCCGAAGACCCTGGACCGCTCCTTGTAGTTGGGGGCGATGCGGCCCGCCCAGGCGAGGTGCGAGAGGTAGACGCCGGAATAGCCGACGTACATCACCAGCAGCCAGCCGAAGAGATAGCCCTGGCCGACCCCTTCCGGCGAGAGCAGCAGCATGTAGAGCGCCAGCATCAGAATCGGGGCGCCGAGCGCCATCCAGACCCGGTAGCGGCCGAAGCGGGTCTTGGTGCGATCCATCGCCAGGCCGAGGGCCGCGTCGATCGGAATGTCCACGAAGCGCACCAGGGCGAAGGCCGCGCCGACGACCGTCAGCGAAAGTCCGAGGTGGCTGGCGAAGTAGCGGGGCAGGTGCACGCTGATCGCCAGCACGAGCGCGGCGATCGGCACGTGCCCGCTGGCGAAGATCAGGACCGCAGGAAGCGAGAGGGAGTCTTTGGTCGCGACCTTGTTGCCCTGAGACACTGTAAACCACTCCTCCGCCCGCGCCTCTCAAAGGGACGCTGTCCGAACGTTAGGCTCGGCCCCCGGGGGAGGAGCAAGGACATTTCGATTACAATCGGGAAACGCCCGGTCTTTTTCTCCCTCACCCCGGTCAGGTGAGGGAGAAGCGACCGGATTCTAGCCGCCCTGAAGCTTGCGGAAGAACTTGCCCGTCTGCTCGCCGCCGTTGAAGTAGGCCTTCTGGCCGGCCTCGTCGGTGATCCGGGCCCAGTTGTCGCGGACGGCTTCCACCGTGGCCTTGTCGCCCAGGTAGACACCTTCGGTCTCGACGATTCGCGACAGGGCGAAGGCGCCCGCGCCGGCGGTCAGGATGGCGCCCGTGGGGGCATCCTCGGAGCAGAGGAACACGACGCCCGGGGTGACGTATTCCGGCTTGAGCTGCGCCAGCACTTCGGCGGGCATGCCGAGGTTCTCGGTCATCCGCGTGGCGGCGACCGGGGCGATGGCGTTGACGTGGACGTTGTTCTTCTGGCCCTCGAGCTTCAGCGTGTTCATGAAGCCGATCAGGCCCAGCTTGGCCGCGCCGTAGTTGGACTGGCCGAAGTTGCCGTAGAGGCCCGACGAGGAAGTGGTGACCACGATGCGGCCGTAGTTCTGGGCGCGCATGATGTCCCAGACCGCCTTGGCCGGCTTGACGGTGCCGAACAGGTGCACATCGACCACGATCTGGAAGTCGCCGAAGTCCATCTTGGCGAAGCTCTTGTCGCGCAGGATGCCGGCATTGGCGATCAGGATGTCGATGCGGCCCCACTGGTCCATCGTGTCCTGGATCATCTTGGCGACGCCGGCGTCATCGGTGACCGAGGAGCCGTTGGCCATGGCCTCGCCGCCGGCCGCACGGATTTCCTCGACCACCTTCAGCGAGGCTTCGGAGTGGGCGCCCGAGCCGTCCATCGAGCCGCCGAGATCGTTGACCACAACCTTGGCCCCGCGCCGGGCCAGTTCCAGCGCATGCTGCCGGCCCAGGCCGCCGCCGGCGCCCGTTACGATCGCCACTTTGCCGTCGAAGCGGATGTCCGCCATGAGAAGTCCCCTCTGGAAAATCGGCGGGCGTTGTGCGGCGCGCAGGGGCCTCCGTCAAGCTGACGCAGGGACGCGTCAGCTGCGGGCCGGGACCGCCGCGGCCGCCTGCCGCTGAGTCTTGAGGAACTTCACCAGAACCCGCTGGCCGACCAGGAACGGGGCGCCCGTGGAATCCACCACCACCTCGACCACCCGGTCATCGGTCCGCTCGTTGGCGTCGTCGGACTGCAGTTTGCGGGCGCCGAACACGCCGGCGCGGCGCAGGACCTTGCCCGGATAGACCCGGGTGGGATCGCTCTCCGGCGACATCTGGACGGACTGGCCGATGTCGACGAACGACAGCGAGCCCTCGGCGATCTCGGCGCGGACGATGCGGCCGGACTGCGGCTCCAGATCGAACATGTTGGAGACATTCAGGGTCGAGGCGCCGGCGCCAGGGTTGGCGTAGCGGCGGACGATCCGGCCATCAGCCGGCGCGCGGATGATGCTGGTCTCCTGGTCGTATCGCGCCTCGCCGAAACGGGCCTGGGCGGTGGCGACCACGGCCTGCTGGGCCAGGATCCGGGCCTCGGCCTCGCGCACGGCGTCGCGGGTCTGGTCCAGCTTCTGGGCGGCCACGAAGTTGGACGGCGCCAGGGCCTCGAGCCGGCGATGCTCGCGCTGGGCGGCGGAAAGCTGGACCTGCAGCAGGGCCAGCGCCGCCCGGGCCTGGCGAACCTCGGCCGAGGCGCGTTCAGACGCCAGCCGGGGTTCCTCGTCCTCCAGGCGCGCGAGGATCTGGCCGCGATGGACCACGTCGCCTTCCTGCACCAGCACGTCCTGGATCACCCCGGCCCGCCGGGCGGCCACCTGGATGATGCCGCCTTCCACGTCGGCCTTGCCGTTGGCGATGGCCGCGTACGGGCTGGGCTTCACCTGCGCGGCGGCGGCGACCTCCTTGGCCTTCTTCGCCTTGGCCTGTGAGGACATGAACCAGCCTCCGGCGGCCAGCACGACGATAAGGCCGGCGACGATCCAGACGAAGCGGTTGCGAAACAGGGCGGACATTGTCTTCAGGCTCCGATGAGCACGGGTTGTCGGTGGGATTCGGTGTTGGCCGGCGGCGGGGTGTGATCGACCCGCCGGTCGTCGAGGATCCGGCCGTCCTCCAGGTGGATGACGCGGTCGGCGAAGGCTTCCAGGCGTGGATCGTGGGTGACGCAGATGACCGCGGCGCCTTGCTGCCTGGCGGCCCGCTGGATCAGCCGGATGACCACCTGGCCGTTCTCGCCGTCCAGAGCGCTGGTGGGCTCGTCGGCGAACAGCAGGCGGGGGTTCTTGGCCAGCGCACGGGCGATCGCCACGCGCTGCTTCTCGCCGCCCGACAGCTCCGACGGCCGCTGGTTCATGCGGTTCTCGAGACCCACCTCGACCAGCGCCCGGGCGGCGCGCTCGCGGGCCTCGCGCTTCGAGCAGCCCTGGTACTTCAGGATGATCTCGACTTGCTGCAGGGCGGTCAGCGCCGAGAACAGGTTGAAGCCCTGGAAGATGAAGCCGCAGTGGTCTAGCCGGAACCGGTCCAGGCGGCCGCCGCGCAGCCCCCAGATGTCCTGGTCCAGCGCCTCGACATGGCCCTCGTCGGGCTTCAGCAGGCCCGACAGGGCCGCCACCAGGGTCGATTTCCCCGAACCCGACGGGCCCATGACCATGGTCACCTCGCCGTGCAGGGCGTCGAAGTCGACCCGCTTCAGCACCTCAATATGACTGCGGCCGGTCTTGAAGCGCTTGTAGAGTCCGTGCGCACGGATCGCGGTGTGGGGGCTCATCGCAGGAGGTCCGCTGGCTGGCTCTTCTTCAGGATGCCCAGGGCGAAGACGCCTGACAGGCAGGAGATCACGATCAGCAGGATGGAGACGCCGATCACCCAGGGGGCCGGGAAACCCATCGGCATGCCGTTGTTGGCCGCGAACAGGTAGACCGCGAGGGTGAACAGCGCGGTGGCCGCGAGGCCGGCGATCCCGACCCAGACCGACAGCTCCATGACGATCATCCGCAGCGACCCCATGCCGACGCCCAGGGCGCGCAGGGAGGCGAACTCCTTGATGCTGGACAGGATCGCGCCGCGCAGGGTCTGCGAGGTGATGCCGACGCCGATCAGGAAGCCCAGGAAGACCGAGAAGCTGATGAAGATGCCGATGATCTGCTCCGACATGATCGCGCCCTCGTTGGCCTGCGCCAGCTCCTGTCGGGTCCAGGCGCGGTAGGCGCCCTTCGCGTCCCTGTTCAGCTGGTCCCGGACGGCCTGGGCGCGCGCCGGATCGTTGATCCGCACCATCAGAGGCCCGGTCTTCCCGTTCTTGGTCAGCATGCCCAGCATCCGCATGCTGTCGCGGGACATGGTGACCGAGGCGTTGTTGATGTCCGGGTAGCCGGTGAGGATGGCCCGGACCCGCACGGTCTTGCCGTTCAGCGACGCCTCGTCGCCGAGCTTCACGCCCAGGCGCTTCAACTGGCTCTCGTCGATGGCCACCGAATAGGGCTCCAGCAGCGCCGTGCGGATCTCTTCGGTGAAGTCGACCGGCAGGTTCACGGCGCCGGGCCGCGTGTCGACCATGTTGACGTTCACATAGGTGGTGACGGCCTTCTTGCCGTCCTTGGGGCGATTGACCCAACGCCCGCCATCGCCGTCGAAGGCGGCGACCTCGACCACCTCGGGGTTCAGGTAGATCTGCGGCTGGAGGCGGGCCGGCAGGGAGCCGCCGCCGGAGTTGATCAGGCTCTCCATCTTTGCCGGCAGGATCATGATGTCGGCGCGGCTTCGGTCGATGGTCGCCGTCGCGCCCTTCACGATGCCGGTGAACATGCCGACCTGGGCGAGGATCAACAGGCCAGAGAACGCCAGCGCCACCACGGCCGCCGTATAGCGCCGCCATTCGTAGAGCAGGGTGGCCAGAGCCAGTGACATGGTGACGAACAGCCCTTGTTTGGAGCACCCGGTGTCGGCGCGAGGGGTCGGAGCGGCCAGTTAAATCCCGGTAAGGAGATGCAACCTCTGGCCTTCGAACACTCGCGCCACGCGCTCTCTACCGAGAGGCGGCGAGGGGCTCCGGCGGATGCGCGGCGCGCGATTAAACCTTTGTAATCCGGGCGGCGGCGCCCTGTTTCGGACATCTGGGGCCCTGCCGCGACGCCGCGCCTTGCGTCCCGCGCGCTTCTGGGCCCTTCATTCCGTCCAAGCCGGTGACTCGGCGGCGCATCGGGGGATGCATGTTCGGTTTCGGTCTGGAAAACGCCCAGAGCCTCGTTGGGATCGCGGCGGTGCTGCTGATCTGCTGGGCCTTTTCGGAGAACCGCGGGCGGTTCCCGGTGAAGCTCGCCATCGGGGCGATCCTGACTCAGGCGGTGTTGGTGCTCGCCCTGTTCGGATTGCCCCCGCTGCGCGACGCGCTGCAGGGGGTGGGCGTCGTCGTGGACGGCCTGGCGACTTCGACCCAGGCCGGCGTCGCCTTCGTCTTCGGCTTCCTGGCCGGCACGCCCGGCCAGCCCTATCCGCTGACCGACGCGGGCGCGCTGTTCGTCTTCGCCTTCCGGGTGCTGCCGGTGATCCTGGTGGTCTGCGCCCTGGCGGCGCTGCTCTGGCACTGGAAGATCCTGGTGTGGGTGACCCAGCTGTTCGGCATCGTGTTCGAAAAGACCATGGGCCTGCGCGGCCCGCCGGCGCTGGCCACCGCGGCCACCGTGTTCATGGGTCAGGTCGAGGGGCCGATCTTCATCCGCAGCTACCTGCCCAGCCTGTCGCGCTCGGAGCTGTTCATGCTCATCGCCGTCGGCATGGCCTGCGTCTCGGGCTCCACCATGGTGGCCTATGCGACCATCCTGAAGGACGTTCTGCCGGGCGCCGCGGCCCACGTCCTGACCGCGTCCATCGTCTCGGCGCCCGCCGGCATTCTGCTGGCCCGGATCATCGTGCCCCGCGACGCGGCGATCGAACAGACCCAGACCTACGACCCGGCCGCCGCCAAGCGCTACGAGAGCTCCATCGACGCCCTGATCAAGGGCACCAATGACGGGCTGCAGATCGTGCTGAACGTTGGCGCGACCCTGATCGTGTTCGTGGCCCTTGTGGCGATGCTGAACGGCATTCTCGGCCAGTTCCCCGATGTGGCCGGCGCGCCGCTTTCGGTGGAGCGCGCGCTGGGGATCGTGTTTGCCCCGCTGGCCTGGGCGATCGGCGTGCCCTGGCGCGATGCACCGTCCGCCGGGTCGCTGCTGGGCGTAAAACTCGTGCTGACCGAGTTCACCGCCTTCATCCGGCTGGGCGCCATCCCGCTCGCCGACATGGACCCGCGCACCCGGGTGTTGATGACCTATGCGCTGTGCGGCTTCGCCAACGTCGCCTCGGTGGGCATCAACCTCGCCGGCTTCTCGGTGCTGGTGCCCGAGCGGCGAAACGAGATCGTCGGCATGGTCTGGAAGGCGATGATGGCCGGCTTCCTGGCGACCTGCCTCACCGCATCGATCGTCGGTCTGCTTCCGGCGGCGATCTTCGGCTAGGCCGCTTTTTCCAGCACGCAGAGCGACTGGCCCAGCGCGCCTTCGGTGACGACCGCGTCGCCGCCGTCGCGGATGTCCACCACCCTGAGGCCGAGTTCGCGCGCCCAGACCTCGATGGCGCCGCGCTCGATGAAGGTGTTCAGCGGCTGAAGGTTGGCGCGCTTGGCGCTGGTCACCGTGTCGCGGAAGATCTGCAGGTGGCCGGGCTCCCGGAACTCCAGGAACGAAAAGACCAAACGCCCGCCCGGCTTCAGCACGCGCCGGGCCTCTTCCAGATACCAGAAGCTCTGCTCGTGCAGCAGGTGGGTCAGCACCGAGAAGAAGCAGACCATGTCGGCGCTGCCGTTGGCCTCGGGGATGCCGATGTGGTCGATCACCTCGAAGCGCCAGTCGGGCCGCGCGGAAATCCTGCTGGCATGAGCAACCAGGTCAGGCACCAGGTCGATGCCGAGGTATGAGCCCTTCAGCCACGCCGACAGCGGTTGCGCCAGACGCCCCGAGCCGCATCCCACGTCCACCAGATGCCCCCGCTCCGGAAGGCCGTAATGGCGCAACACCGCAAGTTCGATGGCTCCGAACTGCTGGAAACCCCCGCCAATGGCGGCCTCCATCGCCTGGTCATGGGACATCTGGGTCTTGATGGCCGCCACAAAGGCCACGTTGACCGCCTTCAGATCGGTGGCGTCGGGCTGGCGGATGACAGGCGGCGCGCGCGCCAGAGCCTTGCGGATCAGTCGGATGGGATGAAAGCCCGGCACCGATACTCTCCTGCAATGCTCGACCACGGGTAGAGGCATTGAACGCTATTGTCGAATGAATGCGCCTTGCCTGACGGGCGCGGAACCCGGCTAGGCTGACAGCCGAAACAAGGGAACTCCGTTCATGAAGGTCTACGACACGCCGCTGGCGCCCAATCCCCGCCGGGTCCGCTGGTTCATGGCCGAAAAGGGGATCGAGGACGTCGAGGTGATCACCCTCAGCCTCATGGAAGGCCAGCACAAGACGGCCGATTACATCGGCAAGGCCGGACTGCCCAACGTTCCCATGCTTGAGATGGACGACGGGACCTGCATCACCGAATCGATCGCCATCTGCCGCTATCTCGAGAGCCGCTATCCCGAGCCGAACCTGTTCGGGCGCACGCCGGAAGAGATCGCGGTGATCGAGATGTGGATGCGCCGCGCCGAGATGATGTTCGCGACGCCCATGATGATGGGGGTCCGGCATACCCATCCCGCCATGGGCGTCCTGGAGCAGCAGGTGGCGGTGGTGGGCGAGCACAGCCTGCAGTCGGCGACCCGCGCGCTGAAGCTGCTGGACCGCCAGCTGGCCGATCAGGCGTGGCTGGCGGCCGACCGGCTCACCATCGCCGACATCGTCGCCTTCGTCGGTCTGGACTTCGGCCGGATGATCCGGTTCGCGATCCCCGCCGAGCTGGTCCACGTCATCCGCTGGGCCGACGCCATGCGCGCGCGGCCGGCGGCGCGAAGCGGGATGCCGCAGAAGGCGGCGTGATCAGTCCTCGTCGAGGTAGCGCCAGGTGTCGGCGCCGTCGAACTGGCGGATGCGAAGGGTCTCCCAGTCCATGCCGTCGATGAGGCGGGCATTGATCGCCATCCGGTCGCGTGATCCGTCCAGGCTCTGCCAGTGGGTGGTGACCCCGCAGGAGCGGCAGCGGTGGAACGCCAGCATCCGGTCGCCCCACACATAGGGCTGGGTGCTCTGCGGGTCGGGCAGGGTCACCTCGGTCGGACTGTAGTAGGCCCAGCGCGCGGCGATCCGGCGGCAGATCGAGCAGTTGCACTCGGACACCTCGGTCGGCGCGGCCGGCACGCTCAGGCTGGCGGCGCCGCAGTGGCACTTGGCTTGGATCATGCGCGCTCTCCGGCTTCCCCGGCCCCATAGCTGGGGCCCAGCGGCCGCGCTGTCCAGTGTCAGCGGTTGCGCGGGTCCGCCCGGCGGGTGCGGTGGATCGACAGGACATGGCGCGCCGAGCCGGTGTGGCAGACGATGAAACCCGCGCGTTCGCAGGATGTGGCGAGCGTCAGGGGGTCGCGACGGGGGCGGTGTCGATCCGCGTCCAGACCTGAGACTTGCAGATCAGGTTGCCGAGAACACACCCCCGGGCCTTCAGCGTCCGGTCATCGAGCCGCCGGGCGGATCCGGAGAATGTGGCGTTGAGGTCGGGAACGAAGACCTTGCCCCGTGCGACCGGGCCGGTGGTGCGGGGAAAGTCGCGCAGCAGCTGCTGGCCGACCAGACTGCCGGTCCCGGCCCGGCGCGCGGCGTTGCGCGCGCGTTCATTGGCCCAGACGACGAAGCCGCAGGTCTGATCGCCACAGGGCCGCAGCTGGAGGTGGACGGAATCCTGCGGGTTGCGCCAGACGCCCTCGGCCGGGAACGCCTCGACGGAGTCCGCGCCTTGGGCCGCCGAAGCAAAGGCCGCGAGGGTGACAGTCAGCGCCAGGAAGGTCCGTGGGGAACGCATGGCCCCATCAAACACCAGAAAGATGACAGGTCCTTATGAGCGGGGCCCCCGCTTCTTCAGCACCGCGGAGAAGCTCATCACCGGCGCATCCCCGTTGGTGATCAGCCCGCGCACGAAGACCATGCTGCGGGCGGCCTTCACCACCTCGCCCCGGCATTCCACCAGGTCGCCGATGGCGGCGGAGCCCACGAACTCGCCGTTGAAGGTGGCGGTGACCGCGTGGCTGTCCTTCAGCACGTCGCGGGCGATCACGAACAGGCAGAAGTCGGCGAAGGTCATGACGCAGCCGCCATGCAGGAACATGCCGCCGTTCATGTGCTTCTTCTCGGCGCGGAAGGCGCAGACGGGGCCGCGCTCGTCGATCCGGAAGTAGAACGGCCCTGCGAGGTCCTCGTACGGGTCACCGCCGGGATAGTAAGACCAGCCGGCCCACTCGCCCTCGGTGACCGTCCGGAGCTTGGACGTGTAGTTGTTCTCTTCGTCGCCGCCGTCCATCGATCCTCCAGGCGCCGCGCGAAGCGTTTGCCCCGGCTGCGGTCAGACACTAGTTTGCCGGCCCGCTTAAGCCTCATCGAGGGCCCATCATGCAAGGCCGGACCGCCATTCTTTGCGCCTTCGCATGCCTGCTCGCCGGGCCGGCGCTGGCTCAGCCGTCCGCCGAAGCGCCTGCTGCGCCGCCCGCCGCAGCCGCCGCCAAGCCCGCCGCCGCGGCCGCCGAACCCGCTGTCGACGCCAATGGCGTGCCGGCCTGGGCCAAGCGCAAGCGCCTGCACCCGGTGCAGGCCTGCGAGACAAAGCCCAACATCGGTATCGAGACCTGGCGCGCCCGCTACGACGCAGCCGCGCCCGAGCGCCTGAAACCCCGCCCTGCCACCGCAACCTGCCACTGAGGACCTGCCCATGGCGCTCGACGCCGAAACCCGTGACCAGCTGATCGATACCGTCCGCCGCTTCGTCACCGAGCGCCTGCGTCCCCTCGAGGCCAAGGTGGCCGAGGACGACGCCATGCCTCAGGACGTCATCGACGAGATGAAGGCGCTGGGCCTCTTCGGCCTGTCGATCCCGGAGAGCTATGGCGGCCTGGACCTGTCCATGGAGGACGAGTGCCTGGTGGTCGTGGAACTGGGCCGCACCAGCCCGGCGTTCCGCTCCACCTTCGGCACCAACGTCGGCATCGGTTCGCAGGCGCTGGTGATGTTCGGCACCGAGGCCCAGAAGCAGAAGTACCTGCCGGGCATCGCCTCGGGCGACATCATCACCTCGTTCGCGCTCACCGAGCCCGAGGCCGGATCGGACTCCGGCGCGGTACAGACCCGGGCCGTCCGCGACGGCGACCACTATGTGCTGAACGGCGCCAAGCGCTACATCACCAACGCCAACAAGGCCGACCTGTTCACTGTCATGGCCCGGACCGATCCGTCCAAGCCGGGCGGCGGCGGGGTCTCGGCCTTCCTGGTGGAGCGTAACGCCCCCGGTCTCAGCGTCGGCAAGCCCGAGAAGAAGATGGGCCAGCAGGGCGCCCACGTCTGCGACGTGATCTTCGACAACGTCCGGGTGCCGGTGGAGAACCGCATCGGCGCCGAGGGCGAGGGCTTCAAGGTCGCCATGCAGGTGCTGGACAAGGGCCGCCTGCACATCTCCGCCCTGTGCGTCGGCGTGGCCGAGCGGCTGATCACCGACTGCGTGGCCTATGCGACCGAGCGCAAGCAGTTCGGCCAGCCGCTGACCGGTTTCCAGCTGGTCCAGGGCATGATCGCGGATTGCAAGACGGAAGCCCTGGCGGCCAAGGCGCTGACCATGGAAACCGCCCGCAGGCGCGATGCCGGCCAGAACGTCACCATGGAAGGCGCGGCGGCCAAGTACTTCGCCTCCGAGATGGTCGGTCGCGTGGCCGACAAGGCCGTGCAGATCTTCGGCGGCGCCGGCTACATCACCGAGTACGGCATCGAGCGCTTCTACCGCGACGTCCGGATCTTCCGGATCTACGAGGGCACCAGCCAGATCCAGCAGGTGATCATCGCGCGCGAGACCCTGAAGCGGGGCGGGTGATGAGCGAGCTCGTCGAGACGGCCATCTTCGATCTCCTGGCCAAGGTTCCGGCCGGCAAGTCGGTCTCGCCGGAGGAGGTGGCCCGCGCCGCCGATCCGGAGAGCTGGCGGCGGACCCTCGGGCACGTCCGGGCCGTGGCCCGCGGGCTGGCCCGCCAGGGGCGGCTGGTGATCCTGCGGCACAACAAGCCGGCCGATCCGGAGGACTTCAAGGGCGTCTACCGCCTGCGTCTGCCGGGACCGGACGACGCGGCCCCCGCCGCCGAACCCGAATCCTGACTGATCTTCCCTGACTCCGGGGGGCGTGGAATAGTCCGGGGCAGCCCATGAAGCGCCTTGTCCTCGCCCTGCTGCTGCTGACGCTCTCGGCCTGCGCGCCGATGATGGTGCAGCAGGCCGGCCAGCCGCCGCTGGGCTTCGCCGGGCCGCGGCTGGAGGCCGACGCCGTGGTCAGCTTCGACGGCGCGAGGCTGGGCCTCTCGAAGTGGGAGGCCACCGAGGAGCCCTGGGCGGTGGTCGTCGCCGCCCACGGCATGAACGACTACGCCAACGCCTTCCATATCGCGGGGCCGAAGTGGGCGCAGGCCGGCGTCACCACCTATGCCTACGACCAGCGCGGCTTCGGGCGCTCGCCGGGTCGTGGCATCTGGGCGGGCGAGGACCTGATGGTCGAGGACCTGCGCACGGTCACCGCGCTGGCCCGCGCGCGGCATCCGAACGCGGTCATTGCGGTGGCAGGCGAGAGCATGGGCGGTTCGGTGGCTGCCGCCGCCTTCGCCAGCGACCGGCCGCCCGCCGCGGACAGACTGCTGCTGCTGGCGCCGGGGGTCTGGGGGTTCCGGTCGCAGCCGCTGCCCAACAAGACCCTGCTGTGGCTGGCGGCCAACTTCACCGCGTCCAAGGTCTACACGCCGCCCCGCTGGCTGACCTCGAAGGTCAGCCCGACCGACAACCGTGAGGAGCTGATCGCCATGGGGCGCGACCGGCTGATGATCTGGGGCGCCAGGTCCGACACGCTCTATGGCCTGGTCAGGCTGATGGACGACGCGGCCCGCAAGGTCGGCGACGACCATGTGCCGACGCTCTACCTCTATGGCGCCAACGACCAGATCATCCCGAAGAACGCCGCCTTCAAGGCTGTGAAGAACCTCAAGGCCTCAGACCGCACGGCCTACTACGCCGCCGGACACCACCTGCTGACCCGCGACCTGCAGGGCGCGGTGGTGATCGCCGACATCCTGGCCTTCCTGCACGACCCCATTGCGCCCCTGCCGTCAGCAGCCCCGCCGATCCCCGGCGCAGCCTCCCGCGGCGACGGCTCGCGACGTTCGGCGGGGTTGTGAGATGTTCCCGTCAGGCGTAGATGCGGGCGCGAAAATATCCCCCCAACACGCAGAGTATCCGGCATGACCTTGTTCGATTCCCCGAGTTTCGAGGGACACGAAGGCGTCCACGCCTTTTCGGATGAGAAAACCGGCCTCAAGTGCATCGTCGCCGTGCATTCCACCGCCCGCGGCCCGGCCGCCGGCGGCTGCCGCATGTGGCCCTACGCCAGCGCCGAGGACGCGCTGGAGGATGCGCTGAAGCTGTCGCGGGCGATGTCCTACAAGAACGCCATGGCCGACCTGGACCTGGGCGGCGGCAAGTCGGTGATCATCGGCGATTCCCGCACCCAGAAGACGCCGGCCCTGTTCGAGGCCTTCGGCCGCGCGGTCGAGGCCGTGGGCGGGCGCTACTGGACGGCCGAAGACGTCGGCGTCTCGCCGGCGGACCTGGCGCATGCCCGCACCCAGACCCGCTATGTCGCCGGCCTGGACGGCCATCCCGCGGCCTCCGGCGATCCCAGCCCGGTGACCGCCGAGGGCGTCTTCCGCGGCGTGCGGCTGTGCGTCGAGCGGGGCCTGAAGCGCGATCTCGACGGGGTCCGGGTGGCGATCCAGGGCGTCGGCCACGTGGGCGGCTATCTGGCGCAGAAGCTGCACGCGGCGGGCGCGAAGCTGATCCTCACCGACGTCAATACCGAGGCGCTGCGGCGGGTGGCCGACGAGACCGGCGCCCAGGTGGTGGCCCCGGGAATGATCTTCGACGTGGACTGCGACGTCTTCGCCCCCTGCGCCATGGGCGGGGCGATCAGCCTCGATACCCTGCCGCGGATCCGCGCCCGGATCATCGCCGGCGCCGCAAACAACCAGCTGGCCGACGCCGACACGGGGCGCGAGGTGTTCCGTCGCGGCCTGCTCTACGCCCCGGACTATGTGATCAACGGCGGGGGGATCATCAATGTCGCCGGCGAGATCCGCGCCCTGGACGCCGACGCCGCCTTCGACCCGGACTGGGTGGACGCCAAGCTCGACCGTCTGGCCCTGACGCTGGAAGAGGTGCTCGACCAGGCGCTCCGCGAACGCCGCCCCACCAACGAGGTCGCCAACGAGATCGCCCGGGCCCGGATCAAGGGCGCGGCGGCGGAACGGGCGGCGGCCTAGGTTTCAGGTCGACCTCGATGCGCCGTCCCCGCTCACTTCGGACCGTCGCCGCAGGCTCCGCCCGCCGACGAACAGGCCCAGGCCGACGGCCGCCGGCACTCCCCCAAGGATGATCGGCATCAATAGTATTCCGGCGTCCATCCGCGTGGCGTGGCGCAGCTCGTCGGTGAGGATGCCGACGAAGAAGACCGCACCGCAGCCGCCGCACAGCAGCATCATCATGAACCCGATGCCGATGAGGGCGCCGCCGACGAAGTGCCGGACCGGATCGTGGCGAGGGCGGGTCACTTGGGACCTCCCTGGGCGCTGCGCGCCATAGATCGACCGCCAAAGTAGAGTGCAAGTCCGATCCCCGCTGGGACAAACCCAAACACGGTCATGCTCAGGACATATGGAATAAGGGCGCTGTAAGCCCTTTCTCTCACCAAATCCGAGATCATTCCAACGCCCGCCACGAGGGTGCAACCGCCGCAAAGTGCCGTCATCACCGCGCCGATCCCCATCAGCGCATTCCCGATGAAGGCGACCAGCGGATCGCCGCCGCTCCGGCTCACAGCCCTTGCCCCCGCTTGAGCGCCCCGGCGCCCGCCGCGCCCGGCCGGTAAAACGTGTTGAACGTGTCGAACGGGATGATCCGGCCGTCTGGCTGCACGAAGTGGACGCAGGAGCGCTTCACGGTCCCGAGGTCGAAGTTGAAGCGGTCGAGGAACTGGGAGACCACCACACGGAAGGTGTTCTCGTAGGCCACCTCCTGCGGCACCGCCGCCTCGGGCAGGCAGCAGAGCAGGGAGGCCAGCTTCTCGGAGGTGTTGCCCTGGGCGGTCGACAGCGACAGGAGCTCGAACACCTTTTCCCGCAGCTCCGGATAGCTCTCGAAGGTGACGGTGTTGGGAACGGCGGCCACGAACAGTTCGCGCGGCAGCATGGCGGTCACCGGGCGCACCTCGGGGCCGTTGCGCAGGCCATAGCCGATACAGATCTGGTCGGGATTGCAGGGCAGGGGGATCAGGTCCTCCAGCGCGAAGACACCGGCCTCGGCGATCCGGCGGCGCACCTCGGTGAGCACGATCCGGTGCCGCTTGGGATCGAAGCCGTCGTTGCGCCCGGCGTCCTGGATCGGCTGGAAGGTGACCCCGCGCACGCAGCGCCAGGTGAGCGCGAACTTCACGATGTCGGCGATCTCGTCGTCATTGACGCCCTTCTTCAGGGTGACGACCAGGGTGGTGGAGATGTTGTTCCGCTCCAGCGCCTCCAGCGCCTCGATCCGGACCCGGGTCAGGTCCGCGCCGCGCAGCGCCATCAGCGCGTCGCGCTTCAGGCTGTCGAACTGCAGATAGACCTCGAAGCCCGGCATGTAGCCCGCCAGCCGTTCGGCGAAGCCAGACTCGCGGGCGATACGCAGGCCGTTGGTGTTGATCATCAGGTGGCGGATCGGCCGGGCCTTGGCCGCGTCGAGGATCTCCCAGAACTGCGGATGGATGGTGGGCTCGCCGCCGGACAGCTGCACCAGGTCGGGCTCGCCCTCGGCGGCGACGATCACGTCCAGCATGGCCTCCACCTCGGCCAGCGGGCGGTGGGCCTCGCGCTTGACCGACGAGTCGGCGAAGCAGACCGGGCAGGAGAGGTTGCAGGCCTCGTTGATCTCCAGGATCGCCAGGCACGAGTGCTGTTCGTGGTCCGGACACAGGCCGCAGTCGAAGGGGCAGCCGTGCTCGGTGCGGGTGGCGACGCTGAGCGGCCGGTCACCAGGCTTCAGCCAGTCGCGCTGGGACTTCCAGTAGGCGAGGTCGTCGGCGATCAGGGTCTTCTGCACCCCGTGTTCGCGGCAGCGCTTGAGGTAGAAGACGTCGTCGCCCTCGGCGATCACCTTGGCGGGGACGAGGCCCAGGCAGGTCTCACACAGGCTCGTGGTCTGGCCCAGGAACAGGTAGGGCGCGGCCTTCCGCGCGGTCGCGGCGGCGACTTCCGACGGCGTAGATCCATCCATAGGCGACCAGTCCCGCGCTCAACCCATGGAAGAGGTTAAACGGCCCGACGACCGTCGGATAGGGCTTGAGGAACTCCCAGACGAAACGGGTCGCGCCGTACCAGATGCACAGCGCATAGAACCCGCGCCTCATGGCCCAGGGCCGCCGCCGCGCCAGTCCTTCCAGGTAGAAGGCCAGGAACACGGCCATCGCCAGGCTCTCGTAGACCTGAACCGGGTGGCGGCCGATCCCGTCGCCGAGATCGACGGCCCAGGGCAGGGCGGTGGGCGCGCCATAGGTCCCGTCGGGCAGTCCGGCGAACAGGCAGCCCCAGCGTCCGATGACCAGGCCCAGCGCGAAGGGACCGACGAACACCCCGCCGGTCGAGCCGGTGATCCTGCGGGCGGCCTTGTAGATCTCGACGCCGACGATGGCGCCCACCAGCGCGCCGACCACGCTGTGCGACAGGGCCGGGTGTGCGCCCTGCAGGGTGTTGAGCGATCCGGCCAGCCATGCGCCGGGGATCGCGCCGGCCGCCAGGGCCGCGAAATAGCCGCCGCCCACCTTGCCCGCCACCTGCTCGGTCAGGCCCTTCAGCCGCCAGCGGTAAAGGAGCACGCTGAACGCCAGCCCCGCGCCCCAGGCCGCGAGGTCGAACACCGTGTGCGCCCAGACCGCAGTGGGGACGTGGATCATGACTTCGGTTTAGGGCGCAGTGGCCCCAGATGGAAACGGCTCCCTCTCCGCCTGAGGGAGATGCTGTCGCCGCATCCTGACCGGAAGCTTTCCTGGCGCGTCAGCGCCGCTCAAAGCAACCCCGGAAAACTCGGACGACACAGAAGGCTCCGGAGCCGAGACGAACCGGCAGCACGCCTTCCGTGCCGTCCGTGCTTTCTGTGGTTCCCATGACGGCGCCTCCGGCGCGCTGCGCCCCGCAGTCCTAGTTCTGGTAGGCGCGCTCGCCGTGGCTGGACATGTCGAGGCCGTCCTCAATGGCCTCGGGGCTGGCGCGCAGGCCGACGGTGAACTTGCAGAGCAGCAGGATCGCCGCCGAGGCGACAGCCGACCAGGCGCACACCGCCGCAACGCCGATGGCCTGAACGCCGAACTGGCTGGCGGGGCCCATGCCCTCTGCGTAGCCCGTGCCGCCCAGCTGGGTGGTGGCGAGACCCGCCACCAGCAGGGTCCCCAGGATGCCGCCGACCCCATGCACGGCGAAGACGTCGAGGCTGTCGTCCAGCTTGAAGCGGTGCTTGACGATGTCGACGGCGTGGAAACAGACAACGCTGGCCACGGCGCCCAGGATCACGCCGCCGATAGGCCCGACGAAGCCGGAGGCCGGGGTCACGGTGGCCAGGCCCGCGACCACGCCCGTGACCGCCCCGATCATCGAGGACCGGCCGAAACGCAGCTTCTCGATGATGGCCCAGACCAGGCCCGCGGTCGCCGCCGACATGTGGGTGGCCACCAGGGCCCCGCCGGCGGAGGCGTCGGCGGCCAGGGCGCTACCGGCGTTGAAACCGTACCAGCCGACCCAGAGCATGCCGGCGCCCATCATGGTCATGCCGGGGTTGTGCGGGGGATGGACGTCCTTGGGGAAGATGTCGCGCGGGCCCAGCATGGCGACCGCGACCAGCGAGGCGATGCCCGCCGTGGCGTGGACCACCAGCCCGCCCGCGTAGTCCATCACGTGCAGGCCGGCCAGCCAGCCGCCACCCCAGACCCAGTGGCAGACGGGCGCATAGACCAGCAGCAGCCACAGGCCCGAGAACATCAGCACCGCGCCGAACTTGATCCGCTCCACATAGGCGCCGACGATCAGCGCCGGGGTGATGATGGCGAACGTCATCTGGAAGGCGAAGAACACGGTCTCGGGCAGCGTTCCAACGACGCTGCCGCGGACGCCGGGAAGTCCGAACTTGGCCAGGTCGCCGATCAGCGGGTGGGTTCCGGAAAAGGCCAGGCTGTAGCCGCCGAGCAGCCAGACCACCGAGGCGAGGCAGGCGATGGCCACGCAGTGCATCATCACCGACAGGGCGTTCTTGGCGCGCACAAGGCCCGCATAGAACAGGGCCAGGCCCGGCAGGGTCATGAACAGGACCAGGGCCGTCGCGGCCAGGATCCATGCCGTGTTGGCCGGGTCGGCCACCGGTGCCGCCGTCTGGGCCCTGGCCGCGGATGCGGTCACGAGCAGCAGCAGTGTCGAAAGCCCGGCGAGCGCGCGTGCGCGGTTCATGGCGTCTACCCCCTGATCGGCGCGATCTGCGGCTTTCCCGCTATCTGCCTAAGCGTCGAACAGATCGTGCATAGGCATTGTGCAGAAACGCCGCCAATGGCGTTCGGACGGGGTCGGCTCCGGACCCCCACCCGTCACCGATTTCGCCGCCTTTGTAGGCAGATGGCGCCGAAAACCCGGGCAATCGACGGGTTCGCGATCTGCGGCCGTGATCTCAGCGAATCCCGGACTGGGTCGCTGCGGCGGGATCCGGGGTCGCCAGCGGCGCGGATTCTTCGGCGTCGAGATCGGCGCTGATGGTGCAGATCACGCCCTGCGGCGGATAGTCGATCCGCACCTCGCCGTGCAGGTCCGCGGCAAGTCCGCGTTCGATCAGGCGGGTGCCGAAGCCGGCGCGGGAGGGGAGTTTCACCACCGGGCCGCCATGCTCGCGCCAGACCATGTCGAGGCGACGCCGGCCGGCCTCGAGGGACAGGGTCCAGTCCAGGCTGACCGCGCCGTCGTGTCCGGAGAGCGCGCCATACTTGACCGCGTTGGTCGCCAGTTCGTGAACCGCCAGGGCCACGGCGATGGCGGTCTTCGGCGGAAGGCGCACATCGGGGCCGTTGAGCGTGACCCTGTCTTCGCCCAGCCCGCTGCGGAAGGGCAGGGCGGCCTGTGCCGCGATCTGCCGCAGATCGGCCCCGGACCACTGCTCGTCGGTGAGAACGTCGTGGGCCTTGCTGAGGGCGAGCACCCGCAGGGTCAGGGTGTCGCGGATCCGCACCGGAACCTCGGCGCTGCGCAGGGTCTGGGCCACGATCGACTGCACGGTGGCCAGGGTGTTCTTCACCCGGTGGTTCAGTTCGTTGACCATCAGTCGCAGGTGTTTGCGGTCACGCTCCTGGCGCAGGACCGCGGCGCGCAGGGTGTCCAGCCGCTCGCGGGCCTCATACTGCCGCCGCCGACCGCGGAGCGCGGTCTGGACCACGCTGACCAGGGTGGTCGGATGAAACGGGCGCTCCAGGAAGGTGATGTTGCCCAGGGTTTCACTGAGCCGCGCCGCGGCCGGATTTCGCTCGATGCCGCCGCCTCTGTGGGCCAGCAGGATGATGGGAAAGTCCGACCAGGATGGCTGGGTGTCGATCCACCGCACCAGGGCCGCGTAGCCATGTTCCTGCAGGACCTCCTCGACCAGCAACGCCAGACCCGCGCCTTCCTGAAGCTCGCTGATCAGCCCGGCGAGATCACCGCAGGAGGTCGCGGCGATCCCCGCCTCGCCCAGGATCTGGGCCGCGAGCCCGGCGTCGCGGCCGTGGGGGGCCAGGATCAGGGCGCGCTCGGACGACTCCGCGGGACCGCGTGTCACGCCGACGTCTCGCCCAGCAGCCCGACGCCCGAGCCGACGAAGTTGGGCGCGCCGCGCAGGACGCCCTGGAAGTTCGTCAGCGGCGGGCCGAGGACCAGGCCGCGGGCGCCGATCTCGTACTCGCGAATGGTCTTTTCGTGGGGACCCGACCGCTTCTTGATCACCGAGATCGCGCGACGCACCTCGCCGATCGCCTCGAAGTACCGGAGCAGCATGACGGTGTCGGCCAGGTATGTGACATCGAGCGGCGCCTTCATGTCGCCCACGAGGCCGTGCTGGGCCACCGTCAGGAAGGTCGTCGCCCCCTGCCGGTTCAGGAACTGCAGCAGCTCATGGATATGCAGAAGCAGGAAATGCTCCTCCGGCATGGCCGCCTGGTATCCGTTGAGGCTGTCGATCACGACGGTCCGGGCGCCCATCGTATCGATGCAGGCGCGGACCTTGGCGGTGAACTCGCCCGGCGACAGCTCGGCGGCATCGATCTGCTGGATGAACAGGTCGCCGGAATCGATCGCGCTCTGGAGGTCCAGCCCAAGGCTGCGGGACCGTTCGATCAGCAGGCCCAGTTCCTCGTCGAAGACGAACACGGCCGCCTTCTCGCCCCGGCCGATGGCCGAAAGGGCGAAGGTGAGGCTGAGCAGGGACTTTCCGGTCCCGGCGGGTCCCAGGATCAGGCAGCTCGAGCCGCGGTCCAGCCCGCCGCCCATCAGGCCATCCAGACCCTTGATGCCGCTCTTGAGCGGGGTGCGGTCGAAGACGGTGCGGTGTTCGCTGGAGATGAGGCGCGGGTAGACCTCCAGACCGCCGGTCTTGATCGTGAAGTCGTGGTAGCCGCCCCGGTACTTGCGGCCGCGGTACTTGACCACGCGGATGCGGCGGCGCTCGGCGCCGTATTCCGGCGCCAGCTCTTCCAGCCGGATCACGCCGTGGGCGACGCTGTGAACCGTCTTGTCCTGGTTCTCGCTGGTCATGTCGTCCAGAAGCAGCACGGTCGCGCCATGCCTGGCGAAGTAGTGCTTGAGGGCCAGAACCTGACGCCGGTACCGCAATGAATTCTGCGCCAGCAGGCGGATCTCCGAGAGGCTGTCGATGACGATACGCGAGGGGCGCGATCGTTCGACCGCATCGAAGATCATCCGGGTGGTCTCGCCCAGCTCCAGGTCGGATGAGTAGAGCAGGCTCTGCTGCTGCATCTCGTCCAGCAGGCTCTCGGGCGGCACGAGTTCGAAGATGTCGAGGCCGGCCAGGTCCCAGCCGTGGGACAGCGACGTCTGGCGCAGCTCATGCTCGGTCTCGGAAAGGGTGATGTAGAGGCTCTTCTCACCGGCGGCGGCGCCGGCGAGGAGAAAGCTGAGGGCCGCCGTGGTCTTGCCGGCCCCGGGGCTGCCCTCGATCAGGTACAACCGGTCGCGGGTCAGGCCGCCGCAGAGAATGTCATCCAAGCCGGCGATGCCCGTGGTCGCCTGCGAGGCGTCGAGCGCCACGGTCGATGTCATTTCTGTCCTTCTGTCCAATCCGCCGCACAGCGGAGCCGCCCCTACCCAGAAAACTCACGTTTCCGGTTCGGGTTCCGGCGTCGGACGGACGTTAGGCGGCGAGCCGCAGTCGCGGTTCGCGCACCGCCAGGATCAGGATCAGCAGGGCCGCGGCGAGGAAGCCCAGCGAGGCGCCGAAGACGAAGCTGTAGCCGAACAGGTCGGCCACGGCGCCGCCGACCAGCGGGCCGAGGGTGGCGGTGATGCTCTCGGCCGTGGCCGAGACGGCAATGCGCATCGGCAGGTCGTCGCGCTCGCCGAACTCCAGGATCATGGTCTGGGCGGCCATCATGTAGCCGGCCTGTGCGGCACCCAGGCCGAAGAATGACATGAAGATCGCCGGCGTCGAATGCACGGTCATCAGCAGGACGGTGGCGGCGATCCAGGCGGCGACGGAGAAGATCAGCACCAGCCGGAAGCCGGTCTTGTCGCCCAGGTAGCCCCAGATCAGGTTCGAGGCGGTGTCCGCGCCCAGGAAGCCCAGCGAGAGCAGGCCGAGCGTCATGCCGGTCATCTCGATCTTCTCGCCGACGTAGAGGATGTAGAACGGGGTGGCGATCCGGGCCGAGGTGGCCAGCATCTGCACGATCAGGAAGAAGGCGTAGGCCCGGTCCTCGGCGATCAGCTTGGGAAAGTCGCGCAGGCGGTCGCGAAACCGGCCTTCGGCCCGGGTGGTCGGCGGCTCGGGCTCCTTTAGAAGCATCTGCAGGGCCCACAGGCCGATGGTGGTCAGGATGCAGGCGAACAGGAACGTCGTCGCATAGCCGTTGCCGAACAGGTTGCCGCCGATGAAGTAGCGCCCGGCAACGAAGGCCAGGACCGCGGCGATCGCCCCGCCGGTGGCGTTGCGCCACGCCTGCAGCCGCCCCCGCCGGCTGAGCGGTATCACCTTGGACATCAACAGGCTGAACACCACCCGCTGGGCGCCCATGAAGATGCCGAACATCAGCATGAAGAACAGCACGGACCAGACCAGCGGCTGAACCTCGACCCGGCCCCATGGCAGGGTGAGCACGTACTTGTCGTTGGTGACGAACCAGGCCGACAGCGCGATCCCCAGGATCGCCACGCGCCCCAGGCCGCCCATCAGCATGGCGGCGGGCATCACCTTCTTGCGGTGCTCGATCTTGGTGCCGGCGAAGATGGGCGAGATGATCCCGCCCACCTGCTGCAGCGCCAGGCCCAGACCAACGATGGCGTTGGAGCCGGAGATCATGTGCAGGTAGGCCGGAAGGAAGGTGGGCGCATTCACCAGCCGGAAGCCGGTCATTCCCAGCATGCCGTGCAGGTAGTTGCCGAGGTAGTTTCGTTTCAGGTTGTCCCAGACGAACTTCTCGTAGGCGGCCTCGCGCTCGGCCAGGTCATCTTCGACGGGCGCGGTGGTCTCGATACTGGTGTCCAAATCCCGTCGCCGCCTGGCGGGCGTATCCCGCGCGGCTCTCCCTGCCTGGTTTCTGATTCGAAGAACCGGTCTGTGCCGGCGTCGTTCTCTCAATGCTAGGAGGATTTACCCGGGGCGCAACGGGCAAGGCGCGCGAACGGTCGAATACGGTGTGACGCTTGACCGCAGCTCCGCCTTGGCCGAACTGATCGGGGGCAACCGAGGAAATAGACGATGCGCAGGATCGTTCTGGGTGTGCTGGCCGCCATCGGGCTCGCAGGCGCGGCGCAGGCGGCGGATTTCGTGGTCGTGGCCTCGACCGATCCGGCCATTCCCCGTGGACGCGAAGTCGAGGCCGGCGAGCGGCTGCCGCTGGGCGTGGGCAAGACCCTGGTCGTGATCGACACCGCCGGCCAGGTGACCCGGCTGACCGGGACCGAGGCCGGCGCGATGGCGCCGCGGCGCCAGCAGCTGGCCAGCGTCAATGCCGAGAAGATGGCGATCCTGAAGATGCTGGTGGCCCAGCCGCGAACGCGCCGGGGCGCCGCGCTGGAGAAGCCCGCCTGTCCGGACGCAGCCAGCCTGACCCGGCTGGATCCGATCCTCGATGCCGCCCAGGTGGACGGCTGTCTGACCACGGCGCGCGGCGCGTTCGAAGCCTATGTGGAAGCGGCGCTGGTCCCGGCGAACTAGTCAGACCCGCTTGTATTCCATCTTCGAGCCGTCCTCGAGCTTGCCCTTCAGGGCCACCCAGACCCCTGAGGCGTCGTAGAAATCGTCGATTTCGGCCTCGCCGCGCACCGACCAGTGGCCCGGCGCCACCTGGGTGCAACGCACCTTCAGCATCTTGCCTTCCTGCTGGTTGAACAGGGGCTTGCCGAAGCTGGCGGGGTTCCAGTGGCTGAGCGGCATGGCGTCGGCCGGGCCGCGCTGCGGGCCGCCGGGGCCATTGATCTGCACGTAGGAGCCCATGGCCTTCGCGGAAGCCCGGGTCACCTTGCCGTTGCCGTCGGTGGTGGTGTCGATGCTGGCCCACTTGCCGTCGGCCCACTTCTCCACGGCGGTGTGCTTGTACCTGTAGACCGGCACCGGGCCGACCTTGACCGTCATGGCCACGTTGGTGGTGATGACGCGGTTGGCGTCGTCGCCGGCGAACACCAGCTGGTGTTCTCCCACCTTCGTCCCGTTGCGGAAGACCTGAAAGGCGATGCGGCCGGGGCCGGCCAGGGCCAGGCCGGGCGCCATCGCCAGGCCTGCGCCGCCCAGGATCAGCTCGCGCCTTCCGATGATCAGGCTCATTTCGACATCCTCATAGTTCGACGTTCGGCGACAGATTAGCGCGCAGTCTGCGGCGATCTAGTGTCAGCGGGGTTTACGTCAGATCTCGCCTGCGCGGATGCAGGTGGCTCGACGCGCACATCCACGTGTACCGACAGGCGGGTCTCGCCGGGATCGCCATAGATCGAGCCGGAGATCGGCGCGGCCTCGGCAGGCGTTCGGGCCAGCGCCACGGGGATCAGGTCGGCGCTCTCGGCGATGGCGTTGGTGGGGTCGAACTCCAGCCAGCCCAGGGCCGGCAGGAACACCTCGCACCAGGCGTGGGTCGCGCCGGACCCGCGCAGCAGGCTCTGCCGGGGACTGTAGAGATAGCCCGTGACGAACCGCGCCGCGTAGCCCAGGCGGCGCAGCGCCTCGACCATCAGCCAGGCGAAGTCGCGGCATGTGCCAGCGCCCAGGCGCACCGTGTGCGAGGGCTCCTGCGCCGCGCCCAGGTCGCGGGCCTGATACTCGAAGCTGTCATGGATCTGGCGGTTGAGCCGCAGCACGAAGTCCAGGGCCGGCTCGTGCGGACTGCCCAGCTGGTCGCGCAGCCACTTCAGCAGGACACCGTCCGGATCCGCCGTCGACGGATCGATGAAGGGGGCCAGCGCCGCCCGGTCGGTCGGGGTGTAGACGATAGGGGTGGCGGTCTGCGGGTCCTCGACCTTCGGGTCGGTCAGGTCGGCCGGGAACCGCTCGATGGTCAGGTCGCTGACGATCGAGAGCACCCGCGACTCGTCCTTGGGCGTGAAGCCGCACACCGAATTGCCGAGGGCGTCGTAGTGCCATCGCATCTTCCCTGGAGGCGAGACGGTCAGCACCGCGTCCACGACCCGGATCGCGTGGCTGTCGCGGGGCCGGACCAGCAGGCGGTGCTCGGCGAAACGCACGGGACGCTCATAGCCGTAGCGCGTCTCGTGGCGGATCAGCAGCCGGGTCATGGGGGCCAAATGGCCGGCCATGGCGGAGGTTCCGCCCCGACCTACACGGCCTCGGCGCGGAAGATCCGGCGCCCGCCCGGGGCCACGGCGCAGAACGGGTCGAGGCAGCAGGCGGCGCGACCGGCCTCTACATAGGCCGCGTCATGCCACCAGAGGCCGGGCGGTGGGGTGCGGGCGGCCATCCGGACCGGCTCGGCCTGGGCGGTCTTCATGCCCGCGAAGGGGCCGAGGATCGCCTTCAGGTCCAGGACCTCGCCGTTCTTGACCACATAGCGCACGGCCGCGGCGTCCTCGATCCGGGTGAGGGGATCGCCCTCGGTCACCACCAGGTCGGCCAGCATCCCCTTGGCGATCACGCCCAGCGGCTGGCCGAGGAACTCGCCGGCATAGCGGGTGGCGGTTGTCAGGGCCTCGAACGGCGTCATGCCGTACTTCACCATGGCCCGAAGGTTCATGTGCAGGCTGATGCCATTGAAATCGATGGGAGAGTCCGTGCCGGTCACAACCCGGCCACCGCCGGCCAGGATGGCCCTCAGGTGGGCGACATTGGCGGCCAGCGACGCCATGGCGATGCTGTTGTCGCCGGTCGCGGCCTGCTCGGCGCGCTGGATCAGCTTGGCGTACTCCCATGGCGGGTAGAGCGCCTTCGTGCGGGCGTCGTCCACCAGCGAGCGGTCCTGGCCGTACATCGCCGAGGCAGTGAACAGGGTGGGCGTGCGCCGCGCGCCGCTGGCGGCGAACAGGGCCGTGACATCCTGGTAGCTGACGCCCAGCTGGCTGACCGTGCGCGAATAGCCGGTGCGGCTGGTGGCGCCGATGTGCTCCATCCCGTCCACGCCGAAGGCCAGCGCCGGATAGTGGTAGTGCGAGGTGACCGGAATCCCCTGGTCGTGCGCCCAGGCGGTGATGTCGCGCTGGGCCTGCAGGGGCTGGCGGACATAGGACTTCAGCAGGTCGTAGCCGAGCGCCTTCGCGCGCGACAGCTCCAGCGCCATCTGCCCCGGCTCGGTCACCGGCCGCATGAAGTTGTAGTAGATCCGCGAGCCGTCGATGGCCTCGCCGGTGGAGAAATAGCGCGGGCCCATCCGCAGGCCGGCGTCGATCGCCTCGCGGTCCTCGACCATGTGGTAGGCGGGCGAGCCGGGCGAGCGGGCGGTGGTCACCCCCAGCGACAGCCACAGCCGGCCCTCGCGGTCGCCATAGGCATAACCCTGCATCTGCCGGTGGGCGTGCATTTCCACCAGCCCCGGGATCACCGTCGCGCGGGCGCCGTCGACCACCTTCGCGTCGGCGACGGACGAGCCGGCCGGCAGGATGTCGGCGACGCGGTTGCCGACGATGACGATGTCGGCGTCCTTGCGCACGTCCGGCGTCAGGCCCTGCCAGAGGCGTGCGGCGCGGACCACGACCCGGCCCTTCGGCTTCGCCGCGGCCCAGGTGATCCCGTGCGGAACGGTGACCGGCGCGCCGCCGGCGGCCGGGATCAGCCGCAGGTCGCCGTTGCAGAGGTAGAGCAGTTTCGAGCTGTCGCCGCTCCACGTCGGGGCGTCGGTGACCTCGTTGTTCAGCACGCGCGGCGGGGCCGTCATCGCGCCCCGGGCGTCCACGGGGGCGACCCACAGGCGGCTGGCGAACACGAAGGCCAGGCTCCTGCCGTCCGGCGACCAGACCGGGCCGTCATCCCCGCGTGTGCCCAGTGACTTGTCGGGGAACACCGGCTGGTAGGTCGCGGCCCCGGTGGCGACATCGACCGTGAGGATCTCGCTCAGTCCCTCGCGGAAGCGGGCCGAGTAGGGCTTGAAGGCGGCCAGGGCCAGGGTCCTGCCGTCCGGGCTCCAGGTGGGCTTTCCCGGTTCCCAGATGGCGCCGAACACCTGGGTGATGCGGCCGGTGGCCACGTCGACGGTATGCAGCGCGCCGGTCTGGTCCAGGAAGGCCAGGGTGCGGGCGTCGCGCGACCAGGCGGCCGACACGGCGGCGCCCTTGTGACGGGTCAGCTGGCGCTCAGCGCCCGTGGCCATGTCGCGCAGCCAGATGTCGAGCGTGCCGGCGCGGTCGGTGGAATAGGCCAGGGTCTTGCCATCGGGCGACCACGCCGGGTCGCAGTTCCAGAAGCCGTCGTCCACCAGCTTGCGGGCCTTGCCGCCGATGGGCAGCAGCCACAGCGCGTTCAGCGCCCGGAACACCACCTGCGTCCCGTCGGGCGACAGCATCGGACTGCCGATGCCGACAGCGGCCTTCGGCGCCGCGCCGTCATAGTCGCGCTGGCGCTTGGGATACTTCGGCCGCGCGACCGGGACCGAAAGGCTGAAGGCGATGACGCTGACCGCGCCGGCGGCGGTGCGGCGGTGGATCTTGCCGCCAGCCGCATAGACCATGTCCCCGCCCGGGAGCCAGGCGGGGCGGAACGGAAAGACGTCCTCGCCCTTCACCAGGGGGCCGCCAGGGCCGACCAGCTCCGAGCGGCCGTTGGACAGCAGGTGGTAGACGATCCCCTTGCCGTCCGGAGTGAACGCGGGGCTGTGCAGTTCGACGGGGTTCAGCCGGTCGGCCGAGGCGGTGATCGCCGGGCCGGCGGTGCGCGCCCCGGAGGCGTCTACGATCTCGACCCGGGTCCGGTCGACCGCGAACGCGATCTTCGTCCCGTCCGGCGACCAGGCCGGCTCACAGGCCTGGCCCTCGGCCGCCGCCCACAGGCGGATGGCCCCGGTGGCGAGGTCCAGCACATGGATCGCATAGGCCCCGGTGCGGTCGGAGCCGAATGCCACCGACCTGCCGTCCGGCGAGAACCGTGGCTCGCGGCAGTCGAAGGCCCCGCGTGTGTGCTGCTTCAGGCCGGTCCCGTCGGCGTTGACGGTCCAGATCTGGAAGGTCCCGTCCCGATAGGACTGAAAGACCAGCTGCCTGCCATCCGGTGACCAGTCGGGCTGGGCGCCGTCGGTGAGGTCGTCGGTCAGCCGCTTCGCCGCGCCGCCGTTCACCGGCAGGGCCCAGATCACCCCGAAGAGGTCGAAGGCGAGCGTCCTGCCGTCCGGCGAGGCCGACACCGCGATATTGGTGCCCTCGGTGATGGTCACCGGAACGGTGGGCGCCTGGCCGGCGGCCTTTTCCGCCGCCGCCGCCGGCGCCGCCAGGGACGAGGCGGCGATCGCCGTCCCGCCCATCGACAGCAGCCGGCGCCGGTCCACGCCACGACGAGGGGTCTTGTCCATCAGTCTCTCCGGTCGCGGTGGCGGAAGGCGCTCGCTCAGAACTTCACGGCCACTTTGGCATAGTAGAAGCCACCGGCGATGCCGAAGGGCGAGTACTGGTTGAAGTAGGTGAACGGGCCGGATGCCGCGCCGCGCGCCGCCGGCTGCACGATATCCGGCAGCACATCGGTCAGGTTGTTGGCGCCGACCGAGAAGCGGATGTTCTCGTTGTAGTCATAGGCGATATCCAGATCGACGATGCCGGTGGGCGAGACGGTTTCGTCCAGCCCCGGGTTGGCCGAGTTGCGCTGGGTGACGCTGCCGTAGCGGGTGACGCGCAGGTTGATGGTGAAGGGCTCGATCGTCCATTCCGCAGAGGCGATCTGCTTGTTGCGCGGCGTGCCGACCGTGAAGTTGCCGATCTGGCCACGACCCACCAGCACCAGGCCCGCGGCGGCCAGGGAGGCCGGAGGGGCGGTGATGCGGTCGAACTTGGTCTTGTTGAAGTTGGCCGAGATGGTCCACTTCACCCGGCCGTAGTCGCCGAAGTCGGTGCGATAGTCAGCGACGAAGTCCAGGCCCCGCGTCGTCGTGTCGGCGGCGTTGGCATAGTAGAAGGCCGCCTGGCCGGGGTTGAGGCCCGCGCGCGCCAGGGCGGCGTTGACGGCGGCGTTCGGACCCAGCTGCTCGCTCTGCAGGATCCGGTTCTTGATCTCGATCTGGTAGATGTCGACCGTGGCGCTCAGGCCTGGCAGCGGCTGGACCACAAGGCCCGCCGAGTAGTTCGTCGACTTCTCCGGTTCCAGCGGCTTGGCGCCCAGCGCGATGGCGGCAGGGTTGTTGGTGGGCAGGATCTGGGACGGGCCCAGCTGCGCCGGCTGGCCGGGCAGGGCGACATTGATCGTGCTCGCCGAGCCGTAGTGCTGCTGCTGCAGCGACGGCGCGCGGAAGCCGGTGGAGGCCGTGGCCCGCAGGGCGTAGCCCGGGAAGGGCTCCCAGCGCAGCGAGGCCTTGCCGGTCTCGGCGGTGCCGAAGTCGGAGTAGTCCTCGTAGCGGCCGGCCAGCGAGATTTCGAAGGTGTCGGTGAGCGCCTGCTCGATGTTGAGATACAGGCTCTTGTTGTTGCGCGAGAAATCGCCGGCGGTCGACGGCGGGAAGCCAGAGACGCCGTTGGCGCCCCCGGCCACGGCAGCCAGGTTGGTCGCCAGCGGATGTCCCACGGGATACCTGAACGGGCCGGTGTCGTAGGATTCCTTCTGGCCGACCCCGATGGTGAAGTCGCTCTTGCGGTACTCGACGCCGGCGGCGACGAACATCGGCTTGACCAGCCCGAGGTCGAACTCACGGCTGATGTCGAAGTTGCTGGTCCACTCCTTGAAGGTCAGCGTCCCCAGGTAGAAGTAGGTCGGCGACGCCGGGCCGTAGGACGTGTTCAGCGAGTTCTCGAAGTAGTCCACCTTGTTTCGGGCGATCGAGGTCGACAGGTCCCAGTCGAAGCCCAGCAGGCCCGAGCCCTTGGCCCCGAACGTGCCCTGGTAGTCGCGATCCTTCAGGAACAGGCGCGGCGAGTAGCCGTCGGGGTAGACGGTGGCATTGTTGTTGAAGGCGCTGGGCGCGCGGAAGGTCAGCCAGGCGGCGGAGTTACGGCTGGAGATCGTGCCGAAGCTGTAGAGCCTGGCGTTCTCGGTCAGCTCGAAGGCGGTGTTGTAGCCCAGCGAATAGAGCTGGGAGGCCGGCGACCCCGGGTGGGAGACGTGGCGGTCGATGGTCAACTCACGCGGGTCGGGCACGCCGGGCGCGATCGGGAAATAGAGGTTGGCCGTCGCCGGGGTGTACTTGCCGCGGTCGACCAGGTTGGTCGTGCGCGCATCGAGGGTCACGTTGAAGAAGCCGCGTTCGCCCAGGCCGAAGCCATAGTTGATCGAGCCCTGCAATGTCTCGCCGTCGCCCTGCAGGGTCGTGCCGGTCAGCGCGGTGAACGAGCCGCCCTCGGCGCCGTCCTTGAGCAGGATGTTGATCACGCCGGCCAGGGCGTCGGAGCCGTACTGCGCCGAGGCGCCGTCGCGCAGCACCTCGATCCGCTGGATTGCGGAAGCGGGGATCAGGTCGAGATCGGGGGGCGACTGGCCGGCCTGGGTGGTGCCGTTGACGAACAGGACGGCGGTGTTGTGGCGGCGCTTGCCGTTGACCAGCACCAGGGTCTGGTCGCTGGCGAGGCCGCGCAGCGATACGGTCTTGATCGCGAAGCTGGCGCCGGCCCCGGAGTTCGAGGTGTTGGCCGAGGGGACCAGGGTGGAAATCAGGTCGCGGACGGACTGCTTCCCGCTCTTCTCCAGCACCTCGGCCGTCAGCACGTCGATCGGCGCCAGGCTGGTGGTGACCGTCCGCGCCGTGGACCGCGTTCCGGTGACGATCAGTTCGTCGACCGTCTCGGGCGCCGAGGCGGCTGCCGCGGCGGCGCTGGCCGCACCCGCCGTCGCCATGGCGAGCGCTGAAATGCCCGCCAGCAGCCAGGTCTTCTGAACGCGATGCATGAGATATCCCCCGATGTTTCGAAGGACAGTGTGGGTGTCGCGCCCGATGAAGTGACACCGGGGAGTCACTTTTTCAGGCGAATACCGTCTGCGTTGCCGCGAATGGATGCGTTACAGCATTGATGGGATGCATATACAATATCATGCCTGATTTTCAGGCTGCAACCCGAGCTCCGGATACAAATTTGATGGTCATGTATATTTGGCAGACATGACGAAAACTTGCCGAAATCGGATGCCGTTCCGCCTGCGCGGCGAACCTGGCGGAGCCGCATCTGGTCTGCCGGCGCGGGCATCCGTCCGCCGCGAGGGCGCCGCCTCGTTGCGCAATGCCCTGCCCAGCGACAGGCGCCGCCCGAAATTCGCGCAGCGGCGCGCCGGCCACGCCGCCGTTTCGAGCGCGGCGTCAATTTGTTCGCGGCGAAATTCCCAAGGCGCCGCTTGCGGGAACAAATACAGAACCCTAGGTTCGCCGGATGGCCGTCCTAGATCTCAAGCGCAAGCTCGCAATCCTCTCCGACGCCGCCAAGTACGATGCGTCCTGCGCCTCGTCCGGATCAGGCCGGCGGGATTCCGTTGGCGGAAAGGGCGTGGGGTCGACCGAGGGCATGGGCATCTGCCACGCCTATGCGCCGGACGGTCGATGCATCAGCCTGCTGAAGATCCTGCTGACCAACTACTGCATCTACGACTGCGCCTATTGCGTGAACCGGGTGTCGTCGAACACGCCACGCGCGCGGTTCTCGGTGAAGGAGGTGGTCGATCTCACCCTGGGCTTCTATCGCCGCAACTACATCGAGGGGCTGTTCCTCTCGTCCGGCATCATCCGCACGGCGGACTACACAATGGAGGCGATGGTGCGGGTGGCCCGCACCCTGCGGCTCGACCATGATTTCCGCGGCTACATCCATCTCAAGCTGATCCCCGAGGCCTCGCCGGGCCTGGTGGCCGAGGCCGGGCTCTACGCCGACCGGGTGTCGATCAACGTGGAACTGCCACGGGACGACAGTCTGGCCCGTCTGGCTCCGGAAAAGGATGCGGGCGGCATCCGCAAGGCCATGGGCGGGGTGCGCCGTTCGGCCGAGGCCGCCAAGGATCGCCGCAGCAAGGCCATGCCGCCGAAGTTCGCGCCCGCCGGCCAGTCGACCCAGATGATCGTCGGCGCCGACGATGCGCCGGACGGCGAGATCCTCAAGCGCAGCGAGACGCTCTACGGCGCCTACCATCTGCGACGGGTGTACTATTCGGCCTTCTCGCCGATCCCGGATTCGACCGCGCGGCTGCCGCTGGCCCGGCCGCCGCTGGTGCGCGAGCACCGGCTCTATCAGGCCGACTGGCTGATGCGGTTCTACGGCTTCGGGCGGGCCGAGATCGTCGGCGAGACCGAGGACCTGGACCTCGCGGTCGATCCCAAGCTGGGCTGGGCGCTGCGCAACCGCGGCGAGTTTCCCGTCGACCTGAACACGGCCGACCGCGAGCGGCTGCTGCGGGTGCCGGGCCTCGGTGTGAAGTCGGTGGACCGGCTGCTCGGCATCCGGCGATACAAGCGACTGGTGCTGGAGGATGTGCGCCGCCTGACACGCGGCCTCGACAAGCTCAGGCCCTTCATCGTCACCGCCGACTGGACGCCCGGGGCGCTCACCGACAGCGCCGGCCTGCGCCAGCGCTACGTGCCCGAGCCGAAGCAGATGTCGCTGTTCTGATGCAGGTCGTGAGGCTGGCCCACGAGACCGACTTCGACGGCTGGCGCGAGGCGGCCCGCAGCCTGCGCGCGCACGGCGTCGCGCCGGAAGCGGCGCTCTGGACCGTGGATGGTGCGGCCGAGCTGTTCGCGCCCGAACCACCGGCGGCGGGGGCGAACACCGTGGCGGAGCGACCGTTCCGGGTGCCGAAGGCCTTCGTGGAGCTGGCCGCGAAGGCCATCCTTCACCGGTCGGACGAGCGGTTCGCCCTGCTGTACCGCCTGCTGTGGCGGCTGCAGACCGAGCCGAACCTGATGCGGATCGTCTCCGACCCTGACGTCGCCCGAGCACAGGAGTTCGGACGGAACGTCAGCCGGGCCGCCCATAAGATGAAGGCCTTCGTTCGTTTCCGCGAGGCCAGGGATGACCTGGGCGAGGCCTATGTGTCGTGGTTCGAGCCGGCGCACCGGGTGACCGAGGCCACCGCGCCTTTCTTCGTGCGCCGCTTCACCAACATGCGCTGGTCGATCCTGACGCCGGACGTCTGCGCCCACTGGGACCTGGCGGACCTGACCTTCACCGCCGGAGCCGATCCCGCCGACGCCCCGCGCGAGGACGCCCTGGAGGACTACTGGCGCACCTACTACGCCTCGATCTTCAACCCCGCGCGGCTGAAAGTGGGGGCCATGCAGTCGGAGATGCCCAAGCGCTACTGGCGGAACCTGCCGGAAGCGGCGCTCATTCCGGAGCTGATCGCCAGCGCCCAGGCCCGAACCGCCGAAATGGTCCGGCAACCCGCAACCGAACCCAGCCGTCGCGTGGTGAAGGCCGCCGTCCGCACCAGCCGCGACGCCCCCTACGACAGCGCGGGGCCCACCGAGCTGGGCGCGGTCGCCGCGGGCGTGGATCACTGCCGCCGCTGCGACCTGTGGCGCGACGCCACCCAGGGCGTTCCGGGGCAGGGACCGGCGCAGGCGCGGCTGATGCTCGTCGGCGAGCAGCCCGGCGATCAGGAGGACCTGGCCGGCCTGCCGTTCGTCGGCCCGGCCGGCCAGATGCTCGACCGGGCGCTGGCCGAGGCCGGCGTGCCCCGCGCCGAGACCTTCGTCACCAACGCGGTGAAGCACTTCAAGCACGAGCCGCGCGGCAAGCGGCGTATCCACAAGACCCCCAACGCCGGCGAAGTCAGCGCCTGTCGCTGGTGGCTGGACGCCGAGCGGCGGCTGGTGCGGCCGAAGGTGATCGTGGCGCTGGGCGGGACCGCGGCGCTCGCCGTCTTCGGCAGGCCTACGGCGGTCGGCCAGTTCCGCCAGCAGGCGATCCAGCTCCCCGACCAGACCCAGGGCGTGGTGACCTACCATCCGTCCTACCTGCTGCGACTGCCGGACCCGGATGCGAAGAAGGTGGCCTACGCCGCCTTCGTCGCCGACCTCACCTTTGCGTGGGGGCTGGTGAAGGCCTCGGCGCCGGCCTGAGGCTCGCCAGCGCGTAGCCGCCGCCGATCAGCATCGCCAGGACGCCCGCGCTCAGGAACGCCACACGATACGAGGCCGCGCCCGCGACCAAGCCGAAGCCGAGCATCAGCACGCTCGTTCCGCACTGCATGGTGAAGCCCTTGACCGAGCCTAGGGTGGCGCGCGTCTCCGGGCGGATCGCGTGCTGGAAGCGGGCGTCGGCGTTGACGTCGACCATCCAGTAGAGCGCCACATAGGTCATCAGCAGCACGACGGACCAGGCCTGGTAGGTGGCCGCGGCGGCCACGACGCAGCCGCCGGCGGCGGTCAGCATCAGGCACAGCGCGCGATGCGACAGGCCGTGCAGCCGGTGGGCCACGGCGCTCGCGGCCGCCCCGACCCCGGCCAGCGCCGCCAGGAACAGCGCGATGCCCGGCTTCGACAGGCCGACATCGCGTCCGAACAGCTGCCAGTAGTCGGCGCAGGCGGAGACCACGGCCTGCATGCCGGCGATAAACAGCATCAGCGGCAGGACGCCCGGCAGGCTGGCGGCCTCGAGTGCGCCGCGCTTCAGGTGGGCGAGATATCCCCACTGCGCCACCGCCATCGCCCGCGGCGCCCGGGGCAGCAGCAGGGCGGCGCCAGACGCCGCAAGGCCCGCGGCGACGCTGGCCCAGATCAGCGTCGGATAGCCCAGCGGCGAGACGACGGCCGCGCCCAGCGAGGCGGCCAGCACGCCGGAGAAGCGAGCCGCCTGCGTGCGGCCGATCACCCGGGCGTACTCGTCCTCCCGGCCCAGCGCCTTGAGCTCGTCATAGACCACCGCCTCGAAGGCGCCGGACAAGGTGGCGCTCTTCAGGCCCCACAGCATCAGCCCGGCGAGGAAGCCCCAGAAGTTCGGGAACGCGAGCCAGACGAAGAAACCAAGTGCGCGGACCGCCTGGGCCGTGGCCAGCAGCCAGCGCCGCGACACCCGGTCGGCCAGCACGCCGCAGGGGACCTCCAGGACCATGCCCACCGTGGACCAGGACATCAGGATGACGCCGATCTGCACCGGCGACAGGCCATGCTCGGCGAACATCACCGTGTAGAACGGCAGGATAAGGACGAAGGCGTCGAGAAACCGCAGCGCGCACGCGCCGAGGAGAAGGCGGCCCACCTAGGCGCTGAAGCCGGCTTCGGCGAAGTCCAGCATCCGCCGCAGCAGCGCTTCCACGTCGCCCTCTCGGGTGATCCCGCCGGACAGGTGGTGCAGCCGGTCGAACTCGGCGAAGCGGTTGTTGTGGACCATCCCCAGCACGAAGTGCAGGCGCCAGTAGACGTCTTCCTTCGGAAGGCCCGGACGGGCCGCCAGCAGGGCGTCGGCGAACCGGGCCAGGTGGCTGACGTCGTTCTTGAGCACCTCGCGCATGTCGGCCGTGCCCTCGGAGCGGGCGCGGATGATGAACTGCACGGAGATGCGACGGTCGTTGTCGGGCGAGGCCCAGCGCAGCGGCGGGGCGAAGTAGGCTTCGAGGATATCGCGCACCGGCGGCTTGCCGCCATGGCGGGCGGCGGCCTCGTGCAGCATTCGGGCGCGCTCGCGGTTCAGTTCCGCCGTGCGCCGGCGGAAGATCTCGAACAGCAGGGCGTCCTTGGAGCCGAAATGATAGTTCACGCTGGCCAGATTGACCCCGGCGGCGGCGGTGATGTCGCGCACCGACACGTTCTGGAAACCGTGCAGGGCGAACAGCCGCTCGGCCGCGCCGAAGACGGCGGCCTTGGGTGCGGCCTCGGCTTCCTCGGACGCGTCCGGCGGGTCCTGGGTGAGGGGATCGGTCATGCGAATCCCTTAGGCGCTATGCAGGCTCGGGTCGAACCGGACCGTCAGGAAAACCGCCGCGGGGCTACCGCGACAGCTCCTTCATGGCCTTTTCCAGCCCGTCGAGAGTCAGCGGGAACATCCGGTCGCCGACCAGCTGCTTCATCACCCCGACCGAGGGGGTGTAGTCCCAGTGGCGTTCGGCGGTCGGGTTCAGCCAGACCATGTGCTCGAAGATGTTGGACACGCGGTCCATCCAGACGGCGCCGGCTTCCTCGTTCCAGTGCTCCACCGAGCCGCCCGGATAGGTGATCTCGTAGGGGCTCATGGTCGCGTCGCCCACAAATATCACTTTGTAATCATGCGGATACTTGTGGAGGATGTCGTAGGTGTTCAGCTTCTCGGCGTGACGGCGCCGGTTGTCCTTCCACACGCTCTCGTAGAGGCAGTTGTGGAAGTAGTAGAACTCCATGTTCTTGAACTCGGAGCGCGCGGCGCTGAACAGCTCCTCGCAGACCTTGATGTGCGAATCCATAGAGCCGCCGATGTCGAAGAAGATCAGAACGCTGATCTTGTTGCGGCGCTCGGCCCGCATCTGGATGTCGAGGTAGCCCTTCTCGGCCGTGCCCCGGATCGTGCCGTTCATGTCCAGCTCGTCGGGATGGCCCTCGCGGACCCATTTGCGCAGGCGGCGCAGGGCGACCTTGATGTTGCGGGTGCCCAGCTCGACGCTGTCGTCGAGGTTCTTGTACTCGCGCTTGTCCCAGACCTTGATAGCCCGGCCGTGACGCCCCTTGTCCTGGCCGATGCGCACGCCCTCGGGGTGATAGCCGTTGGCGCCGAAGGGGTTTGAGCCGTCCGGCTTGCCGCCGCGCTCGCCTTCGCCCTTGCCCTCGGCCTGGTCCTTGGCGCGCTGGGCCAGGGCCTCCATCAGCTTCTCGAAGCCGCCCATGGCCTCGATCTGGGCCTTCTCTTCCTCGGTGAGGAACTGCTCGGAGATCTTCTTGAGCCATTCCGCCGGGATGTCGGCGGCGAGAAGCTCGTCGCCCAGCTTCTCCATCCCCTGGAAGACATGGCTGAACACCTTGTCGAAACGGTCGAGGTTCTTCTCGTCCTTCACCAGGGCGGCGCGCGACAGGTAATAGAAATCGTCCAGCGACCGGTCGATGACCTGCTTGTCCATGCCCTCCATGAGCATGAGATATTCCTTCAGCGTCACAGGCACCTTGGCCTCGCGAAGCTCGGTGAAGAAGCGCATGAACATCAGGTGGCTCGCGTCGAACGTCCGTTTGAATGACAGAGGATGGGGCCGAGGCGCCCCGATGTCCAGTCAGCCCTTGGGCTTGAGGTCCGGTCGAGAGGCCAGGAACGCCGCCCGCTCGGCCGCGGTGAGCACCTTGGCCTTCTTCTGGCGCGACACCTTTGGCGTCGGAGGGGCGTAGACGCCGGCGGTGGGGGCGCCCTTGCTGGTCGGTGGTTTCATGACGGGGCCCCGCGGGAACGGCCCGGAAATGCCGCGGGCCTCGGCCTACGTGCCAGCTTTTCGCGGCGAACCCTAGGCCTCAACCGCTTCAATCGCCTTGAGCTTGCGCCAGACCGTCATCCGCGAGACGCCCAGCCTTCGGGCGATCTCCACCGGGCCCAGACCTGCGCGCTGCAGGGCGAAGATCTCGTCGGCGTGCGCCGAGGTCCGCCGACGGCGGGGCGGAGGCGTGGGCTCGAAGCCAGCCACCGCCTCCAGCACCGCCCGCAGCGCCTGTCCGGCGTGACCCCGGCTGCACAGCTCCGGTTCGAGCACCTCAAGGCTGGCGCCCCGCGATTCAAGTCCGTCCAGGGCGTCGAGCAGCCCGCGGCCGTTTGCCGCCAGCCGGTCCAGCCGGGTGACGACAAGCTGGTCGCCCGGACCTATGAATTCGAGGATGGACTCCAGGACGGGCGCCGCCGCGCCGGGCTGCTCGGTCCGCACGACCTGGCAGCCGGCAGCCTTCAGCAGCCCGGCGTCGTCCTGTCCCGCCGCGTCCCGCACCCGAACGTAGCCGATCTTCAGCATGCTCACCGCCGCACTTGAGCCCCACGCGCCAAGGTGAGCGAAGGTCCCAAATGCAGGCGCGGCTTCCAAGCCGGCTTCTCGTTAATTCGCGGCAATGAAACGGGCGGGGCGGCGTCGCCTCAGGCGGCGAAAGATCCGGCCGGGCGGCGCAGGATGAACTCCCGGTCAACGGTCCGGCCGACTGGGAAGCCGTATTCGCCGACCTTCTCGAATCCGTGACGTTCGTAGAACCGCTGGGCGCCGAAATTCTCGGACCACACGCCGATCCAGACCGCGCGCGGCCCGTCCGACTGCAGCCAGTCCATGACCTCTGCGAACAGGCGCCGGCCCAGGCCGCCGCCCTGGTGGCCCTTCAGGAAGTAGATTCGCTTCAGCTCGCCGCAGGCGGGGGTCGCCTCGTCGTGTGGCAGGCCGCAGGGGCCGGCCAGGGCGTAGCCGATGGCCACCCCGTCGGCTTCGACCAGCCAGGAGGCCTTGGCCGGGTCCGCGAGGTCGGCCCGTGTGCGTTCAGGCCCGTACGCCTCCTCAAGGAATCCCTTGAGGTCTTCCGGGTCATAGAGATGCGCGAAGGTCTCGGTGAAGGTCCGGGCGCCCAGGGCCGAAAGGGTCTCGGCGTCGGCGGGTCCGGCGCGGCGGATCACGGGTTCTGGCATCTGCGGGCGGTGAATCTGCGTTAGTATGAGGGATGACTGTCGCGCTCTACACCCATCGGGACATGTTCGACCACCGTCCGGGCGCCGGCCATGCGGAGCGTCCGGAACGACTGGGCGCTGTCACCGACGCCCTGGCCGACGCCACCCTCGATCTCGCCCCGCACGAGGCGCCGCTGGTGAGCGATGCCGATCTGCTGCGGGTCCATGGCGCGGACTATGTCGCGGCGATCTCCCGCGCTGCGCCGGCGTCCGGGGTGCTGCGGCTCGACTCGGACACCCTCATGTCGCCCGGCAGCCTGACAGCCGCACGCCGCGCCGCCGGCGCCGTGGTCCAGGCGGTGCGCGACGTGGCGGCCGGACAGGGACAGCGAGCCTTCTGCGCGGTCCGCCCGCCCGGGCATCACGCCGAGCCGGGCCTGCCCATGGGCTTCTGCCTGTTCTCGAATGTGGCGGTCGCCGCCCTGGTGGCCCAGGCCGAAGGGTTCGGCCGCGTGGCGGTGGTCGATTTCGACATCCATCACGGCAACGGCACCCAGGCCGCGCTGGGCGGAAAGCCCGGGATGTTCTTCGCCTCGATCCAGTCCTGGCCCATGTGGCCGGGAACCGGACACCCCTCGGAGCCGGTCCCGGACAACATCGTCAACACCGTCTCGCCGGAAGGTGCGCCGGCCCAGGTCTGGCGCGCGGCCTTCGAGGCGCTGATGGACCGGGTGGACGCCTTCGCCCCGGACCTGATCCTGGTGTCGGCGGGCTTCGACGCCCATCGGCGCGATCCTGTCGGCGGGGGCGGGCAGAGCCTGGAGGCCGGCGACTTCGCCTGGGCGACCCGGGCCATCGTCTCGGTAGCCAACCGCCACGCCAAGGGTCGGGTTGTATCCTCGCTTGAGGGCGGCTACGACCTCGAAGCTCTGGGGCAGTCCGCGCTCGCACACGTGGACGCCCTCGGGTGAAGGGTGAGGGGCTCGTCAGACGGGTGGGTTCGATCGGTCAAGCCAATCCGGGTCGACGGCTAGAGCCTTGAGCGCCGCGACGCCTGCCCCCGTGCGCCCCGGCGCCATCGTCCTGGCCCGTCACGGCGAGCCGGCCCTGTCCCGGGCCGTGAAGCTGACGGCCGAGGAATACCGCGACTTCTGGGCGAAGTACGAGATCGGCGGCATCCTGCCGGACCAGACCCCGCCCGACCGCCTGAAGCGCTTCGTCGCCGAGGCCGGAACCCTGGTCACCTCCACCCGCCTCCGCGCCATCCAGAGCGCCCAGACCTTGGTGGGCGAAGCGGCATTCGACCGCCACGACATCCTCATCGAGGCCCCGCTGCCGCCGCCGCGCTTCCCGGGCTGGATCCGCATGTCGCCGCGGATCTGGGGCTTCGTCGCCCGCGTCTGGTGGTGGTACCTCAACCACCACGATGGCCAGGAAAGCCGCGCGGAAGCCGAGGCCCGCGCCGACCAGGCCGCCGCCATGGTGGCCGAGCTGGCGGCGGACGGCTCCAACGTGGTGGTCATGGCCCACGGCTTCTTCAACCACCTGATCGGCCGCAGCCTGCGCAAGAGCGGCTGGAAGCTCGTCGAGAGCGAGGGCTACAAGTACTGGTCCATGCGCCGCTGGGAGCGAGGGTAGGGGGGCGGGATCTGTAGATCACTCGTTGCCGAACCCGGTCGCGTCGACTCGCGGGTAGGAAGCCGAGGACCGCTTCCGACCCGTTGCGGACCTTTACCTCCCCTGCGAAGCGGGGGAGGGGAACCCCGGGCCGAGGCTGGCGTAGCCGGCCGCAGAGCGCGTGGTGGAGGGGGCGAGCCCCACGCACAGCGCCAAACCGGCGATCCATCCTCTGAGCTTGCGGCTTGCCCCCTCCACCAGCCGCTCTTCGCTGCGCTCGGCGTCCGGTCCCCCTCCCCCGCTTCGCAGGTGAGGTATTGGGCCGCTGTCCACCCACCGCGGGCGTCCCAGTAGTCCGCCTGCTGGCGCAAAAATCGAGTGTCCGGTTTCAGCGGGTGAGCCGATAGCCGCTGTCGACCCGTTGCGGACGTTCCGGTTTCGCCTAAGCTTGACCATAACATTGCGGTTTTGAGGCGATGGCTTGATAGCTCGACTAGCCGCACCAGCACTGTCCTTTGTGCTCTTTGCCGTACCCACGGGCGGGCTGTACGTTTGGACGGAGGTCAACGCGACTCCCCCCGTCACACTCACCATCGGGGCTAGCCCGGCCAAGGCTCGCTCGCGCCCGTTCCAGATCAATCAGACAGGCCTCTACCTCATCGTGGAGCAGAAGGTTGGCCCTGGGTGCGTTGGGACGGGATGCGTTCGCCCCCAGGACCGGCTGAGTTGGTCCGTTACACGACGAGGCTCCCTCATCGCCCGGGATACCCTTGGACCGGAGGGGGCCGTTGACCTTGGTCTGGTTCGGATGGTCGGTGATCGACGGGAGCGAGAGCTTGGAAGCGTTCGCCTTTCCCGAGCCTCAGACTATGTCCTCGAAGTTCAACGGGTCGGTGACTTGAGCGCCCTGCCACCGTCCGAACTGCGCGACGTCCACGTTCGGTTGCACCCGTGGGACGTCAAGGCGGGTTTAGGAAGCATCGCTGCACTCGGCGTCGGTCTACTGGCCTCGGCAAGCTCCCTTCTCTGGCTCTTGGGGCGCGCGATTTCTCTCACATGGCTTGGCCGCCGCGCCGCCAAAGGTGTCTGAACCTCAGGTCCGCTTCCCACCCATCTCGGACATTCACAGCGTCCGCTCGGGGCCCGATGTGCTGAACGTCCGGTTTCTGGCACGGTACTCAGGACCGCTCACGACCCATGGCGGACATTTGCTGGCGTGCCTAAGCTGTCCCGATGATAGCTCCGCCTTCGACGTCCATCGCAGCCCTCGGCGCAGTCGTTCTGTGCGGCATGGTCCCGGCGGTGGCTGTGGCAGGTCCCGCCAAGCCTGCTG